>NZ_LT632545.1 GCF_900119695.1 Actinomyces urinae
AGCCCGTGAACGCCGATGGTACTGCACCTGGTAGGGTGTGGGAGAGTAGGAAACCACCGCTACCACACTCAATTTGAGGGGGCTGCTAACCAAGCCGGTTAGCAGCCCCCTCAAAACAATTCACCCACCCTAACCCAAACCCGCTGTACTGCCACCAATACTGCGTGTCCACCACACCGTCACGGAATATGTAGCATCCGGAGCATACTGCGCTGAGCCACACGTTAAGGGCCGCGGTTTCTATTTGTGGACTATGTCGTCGTGGCCGTGGCGGAATCCTGCTGGTTCTAACTGCAGCGTTGTGTGCGTTAGAGAGACGCCATGGTGTTCGCGCAAGCATTGCTCGGCGTTCAGTAGCACATCAAGACCATGACCTTGTGCAAAGCACTTCTCGGAGAGAATGATGTGGGCGCTGAACGTGTTCTGACCCGTACCAATCGTCGACGCATGCATGTCGTGCACGTCCACAACATGCTCTAGACCAAGCAGGTGCTTGCGCACCTCATCGAGGTCAAGTTCTTTAGGCGTGAACTCCATCAGAATGCGACCAGCCGAGCGTAGGATCACCACGGCCCTTGGCACAATGAGCATGGCGATAATGAGGCTCGCAATTGAGTCCGCCTGGTGCCAGCCCGTGGTACTAATAACGATTGCGGACGCGATGACCGCTACAGACCCAAGTGCGTCGTTTAGCACTTCAAGAAAAGCGGCCCGCATGTTGAGGTTGTGCTCGCGCGCTCCGGAGAGCACGATAAGGCTGGCAATATTTCCTAGCAAACCTATGATTCCCACCAGCAGTAGGCCGGCTCCCTCGATTTGAGGAGGAATGATGAAGCGGCGGATTGCCTCTGCCACCGCGTACACGCCCACGCCGATGAGGATGATTGCCTGCATTGCAGCTGCGAGCACCTCGGCGCGCGCCCACCCCCAAGTGCGTTGTTTACTTGCCTGTCTGGCCGCGAGTTTCGCGGCGATGAGAGCCATACCCAAACCAAGAAGATCAGTTAGCACGTGTCCGAGGTCAACGAGGACGGCAAGGCTCGAAGTCACTGCAGCGCCGATCACCTCTACAATCATGACCGTCGCTGTGACCCCAAATGCGAACCAAAGTCTGTTAGTTGGCGCGCCTGCTCCGTGGTTATGCTCGTGGCTCACTGTTTATCTCCTGTGCCGTTTCCTTATGGCATCTATCCTAGGCCTTGGCCCGCGAGACGTACAAAGCGGCCGCCGCAGCGCAATTAGGGTATTAAGCTCCACTTTACGGGAGCCGCGGCGATAGAAACGACGGCCACTTTGACGGTGCCGCGCAGTTCGAAATCTCCATGCGCGGGAACCCACATTGCGCTACCTCGTGCAAGCGTCTCTTGATTGACAAAGCCGTTACCATCGATGGCGACTACGACTGTGTCTGCGGCTGCTGCACCTCGTAGCCTCCCTCCACTTGCATCAGCGACGTCTAAGCGGAAGTCCTCTACATCGGGTTGATATGTGAGGACGTGAATGCCGCATTCGGGATGTTTAACTGGTTCCACAAGGGTAGGAGCAGAAGAGCGCAGGTTTGCAGTGGATAGGAGGCCCTCGACGTCGATGTGCTTATTGGTGAGACCCGCGCGGATCGTGTTTGCCGACGATGACATAACCTCGAACCCAACTCCTGACAAGTATGAGTGGATGGTGCCGGCGGGAGTGAACAGTGCCTGGCCTGGCTCTAGGTCGAGGATGTTCATCAACGCCGCCACAAGCAGAGATGACTGGCCGGGGAAAAATGAGTGCACGAACTCAAGCATGCCTGCGCGTTTAGCAATCGCAGGGTCCGAGTGGCGCGCCATTTCGCCGCATCTGCGCGCGTATTCCTCCACGTGTTCGATGGGCGGTTTCAACCCGTCGCGTAGAGCTGAGGCGGCAGGGCGTTCCAGGCCTTGCTCACGAATCAGCTTGGCAATATGCAAAGAAAGCGGAGTGGATACCTCTTCATTGAATCGAATGAGTTCTTGCTCGGGTGCAAAACCAACCAGTGTCCGCCATGGGGTGAGGGCGAGGAGCATCTCCGGCTTGTGGTTGCGGTCCACAAACACCCGATCAGGCGAGCGCAGTGGGATGCCGAGCTTGTTCTCTCGGTCGAACCCCGCTTCGGCCTCTTCAATGGATGGATGCACCTGTATTGAAAGGGGCTTTGCGGGTGCGATCAGTTTTGCAAGGTAAGGGAAGCCGTCAACGTGGGCGCCTTTTCCACGGGGAGCTACGACGTCTTCGAGCAGCGTTCCATCTTCGAGCCGGGACGGGCCGCCGCGGTGCGTGCCGTACCAGATTTCAGCGAGCGGCTCGCCATCTGCAGGCGTGCCACAAAAGTCGTGGAGCGCATGCAGGTCACCCCAGTCGTAACGCATGGGGTAGCCGGAGATTCTACGTGCCGTTGGATTCAATCGATCTCGCTTTCATTACCGGCATTAAGTATAACTAAAAGCCCGTATCATAGCGTTTTCTGCCAGGCGATTTGAGCGATAAACCGTCGCCCTCATCTGTACCTGTGCAGCTTCACGCTCACTGCGGGGACACCGCTTTTGGATGCATGAGAGAATCAGATTATGCACTTGCTTGTCACTGGAGGAGCGGGCTTTATCGGGTCCAACTTCACGTCGTTGGCTTTAGCTAAGGGAGCTAGCGTCACGGTGCTCGATGCCCTCACGTATGCCAGTGGCAGGAAGTTCGTTGAGGCAGACATGAAGCTGTATCCGGACAGGTGCAAGCTCGTTGTTGATAGCATCTTGAATCGGGAAACCGTTTACGACCTCGTGCGCGGGGCCGATGCCGTGGTCCACTTTGCAGCAGAATCGCACAATGATAATTCTCTACGAGATCCCCTGCTGTTTGTGCGTACGAACGTGGACGGCACGGCGATGCTTCTCGAGGCTGCCCGCGAGTTCGACGTGCGTTTTCACCACGTATCAACCGACGAGGTGTATGGAGATCTGCCGTTGAATACCCATCAGAAGTTCACAGAAGAGAGCCCGTATCGGCCATCCTCACCATATTCGGCTTCTAAGGCGGCGGCAGATCATTTGGTGCGAGCCTGGGTGCGTTCATTTGGTGTGCAAGCCACGATTTCTAACAGCTCGAATAATTTCGGGCCGCGTCAGCACGTGGAGAAGCTGATTCCTCGAACCATCACGGAACGTCTGCTTGGTCGGCGTCCGCGCGTCTATGGAGCGGGTCAAAATGTGCGCGATTGGATCCACGTTGATGACCATAACGAGGCCGTGTGGCAGATCCTTCAGCATGGGCAGGTTGGCAGGACTTACCTAATTGGGGTGGAACAGCAGCGCTCGAATTTAGAGGTCGTGAGACGCATCAATACCCTCATGGGCGCGGACGACAACGACTTCGAATTCGTTGCGGATAGGCCAGGGCATGACCGCAGGTATGCGCTGAATGCGGAGCGGATTCGTACTGAGTTGGAGTGGTGTCCCACGCGTCTAAGTCTCGAGGACGAGCTTGCAAACACCATTCAGTGGTACGAGCGGAATCGCTCCTGGTGGGAGCCAATGAAGGCTTCTACGGAGCTGCGCCTATCGAAGCAGGGGTACTGAAGCCCTACATCCGAACCAAGGGTACTGAAACCCGCCGTTCTGACGGTCGCTGCGGGTTTGGCCATAATCCAGCCTCGTCTCCAACGACCGTGAGGAGAACTGGCAAATGTAGGGGTAGTTTTCGCCGCTTTGGGTCGGAATACCGATTGGGGTGGTTGCGGTATTCGGTATTCAGAGGGGAAGTGCCGAATCTGAGGTTGGTTTCTGCCAGTTTGGGTCTGAATACCGTTTTGCAGCTCCCTTCCTTGTATAGGAGTGCCGATGGTAGGCGTGCCGGTTTTAGGTGCGTAATAGGTACGTAGATGAAAGGGCGGGCAGTTCAAATGAACTGCCCGCCCAGTCGCTTATGCGAATGCGGTTTAGAGGCCGCCGAGTACCTGCGCCACGAGGATCTTACCGATCATCGCGACGGGGTAGATCAGAGCGTAGCCAAGTGCAACACGCGGGTCCGCGTTGGTACGCGAGTTCGCGAATGCGAGCACCGCCGGCTGGGTTTGTGAGCCGCCGAGGAAACCGGCAAGCTGCGTGCCACCCATGTTGAAGATCCATCTCATGACCATGTACAGGCCAACAGCCATAATCGAGGTGACCACCATGCCGAGGATGAGGATATTCAGCCAGGAGCCGGATGCAAACGCCTCACCGATCTGGCCACCTGCTACCGTGCCCGCTTGGGCGAGGAAGACGAGCAGACCGAACTCGGAGAGCACCATCGCAGCGGTGTAAGGAATAGCGGTGACAACCTTGCCGATACGTCCGATCTTGCCGAAGATCAGACCAACAATGAGCGTGCCGGCCGCAGATCCGATTGAGAAGTACTCGCCCGATGGGGTGAGGATCGGTAGCTCGCCAAGAACAATGCCGAGCGCCATGCCAAGACCTAGTGCAACCGGGTTGATGTCAGAAAGACCACGCGCGGAGTCTCCGAAGAACTTGGTAATCTCACGCATCTTCGAGGTGGGGGCTACAACGCGGACGCGGTCACCCTGCTGAAGCACGAGGCCCGGTTCGCCAACCATGTCGATGTCACCGCGGCGCACGCGGGAGATAGTTGCGGAGAACTTGTTACCCATGTCGAGGTCTGCAACGGTGCGTCCAGCCAGCTTCGGGTCTGACACCGTGATGCGACGGAAATCGAGGTAAGAGCGGTCTTCCATTAGGGAGTGTGAAGAGCCGTGACCAAGTTCGGTTGCAACGCGCGCAACTAGTTCGCGCGGTCCTACAACAGTTACGAGGTCGTCGTGGTTCAGCGAGTCGGACATTACCGGCTTCTTGATGGGGCCGGTTTCGCCGCGCCTGATTCGCGAGAAGGTTACCTTCTTGCCCATCATTTCGTAGATGTCGCCAACCAGAGGCTTGTCGGAGCGCTCCACGCGGATGGTGCGGTTTGCAAGTGGAGACGGCTTATCAGTGTCGTTCTTGCCGGCGCGTAGCGCCGCCATAGCTGCGATCATCATTCCGATTACGCCAAACAGGTAGGCAATGGAGTAACCAACGGTTGCAAGGCCGGGGTCGCCAGATGCCTGTCCGGCGGCTGCCAGTGCCGGCGTGTTAGTGAGTGCGCCAGCAAAAGTACCGGCAACGAGGGCGATGTCCATGTCGAACACATAAATGCCGAGTCCGTAGGCAGCTCCTGCAGCAACTATGTAGAGGGCGACAGTGGCCAAGATAGGGCCGAGAGCTGTCTTAATGTTATGGAAGAAGCTCGGGCCAGAGTTAACACCGATTGCAAATGCAAAAACCGCGAGGCCAAGAACGCCAAACACGCCCGGAATTCGGATTTCTACTCCGAGGGTTTCTGCCCATGCGGATACAAAAATCGCTAGGAATAGAACGGCGGCGGCTCCAAGAGACACGCCTTTAAGTTTGATATGTCCAACGAGCATGCCCAGGCCAATCAAGATGAAGAGCATGAGGACCGGCTGCTCGGCAAAGAAGGTGAATATGCTTACCAATTCTTTCTTGTACTCCTGACTAAAACTTTCCGGGCGGTTTCAGTTTCTTTGACACTATCTTCGCCGCCCCTGGTCTTTCATCGCAGGGTTTCGTTCTGGCGTTTTACGCCATGTAAACCATAGCATGAAGCTGGGCGCACGTTTTCTCGCTAAAACTACGATTGCTGGAGAAAATTACACTTTGTTTGGACTCGCTTTAGTTAAGCAATGATCTTTGATTTTCTTGGTGAATCAAATGTCCACCCCGGGTCAGTAAGCATGCGTGAGATAGCGAGTCCGACGCCGATAGCGAGGATCACGAATGACACTTCCGCAATCGAGGCGAAGGCAGTGAGCGTTTCTCCTTGGTTGACTGCCGTGATAGCGCGGTAGAACGGCACGCCCGGAATCATGATGACCACGGCTGGTACGGATAGTGTGACGCGAGAAGAGCGGACCTTTGTGGATAGTAGCGCGGCGAAGAGGCCAACCATCATGCTCATCAGGCCAACCATCGCCTGGTTTGGGTATCCGAGAGAAACCAGCAGGATCCGCAGGGGATTCAAAAGGGCGCTAACCAGGCCTGCGGTTGCGGCGATGGATAGGGGAGTGTTGAAGAGTACTCCAAAAGAAGTAGCGGCAATGAATGTGGCTAGAGCGTTTAATGCCAGGAGTAGGAGCGGTGCGATAACCATTGGCGCACTGGGTTTTACAGACCAGTTGGTTACGAAGGTTACTGCCCAGACGGATACACCTGCCGCCACCATTAAAATCGCAACGTAGGTTCCCCTTGTAATGCCCGCATTTAAGTCTAGGCGTACAAGGTCAAGGATTGCTGTGACCAGCGGAAATCCGGGCACGAGGAAGAGGATTGCAGATACCGCTCCGGCCTGGTGGGTGTTATCGGCGAAGCCGAAAGAAACCATCGTTGAAACCGTGCCGATGTAAATGGAGGTCGCGATCGCGGAACAAGCCATCCAGGTGGCTACGTGGTTAAATCGTTTCCCCAGCATCATGGAGCGCACGTATTGGCCAAGGAAAGCGGCCACGAGTACCGCCAGGCATTCGATGAGGCCGCCCTTGTTCAAGAACGCGAATCCGGCGCAGCCAACTCCTGATGCTACTGCTAGTTGGAGGCGCGAATATAGGTGTGGTTGCGCCGCGATCGCATCGAGGGCTTGGTCGGCGTCCTCTGCGAGCATGTTGGGACGCAGTGATCGAGTGAACTGTCTAAGGGCGTCGATTCGTGCCGCGTTGACTCCTACTGCGCGCTGTTCTACAACTTCTGTGCGGAACGTATCCGCTTTGAAAGCCGTAGTGTTGAGCTCCATTAGCGACGCGTGGGTTTCAAGTTTTTCAATCCCGATGGCATGTGCGAGGCGCTCCATAGATGCTTTGACGCGATAGGAGCCGGCCCCAGCAGCCATGAGCATGCTACCTAGTTTCACAACGACGCTCGTTTGGTAAGCCAAGCGTTCGCGCCTGATGCGGTTCTCCCGCACCTCTTCTTCTGTCAAAGACAGAATCTGAAGTTGCTCGGCTAGTTCTTCTGAATTTTCAGCGGTATTCTCCGTAAGCGCCCTGATGACGTCTTCGGTTGGTTGAGGTGCGGGCGAGGGCTGGTTGGCTGCCACAGCTGTAGCAACATCCTCGTCACCTGTATTGGCCTTGCGAAAGCGGCTCTTGAACGAATGGAATATTTGCCTAGACACAATGTGTATTCTACTTTTTGCGATCTGGGCGAAAAAGTTTGAAGCACGTAAAGGTGCTCACACCACGTGCGGGGCTCGAATCGGCATAACGGCTGGTTCGACCGTGACCGAGAGAGTTCTGGCGCTTTGAAAGACGTCAGCATAATTTGATTCTTTAGCTCCTAGCGCCGCGCGGACGATGTAGATGACCGCTTGCGGCCCGCATCCATTATCTGAGATCGTTCATCGCCGGTTTCATGTTTTGCGCTCAAAGTTGCGTAGTGTGTACCCATGGCTTGTTCAGTTCAGATTGTCTCTTCGCGCCGCGTGATTATTCGTCGGCGTGCGGGCTTTGCTGGATAAAAGATAAGCCGCACGCCTTACCCTCGCACCCCAAAAGGTCGAGGGTTTTTTATTGCCGCCCTAGCCTTGGGAGACTGAAGTGAAGAAACAGGGAAGAGCTAAGTCGAGGAAACCGCTTCCTAGCTTCGACGCTCATCTTGGTCGCGAACAAGCGGCTAAGCCAGAGCGTATTAGTGGAGCGAGCGCGGTTGTGCGTAGTCTTGAATGCCTGGATGTGACCGATATTTTTGGCATGCCAGGCGGCGCGATCATTCCCGTTTATGACGCGCTTCTTGATTCGAAGAAGCTGAACGTGATTTTGGTTCGCCATGAGCAGGGTGCCGGTCACGCGGCTCAGGGTTACGCGATTTCTACGGGCAAGGTCGGTTGTGCCGTGGTTACTTCCGGCCCTGCGGCAACGAATACGTTGACGGCGCTCGCGGATGCGAACCTCGATTCGGTGCCGATTGTTGTGATCACCGGCCAGGTGGGGGCTAGCTTCATCGGAACTGACGCGTTTCAGGAAGCCGACGTTGTGGGCGCATCTATGCCGCTTGCGAAGCACTCGTTCCTCGTCACGAAGGCCGAGGACATTCCCAGTAGGATTGCAGAAGCGTTTTACCTGGCATCGTCGGGGCGGCCGGGTCCTGTCCTCGTGGATATTACCAAATCCGCGCAAAATGAGATGTTTGACTTTTCGTGGCCGCCAAAGCTTGACCTGCCGGGATACCACCCGGCTTCACGTCCGCACAGCAAACAGGTTCGCGAGGCAGCGAAGGCGATCCATGAGGCCGAGGCTCCCGTGTTCTATGTTGGTGGCGGCATGATTCGTTCCGGAGCGAGCGAGGATCTAGCCAAACTGGTTGAGCTGACGGATGCGCCCGTGGTGACAACCCTGCCGGCTCGGGGCGCGTTCCCCGACTCAGACCCGCACAACCTGGGAATGCCGGGCATGCACGGAACTGTGGCCGCTGTGGGGGCACTGCAAAAGGCAGACCTGATCGTCTCTTTGGGAGCGCGTTTTGATGATCGAGTGACCGGCAAGCTGGATTCGTTTGGCCCGCGCGCGAGAGTTGTCCACGTAGATATTGACGCTGCCGAAATCTCCAAGAATCGCTACGCAGATATTCCGATTGTGGGTGATCTGGCATTGACCGTGAGCGCGCTTGTGGCCGCTGCAAAACCGTTGTACGAGGAGGAGGCAACCAACCTTTCCGGCTGGTGGCGCTACCTTAATCGTCTGCGCGAGACGTACCCGCTGGGCTACGAAGAACCGGGCGATGCTATGGCCCCGCAGTACGTGCTCGAGCGCCTATCCGAGGTGGTTGGGCGGGAAGCCATCTACACGACGGGCGTGGGCCAGCACCAGATGTGGGCAGCGCAGTTCGTTAAATATGAGAGGCCGCGTAGCTTCATCTCTTCCTGCGGACTTGGCACCATGGGGTACTGCGTGCCCGCGGCGATGGGTGCGAAGGTTGGTAACCCAGATCGGGTGGTGTGGGCGATCGACGGTGATGGGAGTTTCCAGATGACTAACCAGGAACTCGCCACCTGCACTATCAACAACATCCCCATCAAGGTGGCGATTATTAACAACTCGGTGCTCGGCATGGTGCGTCAGTGGCAGAACCTGTTTTACAACGAGCGATACTCACACACCTACTTGAACACCACGGAAGCGCAGATTCCGGATTTCTTAAAACTCGCAGACGCTTACGGCATGGCGGCGCGCCGGGTTACTAAGCCGGAGGAAGTTGATGAGGCTATCGAGTGGGCAATGTCAATCAACGACCGCCCCGTCCTCATCGATTTTAGGGTGTCGAAGGATGCGATGGTGTGGCCGATGGTGGCTGCGGGCGTCTCCAACGATGAGATAAATTACGCGCGCGGTATCGCGCCTGAGTGGGAAGAGGACGTCTAATGAGTGAAATTCGTACACTTTCGGTGCTTGTTGAGAACAAGCCGGGTGTGCTCATGCGCGTTGCCTCCCTGTTTGCGCGCCGCGCGTTCAACATCCGTTCGCTTGCAGTGGGAGAGACCGAGCACCCGGAGATCTCCCGCATGACCGTGGTGGTGGAGGTGGATAAGCATCCGCTGGAGCAGATCACGAAGCAGTTAAACAGGCTGGTGAATGTGCTGAAGGTCGTTGACGTGTCGGCCTCCCCCTCGGTAACGCGCCAGCTGGTGCTATTTAAAGTGCGTGCGGATGACGAGCGCCGCACCGCGGTGCTTCAAATCGTTGAGCTTTTCCGCGCTCACGTAGTTGATGTTTCCCCCACCTCGGTTGTTATTGAGGCCGTGGGGGATAGTGAAAAAGTTAACGCACTTCTCACTGCGCTTGAACCTTATGGCGTTTGTGAGATCGTTCAATCAGGGACCCTGGCGATTGGTCGAGGTCCACGTTCCATAACCGATCAGCTAAAGGAGAAAGATCGTGGCTGAAATTTATTATGACGACGACGCCGACCTATCCGTCATTCAGGGTAAGCGCGTAGCGATAATTGGCTACGGCTCGCAGGGGCATGCGCATGCGCTCAATTTGCGTGATTCTGGTGTCGAGGTCGTGGTGGGCCTGCGCGAGGGTTCCAGCTCATGGCAGAAGGCCGCTGAAATGGGGCTACGTGTAGCCACGATTGCCGAGGCTGTGAAGGTTGCGGATGTGGTCATGATCCTAACGCCGGACCAGGTGCAGCGCGTAGTTTACACACAGGAGATTGAGCCAAACTTAAAGGACGACGCTGCTCTTTTCTTCGCGCACGGCTTCAACGTACGTTTCGGCTACATTGCGCCAAGTGCGGGCCACGACGTGTGTATGGTTGCTCCGAAGGGCCCGGGCCACACGGTCCGCCGCCAGTTCGAAGAGGGTAGGGGCGTGCCTGCGATTGTTGCGGTAGAAAACGACGCGTCCGGCCAGGCCTGGGACGTTGCGCTTTCCTACGCTAAGGCCATCGGCGCTACTCGCGCGGGTGCAATCAAGACGACGTTCAAGGAAGAAACCGAAACGGACCTGTTCGGCGAGCAGTCTGTGTTGTGCGGCGGCGTCTCCCAGCTGATTACCTACGGTTTTGAGGTGCTGACCGAGGCCGGTTACCAGCCTGAGATCGCTTACTTTGAGGTGCTCCACGAAATGAAGCTGATCGTGGACCTCATTAACGAGGGAGGCCTTACGAAGCAGCGCTGGTCTTGTTCCGACACGGCAGAGTACGGCGATTACGTGTCCGGTAAGCGCGTGATCACGCCGGATGTGAAGGAAAACATGAAGGCTGTGCTCGCTGATATTCAAGACGGCACCTTCGCAAAGCGTTTCATTGCGGATCAGGATGCGGGTGCGCCCGAGTTCTTGCAGCTACGCAAGGAGCACGAGTCGCACTCGATCGAACAAACTGGCCGCGAGCTTCGCAAGGCTTTCGGTTGGACAGATGAGGATGAGGACTACACGGGAAGCGCAGCGCGTTAAACCTGGCTGTAAGTAGAAGTATGGGAGCACTTGCAAGTGCTCCCATACTTTTTGTTTAGTAACCCTTTTGTCTAGGAGATTTGCCTGGTCTCCAGGTAATAACGTTTTTCATTGGCCTCGCCCAGCGAAAACGATTTGCGCGGCATAGCCCCCTGTTTTGCCACGTATTCAAAAAGGGAAGAGCGATCCAACGCCGGCAGGTCAATACCGAGTGCATTTTCCTCATTTACGAGGCGAGCAAGCTCGTCCTCGCCGTGAATGTACTCGCACGCGTGGGCTGGGTCTAACCCAAGATCGCTAATGAGCTGGTCAATTAGTTCTTGTACCGGTTCAACCACAAGGGCACCCGGTTGAACGAGCTTTAACGTGTCACGCCCGCTCGCGGTGAGAAGATCAATCGCGACAACCTCGCCATCATGGTTCTCGTTCCATTTGTCGGCGGCATCGAGCAGTTGCTGCGCCGAAATGCCGCGCAAAAGGCGGTGGATTGGCTCCATGACCAAGCCATCATCATGCACGTTGATAAGTTCAACCAGCGCGAATCTTGCCGGATGATTTGCAAGCTCAGATGCCGAAAGCGTGGGCTTCAGGTGCTCCCAGTGAGACTTCGCGGCCGCAAGCGAATGGTTACCATCGCCCACAATAAAGCGGAAACCGTGGCGCTGTTCAAGTCCATCAAGAACGCTCTTGATGGACGCCCACAGCTGGGAATCGCCGGGGATGTGCCAGCCCTTGACGCTGCCGCCTTCTTGCATCAGGTCGGTACTATACAGCGGGCTTAGCGTGGTGGGATCAATGAGTTTTTGGACCTCGAAGTCGGGGTCATCGTAGAGAACCTGCACGTGCGGAAGTTCCAGTGCGGCGCCGCGGCGCACGGCCTCGCGAGCGGGAATACGCTCTAAAACAGTGGCTTCGGACGCGCGTGCATCAACTTCTTGGCCCGTGTATGAATAGGTTTCGAGGTCGAGCGCAAGCACGAGGCTGCGGCGTTTTTTTACGTATGGTGTCGCTCGCTCCGTGTAGATAACGGCGTTTTCAACCACCTCAATATGGGAGTCGAGGTATTCGTGCATAGCAACGTGTGCTGCCTTCACGCGGGCTTGCAACTCCTCCTCATTCTCGATCGCCAAATAAACTTCCGGAACGATCATGCGCAACGTGGATGGCGCACTGCCTACTATTTGTTCAACTTCTCTCCAATACGCGGGTGAGGCAGAAAACTGATCCGCGGCAATCACACACCATTTATATAGGTCTGCTTCTTTTGGTAGGCCAATGTTTGCGGGGAAAACTTGAGCAGTGGTCAAGGCGACTCCTTCAGCTGACTCCCTCCATCATCGCAGATTGGGCAGGGCCTTGTTAGGTCGTATCGAAAGGTAGAGCGTTCACGCTATGACCACTGCGGGTGCGAGGGGAGCGCGATACCTAAAATAGACTTAAATCGAAGCGAGGAAGGAAGCATCATGAGCGACGGGCTAAGCCACAACATGACGGCGTTGGAAGCCGAGGGGGCGCGAACGCTATCGGCGGCCAAGGACGTGGCACAACGTTTTGAGGTACAGCCACATCCGGCGCCTGCGAGCGAGGAAGCCTGGGCGAAGGCGATGGATGAGCTGAGCTTTGGTGCGGCCTATTCGGACCACATGGCCCGTGCGATTTGGACAAAAGGGCAGGGGTGGCACAGCAAGCAGGTTGTCCCGTTTGGCCCGCTCACCCTATCGCCGGCAGCCGCGGTGCTGCATTATGGGCAAGAGATTTTTGAGGGAATGAAGGCATACCGTCACGATGACGGGTCAATCTGGACTTTCCGCCCCGGCTATAACGCGGCCCGCTTCAATGCGTCAGCAAGGCGTATGTGCATGCCTCAAATGGAGGTGGAGGATTTTGTGGGTGCCATCGCCGCCCTCGTTACCGAGGATGCGAAGTGGGTGCCCACTCCGTTTGGTTCCTCTCTGTATCTGCGACCGGTCATGTTTGCCTCCGAGGCGTTCCTGGGCGTGCACGCCGCTGCGGAGTACACCTTCTTGACTATTGCCACCCCAGTTGGCCTCTACTTCAAGGATGGTTTAAGCCCCGTATCGATTTGGGTTTCGGACGGGTTCCACCGCGCTGGCCCCGGCGGAACGGGAGCAGCAAAGACGGGCGGGAACTACGCTGGCGCCCTCCTGCCCCAAGAAGAGGCGGCAGATGCTGGATTCGACCAGGTTTGTTTCCTGGATGCGCGTGAGAACCAGTATTTGGAAGAACTGGGCGGCATGAACGTGTTTGTGGTGCGTAGTGATGGTTCGGTGCGTACACCGAGCCTTACGGGCACCATTTTGGAGGGCTCCACCCGGTCTGCAATTATTCGCCTGCTGCGCGACCGCGGAACTCCTGTTTTTGAAGAGAGGATCCGCCTATCCGATTTGGCCAAGGACATTAGGAGCGGTGAGGTAACTGAGATGTTCGCCTGTGGAACTGCTGCGGTGGTAACGCCAATCGGCAGACTTGCGTCAAAGGACTTCGACCTGGAGATTCCTGGATCGGCGCTCACCTTGTCGATCTACAACCAACTGGTTGGCATTCAAAATGGGCACGAGCCAGACCCGTACCACTGGCTCTACCGCATCGTATAGCTGGTGGTAGATAGAAGTGGTACCCATCGCCGTTGGGCGATGGGTACCACTGCATTTGCAAGTCTTGTTTACTCGCCGAATTCCTTCTTCAGCTTGTCAACGCCGGCCTTCAGGTCCTCGCCAGCCTGCTCTGCCTTGCCCTTGACATCCTCAGCAAAATCCTTGATCTTGCCTGCAACCTGATCTGCCTTACCTTCGGCCTTCAGATCCTTGTCCTGGGAGACCTCGCCAGCAACTTCCTTCGCTTTACCGGCGATCTTGTCTTTCATGCCGTCTGCCATGGTTAACTCCTAACTATTGAAAATCGGAACATATATTATTGTAGCGTCTCCACCTTAAAGTTTCCTGGGCAAATCGCATAAAACCGCTCCAAACTGGGCGAACGTCTTAGCCTAAATCTGCTTTCTTTGCACCAAAGAGATGTCTCTTACCGCGCCTTGTGACGCCGAAGTAGCAGTCATCGCATACAGCTTCAAAGCATCTGAAACTTCGCGTTTACGCTCCTTCGGAGTCCACGGTTCACTGCGCTCTAACTGCTTGTTGCGGCGCTGGGCAAGTACCTCCTCGGGCACATCCAGCGTGAGCTCGCGCCGATCCACGTCGATGATGACGCGATCCCCATCCTCAATCAGGCCAATCGCGCCGCCCGCCGCGGCCTCGGGAGAAATGTGCCCCACGGAAATGCCGGAAGTGCCACCCGAGAAACGCCCATCTGTAATCAGTGCAACCTTCTTCCCTAGGCCGCGACCCTTGATAAAGGAGGTCGGGTACAGCATCTCTTGCATTCCCGGCCCGCCCGATGGGCCCTCGTAGCGGATCACAACCACGTGGCCTTCGTGCACGGTCTTGTTCAGGATCTTCTCAATAGCCTCTTCCTGGGACTCAAACACGATTGCTTCCCCCTCAAAATGGAAGAGGGACGGATCGATACCAGCCGCCTTGATCACCGCGCCTTCAGCTGCCAAATTGCCGTGCAACACGGTCAAGCCGCCACTGGCAACGTAAGCGTGTTCTACAGACCGGATACAACCAGCCTCGCGGTCGGTATCCAGCTCTCTCCACCTGTTGGCGGTCGAGAATGGCTCGGTTGTGCACACATTACCGGGCGCGGCTGAGAACAACTCAAGGGCCTCAGTCGACGGTGCGCCCCCACGGATGTCCCATTGCGTGAGCCACGACTTCAAATCAGGGGAGTGAACTGCGTGCACCGAATGCTTCAATAGCCCAGCGCGGTCAAGCTCGCCCAGCAACGCCGGTACGCCGCCCGCGCGATGCACGTCCTCCATGTGGTAATCATTGTGGTTTGGGGCCACCTTCGACAGCGTTGGCACGGTATCTCCCAGCCGGCCAATGTCGTCCATGTCAAAATCAACGCCGCCTTCGCGAGCCGCTGCCAGCAAGTGAAGAACTGTATTGGATGATCCTCCCATTGCCATGTCCAGGCTCATTGCGTTTTCAAAAGCATCCTTGGTGGCCATATTTCGGGGCAGTACAGACTCGTCTTCGCCATCGTAATAACGCTTCGCGAGTTCAACAACGAGGCTTCCTGCGCGCTCAAACAGGCCGCGGCGAGCCTCATGCGTTGCAAGCGTTGAACCATTACCAGGCAGCGATAGGCCGAGGGCTTCGGTCAAACAATTCATCGAGTTGGCTGTGAACATGCCGGAGCACGAGCCGCACGTGGGGCACGCGAGTTTTTCGATCTGCAGCAGCTGCGCATCCGAAACCGCATCGTCAGCCGTTGCATTCATGACGGTTACGAGGTTGCCGTGCCCTTCTTTAGAATCGCCCAAGATCACATTCGGATCGATGTTCTTCCCGGCCTCCATGGGGCCACCCGAGACGAACACAGTGGGAATGTTAAGACGCAGTGCAGCCAGTAGCATGCCCGGCGTGATCTTGTCGCAGTTCGAAACACATACGAGGGCATCGGCGCAATGGGCGTTCACCATATATTCAACCGCGTCGGCAATCACCTCGCGGGAGGGCAGGGAATAAAGCATGCCCGAGTGTCCCATCGCAATACCGTCATCGACCGCGATGGTGTTGAACTCTTTTGATACCCCGCCCGTTTCAGCCACGGACTTTGCAATAATCTTGCCTACATCGCGCAGATGCACATGACCGGGAACAAACTGTGTAAACGAGTTCGCGATTGCGATGATTGGCTTGCCAAAGTCAGAATCCTCCATGCCCGTGGCGCGCCAGAGTGCGCGGGCCCCAGCCATGTTTCGCCCTGCTGTTGAAGTATTTGAACGTAGCGCAAAAGCCATCGCTAACCCTTTCCGTGTTTCCTCAAGCATATTTTGGTTGCTACTTTCGCGGCGCGCCAACTCGCATACCGAACAGTGACCAAAACCCCGCCCGTGCAAAGCCCTCCGTTAGGAGAGTTGGCCGGGGCTACATAAGATGGAAATATGCACGGTGAATATAAGGTTCCAGGCGGGAAACTGGTTGTTGTTGATTTAGACGTTGCAGATGGAGCGCTTGCAAACGTTCGTATCTCCGGTGACTTCTTCCTCGAACCCGATGAAGCATTATTTCGCATGACTGCGGCGCTCGAAGGCCTCGTAGAGCATTCCAGCGCGAACGAAATCACTGCCGCGCTGGATGCGGTAGTGCTACCTACAGATACTTTGTTTGGCCTCACCACGCGCGGCGTTGCAATAGCTGTGCGCCGCGCGCTTGGCAAGGCTTTGGACTGGTCCGATATCGACTTTGAAGTAATCCACGGCCCGACAATCGATCCAATGCTCAACGTTGTCATGGATGAAACACTCGTGGAGGACGTGGCTGCAGGCCGGCGCAAACCATTCATGCGCATCTGGGAGTGGAACGCGCCCCAAGTGGTAATTGGATCCTTCCAGTCGTACTCAAACGAGATCGATGAGGACGGTATCAAGAAGCATGGCATCGTGGTTTCTCGCCGCGTCACCGGGGGCGGCGCCATGTTCATGGAGCCGGGTAACTGTGTTACCTACTCGTTGGTTATCCCCACCGGCCTCGTTGATGGACTTTCGTTTGAAGAGTCTTACCCGTTCCTTGACGAGTGGTGCATGGAATCCCTCGGAAAAGTTGGCGTGAAGGCCTTCTATATTCCGCTCAACGACATCTCTTCCGAAAAGGGCAAAATCGGCGGCGCGGCCCAGAAGCGGTTTGCCAACGGGTATATGGTTCACCACGTCACCATGGCCTACGACATTGACACGGTGAAAATGCTTGAGACCCTGCGGATTGGCAAGGAGAAGCTCAAAGATAAAGGTACCCGCTCCGCGATTAAACGCGTTGATCCTATGAAGTCGCAAACCGGCATGGCGCGCGAAGACATCATCGAGGTATTCCTGGATCACTTCCGCACCAAGTACAACGCGACGCCAAGTGAAATCACCGATGCTGACATCGCAACCGCTAAAGAAAGAGCGCGCACCAAGTTCGCCACACCGGAGTGGGTAAAGCGCCTCCCGTAGGTGATAGCTATGACTGTGACGCACATTTCTACACGCATCGAGCAGATCCTGAGCGAGATGGAGGACGCAGCCACCGCCTCGGGGCGTCCGGCAAGCGACATCGACCTGGAACTTGCCATCAAAACGCGTAGCACCGAGGAATGCGAAGCTGCGGCGCGCGCTCTCATCGAGCTTGGCCACCCCGTCCTGATGGGACAGAACCGCGTCCAAGAGGCCGAAGTAACCACGCCGTACCTGCGCGAGCTCGGCCTTGCCAATCTAACTACCACGATGATCGGCCCGCTCCAGACCAACAAGATCAACAAAGCCCTGCGGGTGGTTGATCAGATTGAAACCGTTGATTCACTGCGTCTAGCCGAGGCAATCAGCAAGCGGGTCAAAGACCGGTGTATAGACGTCATGATCCAGGTGAATACTTCGGGTGAAGAATCAAAATCTGGAACTGGGCCGGCAGAAGCCATTGATGTAGCACAGCAAATTGCCGAGCTGGAGAACCTGCGTGTCATCGGCTTTATGACTATCGGTGCGCATACCACCGACGAGGCGGTGATCCGCAAGTCGTTTTCTGACCTGCGCGAAATTCGTGACCGGGCTCTGAAACTGCCTGGACTTCGAGATGCGCGTGAGCTCTCAATGGGAATGACTTCCGACTTCGCGCTTGCTATAGCTGAAGGGGCCACGCGAGTTAGAATGGGATCTGCAATTTTTGGAGCAAGGAAGTAAAAATGCGCACAATCCTAAACATCATTTGGCTTATTTTCGCAGGTATCGAACTGGCGCTAATGTACCTGTTCTTCGGCCTGCTCGCCTTCATTCCAATCATTACGATCCCCGCAGGCGTGGCGTCGTTTCGAATGGCTGCCTACGTGATCTGGCCGTTTGGGCGCAAAGTTGTTGACAAGCCGGGAGCGGGCGTCGGCTCTGCGCTCATGAACGTCGTATGGTTCCTGATTGCGGGCCTCTGGCTTGCTATCGGGCATATTGCCACGGCGTTTACCCTCGCCATCACGATCATTGGCATTCCAATGGCAATCGCCAACCTGAAACTCATTCCGGTAACCTGCTTCCCGTTTGGAAAGCAGATCGTGGCAACTGATGGACAAAGCGGAGTGCTTGCCTAAATCGCAGTTAGCGCCGCGGGGCAAACGCGTAGCCGACCACCTGGTCTTCCAGTTGAAGATATGCGGTAGCCGTCCGTTCTATACGTCAAGTTGCCTACCTCGGCCCTACCTCAAGTAGGCGGAAGGCGGGCCTGTCTTCGTCAGCCGAGAGTTGGGCGTCAATCAGAGCCACCAGCCTCCAGTCACCGTCACCGTGCTCATCCTCGAACGTGTATGTAACCAAAATGTTGCCCGCTCCCAGCAAGCCCGCATTCGCCTCAATCAGACGATCACTTATGCCCGCGCTTGCTAAATCCGCGTCCTGCGGGCTGACCACCCACGAGTATCGCGCCTTTGACCTAGCCTCGGGGCCTGCTCCAAGCCAGTCATATTCCGCGTAATAGCGATCTAAAGCGTTTTCCCAACGGGCTTCGCTCCATGTTTCAATGCCGTCAGAATCGGCATAGTCGATCAGGCTGTCAAGATCGTCGAGAGCAAAACGATCCACCCGTTTGAACAGTTCATTTCGGATCTGCTGGTGGAAGAAATGTGGGTTAGCAGTGATTGAGACGCTACCGTCCTCGGCCGCACCGAATGCTCGTTCAGCCCCAGACTCATCCGACTCCATCACCCCGGCATCGGGGTTAGAAAGTGCTTCCCACTCGTCAATTAACGAGGAATCAACCGCGCGAATCAACTGGCCGAGCCATTCGATGATTTCGCGTAGCTCATCATTCATCAGCGAGTCTGGAATAATCTGGCGCAATGCCCGGTAAGCGTCCATCAAATAGCGCAAAATAACGCCCTCGGAGCGGGCAACATCAAATCGGGAGACCAACTCTGAGAAGGTCATCGCGTTCTCAATCATCATGCGCACAACCGACTTTGGTGAAAGCTCCAAATCACCCACCCACGGGTTCGATCGCGCAAACGTGTGGAATGCGGGCTCCAGCAGTTCGGCCAGAGGGCGCGGCCAAGTCACGTCCTCCAGCGCCTCCATGCGCTCCTCATATTCCATTCCGGCTGCCTTCATCGCGGCAACTGCTTCCCCTTTTGCTTCATTTTGCTGTGCAAACAGGAGGGGACGCGGATCCTCCAGCACTGCCTCGATGACCGAGATTGCATCCAACGCAAAACTGTCTGCCTGCGCATCGAGCAAATCCAAGGCGGCCAGAGCGAAGGGGGAGAGGGGCTGGTTCAGCGCAAAATCGTCCGGCAAATCCCGCATTAGGCGTAGCCGATCAACACCTGCCGAGCGAGCATTTTCTGAAGAGAGCTTCTCGATAACCTCAGCTTGGCGCAGCGAGGTGTAGATCTGTCCGAGCCGTCGTAAATGCTGATTGGATTCGCCTAGATCATCGTGATTGCGCGTTGCGAGGCGTAGCAGGTGCTCGGTAGGAGCCTTCGGATTAGCCAGCACATTAAGCACCATTGAATGCGTGAACTCAAACTGTGAGCGCAACGCCTCGGGCTGGGCGGACTGCAAACGTTCGAATGTGGATTCGGACCAGCCGACCCGTCCCTCGGGAAGCTTCTTGCGAACAATCTTCTTAAGCTTCTTTGGATCATCGCCCGCGCGAATCTCAGCCTGACGATTCTCAATCACATGGTCGGGTGCCTCGACAACAACCCAGCCCACCTCGTCGAAGCCCGCGCGGCCCGCGCGCCCGGCAATCTGATGGAACTCACGTGCACTCAAGTGGCGCTCGCGGCGTCCATCAAACTTAACCAGTGAGGTAATCAGCACGGTGGTGATCGGTACGTTAATACCGACGCCCAGTGTGTCAGTGCCACAAATCGCTGCTAGAAGGCCCTGCTGGGTTAGACGCTCTACTAGTCTGCGATAACGGGGAAGCATTCCCGCGTGATGCACGCCTACGCCCCGGTGCAATAGGCCGCGTAGAATCTGGCCAAACCCCTTTCCGAAACGGAAATCAGCCGTGGCCTCTTTAATGCGTTCTTGGTGACGTTTAGAAATGAGATTTGGAGTGGCTAGATTAGCCGCGGTCTGCATGGCTGCTTTTTGCCCAAAATGAACGATGTAAATCGGATACTTGCCAGATTCGATGAGCTCCGCAACCGAATCTGCCAGCGGCAACTTTGTGTAGGCCATCTCGAGGGGAACGGGGCGTTTCGCATCATCAATCACCGAGACTGAGCGCCCGGTGCGTTCCGCTAGATCCTTCACAAAGAAAGAGACGTCGCCAAGCGTTGCGGACATCAGAACGAACTGCGGCTTCGTTAGCTCTAATAGGGGTACCTGCCACGCCCATCCGCGCTGTGGGTCACCGTAAAAATGGAACTCATCCATAATCACCATGTCCGCATCGAGGTCGGCGCCTTCTCGCAGTGCCTGATTGGCCAGAATCTCGGCTGTACAACAAATGATTGGCGCATCTGCGTTGACCGATGCGTCCCCGGTGACCATGCCTACATTTTGTGAACCAAACAGGGATACGAGGTCGAAGAACTTCTCTGACACCAGTGCTTTGAGTGGAGCCGTGTAATACGATCTGCCGCCGCGAGCCAGCGAGATGATGTGTCCGGCAAGAGCGATCAGTGACTTTCCCGAGCCCGTCGGCGTGGCCGCAATTACATGGTTATTTCCGAGTAGCTCAATAAATGCCTCGTCTTGATGCGGGTAGAGCGGCCGCCCGCCCGACTCTGCCCACGAACAAAACGCCTCGTATAAGGCGTCGGGATCATTAAGCTTCCCGCTATCTTCGAGGTCGTCGAGGAGTTCATTCAACACTGGGCTCATGCTGTGATTGTCTCAAAAACCTGGGACAAAAATTTTAGTGGACGCGGAGGGGATAAGTGAGTTGCTCAATACGGGGTGGAAAAGCGTTAAAACGTCCAGCTTCTGGTTTTAAGGGAGGGATATTTTGTTGTTTTCGCTCGTGGTTTAGTAATATCTGTACATATCCCAAATGTTTCTCTTCCGGGAGTCCTGTGATGAAAACTGCCTCGATTGGCATTGCGCTTGAAAATGCGCTTCTTTGGTCTGTAAACATGCTCTACTCGTGGGTGCTCGTATTCCTACTCATAGGAGTGGGTATAGCAATCACTGTTTATCTTGGTTTTCCACAGATAAAGAACGCAAGAGACATTTTTCATTCGGTCTCGGGCTCTCGAACTCAAGTTCTGCAGGGCGTGACATCGTTCCAAGCTTTCGCGGTAGGTATTGGCACGCGCGTTGGCATTGGTAACATCGCGGGCGTTGCCCTCGCTCTTGTAATGGGAGGTCCGGGCGCGATCTTCTGGATGTGGATAGTAGCCCTGGTTGGTATGGCAACTTCGTTCGCGGAATCCGTGCTCGCCCAGGTGTATAAGGAAAAGCACCCCGATGGCGTCTTCCGCGGCGGCCCCGAGTACTACATGCGTAAGGGCCTGGGCTGGAAACAAGCCGGCATCATTTTTGCAGTTATCTCCGTGGTGGCTTCTGGCCTCGCGGTGCCAATGGTGCAAATCAACACGGTGGCGGCAACGTTCAATGCAAATCATGACATTTCGCCGTACTCCACGATGCTCTTTACCTTCCTACTTCTGGCCCCTGTCATTTTGGGTGGCATTAAGTCAGTGGCACGTGCGTCCGAGTACCTGGCCCCGATTATGGCCGCGGTCTACATCCTCATCGCTATTGTCGTGATTGTTCTTAACCCGGCAGCTGCTCTCGCGGCCCTCGTTTTGATTGTTAAATCAGCGTTCGGCTTCGGTCCGATTGCCGGAGGCGTACTGGGCGGCATCTTCATCGCCCTTGTAAATGGTGCTAGACGGGGTCTTTTCTCCAACGAGGCCGGACTAGGTACTACGCCTCACGCGGCTGGTTCTGCAACCGTGGCTCACCCCGCGCAGCAGGGCTTCTTGCAGGCATTTGGTGTATTCATCGACACGATCATCGTATGTACGGTCACCGCACTTTTGATCCTCACATCGGGATTGTATGAGGCCGGCATGGATCCTGAACTGGCCGGTTCGCTAACCGCGCAGTCCGTGAGTGCACAACTGGGATCCTGGATGGCGCTTCCCATGTCGCTCATCATTTTCATTTTTGGTTACACCACGGCGTACGGTGCCTATTCTTACGGTCAATCCGCACTCGATCACCTAACTCGCAATAAGTACATCTCTTTCGGGTTCAGGGTTGTAGCTGTCATTGTGGCTTCGCTCGGCGCCATCGTGAAGCTCCCGGTGGTGTGGGCGGTGTCGGACCTCCTGCTGGGGCTTGGCGCAATCATTAACCTGCTGGCCCTCATTGCTCTTATGAAGGTTGTGCGAACTATTTTGCGAGACTGGAACGAGCTGCGTGACAGCGATGACATGAGCTTCAAGATTGCGAAGTATCCCGAACTTGAAAAGCAAGCCGACAAGGATATCTGGGTATAGCTACACTGGGGGCGTCAAGGTTTAGGAGGACCCAGTGCGAGTAGCAAGATTTAGTGCGGGCGCAAACCCCAGATACGGAGCCATTGCTGAGGGAGCGGACCTTATCGAAGGGCTAAAAGGAGACCCTCTGTTCCAAGGGGTGGAGCCGTCCGGAGAAGTCTTTAAGCTCGACGAGGTGCGCCTGCTTAGCCCGGTGATTCCCCGCTCCAAAATCGTGGCCGTTGCAAAAAACTACCGCGACCATGCGGCTGAAATGGGTGGGGAAGTGCCGGACCATCCAAATATCTTCTTCAAGCCGAACACCGCAGTGATTGGCCCGGATGATCCGATTGTTCTGCCCGACTGGAGCCGTGAAGTCCACTACGAGGCCGAACTGGCCGTGGTTATTCGCACGCTGTGCAAAGACGTAAGTGCAGAAAACGCCCTGGACTACGTGTTTGGTTACACGGTTGCAAACGACGTGTCCGCGCGTGATGCGCAGCGAATCGATGGACAGTGGGCGCGTGCGAAGGGATTCGACACATCCGCCCCTCTGGGCCCGTGGATCACGGTCGATCCGAAATTAGATATTGATGACCTCAACATTGAAACGCGAGTAAATGGAAAGGTCATGCAGCAGGGCAATACTCGCGACATGGTTTTTGACGTGCCCTATTTGATTGAGTACATCTCGTCGGTTATGACACTCCTACCCGGTGACGTGATTATGACGGGCACGCCTGCCGGTGTCGGTCCTATTGAAGCAGGAGACCGTGTGGAATGTGAGATCGAGGGCATTGGTAGCCTCGCCAACTTTGTGACGAGGTAACAAACTGAGCTTTATCGAGGCCTTCAACAACGCGCGTCTACCCATTACTTCAGCGCAAAACGACATTGCGGCAGCGGTTTTGGGCAGGCGCCGCTTCGTCCTATCTGCTAGCCCCGGTTCGGGTAAGACCACGCTGGCACCGCTACTTATTCGTCATCTTCTCGATGAGCGAGGTTCGAGTGGGCGCATCCTGATCGCGCAGCCGCGCAGAGTGGCGGTGAGATCAGCGGCAAAATATGTGGCGTCTTTGTTGGAAGATGAGCCTGGAGGCGTGGTCGGTTGGACGATGCGCTCGGACCGGAAGATCAGCGCGGATACGCGGATCGAGTTCACAACTACGGGTAGTTTGCTTCGCCGCCTCCTCGCGGACCCTGATTTATCCGGCGTTGACGCCCTATTGCTGGACGAAGTGCATGAGCGTCACATCGATTCAGACCTCGCCCTCGCCTTCGCTTTAGATATTGCGGATATGCGCGATGACCTCCTGCTTGGAGTAATGTCCGCAACGGCGGATGTGGATAGGTGTCACACGCTACTGGCGAGTTCAGCGCAGACAGACCGGATTGAGGTTGCGGGTGATCCGTATCCGCTCAGCGAAGTGTGGAGGCCAGCATCTGTACCGGCACTTGATTCGCAAGGGGCCAGCCCGGAGTTCCTAAGCCATCTTGCGGCTACTGCGGTTGAGGCTTTTGAAAACAATGGGCCCACCCTCGTTTTTGCCCCGTCGATTCGCAATGTGGAGGACGTGGCCGCAATGATCCGCACCGCCGGGATTCGCACGTTCACTTTGCATAGTGGTGTTACAACGCAGCAACAGGACGAGGCGCTGGCACCGGGTGAACGGGTGATTGTGGCAACTGATATTGCGGAGACGTCGCTAACGGTTGCGGGCATCAACTGTGTGGTTGACTCCGGTCTGACGCGTAGCCCGCGGTTCGATGTGCGTCGCGAGGCCGCTGCGCTGGTAACGGTCAGAGCATCTCGTTCTTCTGCAACCCAACGCGGTGGCCGCGCCAATCGTACAGGTCCCGGCGTGGTGTACCGATGCTACTCGCAAACTGATTTTGCAAGAATGACGCAGTATGCCACTGCGCAGATCGAAAGTGGGGACTTAACCGAAGCCGCGCTACTTGCACATGCCTGGAGCGAGCCGGAGCAGATGCGCTTGCCTTCGCCATTTCCTGCGCCAGGGTTGGTGCGAGCGGAATCCACCCTAGAGAGTATTGGCGCTCTAACCGGTGGGCAGATAACAGGCGAGGGACGCATGTTGGCTATGGTGCCTGCAGACCCGCGCATGGGGCGCGCCCTCCTTCTAGCCAGTAGGTGGAGCGGGCAGGAACAAGCCGTGGCGAGGATCGTTGCGGCGCTAGCCACCGAAACGAGGCCTGAAAGCGCTGACATCACACAGGTACTGAATCAGGTGTCGCAAGCCGACGTTCGCAGGTTTCAGTCCATCGCCTCCAAGTTTTCGCCCTCGTATGGATCTGCTTCTCCAGACCTTCTACTAAATGAAGTAGATCTGCCAGGCGTTGTGATCGGCTTGGCCTATCCGGGGCGGATTGCGAAACAGCGGGGCAAACAAGATGGTCAGAAAAGACGCTTCCTCGCGGCATCCGGCACAGGATTTAGCGTTGATGCTACGTCCCCGCTCAGTTTTGAACCCTGGATCGCGGTCGGCGGCGTGCTCACAACTGGCGGGGTTACAAAGGTGACCGTGGGGGCTCCACTGCAACCGGAATGGGCGCGTTGGATCGCAAAGCCAATGTTGCGATCCGAGGTCGTGACTGAGCTTAAGGGAGGACGGATTACTGCAAGTTGCATTGAGCGGTTGGGGCAGATCGAGCTTGGACGCCGACGCGTGCAACCGACGATTGAGGAAGTGCGAAAGGTGCTCGCAACTGCCCTGGAGGAGAGAGGCCTGGACTTATTCAAGCTAGGTGCAACGGGCCTTGACCTCGTGAATAAAGCCAGGTACATCAGCGCGCGGGACGCGTCTTGGCCAGAACTTTCCAACCAGCAACTCGCAAACTCGGCAGATGAGCTACTTGGAGAGTGGTGGGAAGACCTCCTTGATGGAAAACCGCTGGCGCAAATCGATGTCACTAATGGCCTGAAAACCCTGATCGGATGGGACAAGATAGCAAAGTTAGACGAGCTGGTGCCAAATTCGATCGAACTTCCCTCCGGCAATCGTGCGCGAATCGTTTTTGACCCGGAGCGAGGTCCAACCGTACGTGTAAAGCTGCAAGAAACGTTCGGGTTCAAGAAAGCGCCAACGGTGATGGGAGAACCGCTCACATTCGAACTTCTATCGCCCGCCGGACGACCGCTTGCCATCACCTCGAATTTGGAAACATTCTTCAACGAAACCTACTCGCAGGTGCGCGCGGAAATGCGCGGACGCTACCCAAAACACCCGTGGCCCGAAGATCCGTGGACCGCCACCGCCACGCGCAAAACCAACGCGCGTTTGCGGTGAGCTGGGACCCTAAGCAGGCAGCGCTGTCATGCGTTCGATTGAACGGCGCACGACCCCAGCGGAAGACGCGAAACCGAACCGCACATACTGCTCAAAACCTTTACCGAGGGCATTGCCAGGCGTCGTACGAACCTTCGCTTCTTCAAGCAGGTACTCCTGCGGATTTTGTACGCCGAGCTTAGATGCGTCAATCAGCCCCATGTAGGTTCCCTGCGGCGTAGCCCAACTGAGCGAGGAACCCTCCAACAAGCCATCGATTAAGGCCACATTCTGCCGCAGGTAGGCATTGAGTTCGCTCAGCCATTGCTCGCCTTCTTCGTATGCGACTGTTGTCGCCAAAGCGCCGAGCGGTGTCGGATGATTCAGCCACGCAGCCGCGGCCTCGAACCTATTGATCATCTGCCCCGTTGTGATCATTTGCGCGCAGTGCAGCCCCGCCAAGTTGAAGCCCTTCGATGCTGCAACCGCGGTGACCGTCCGGTCAGCAAAAGCCTGATCCAGGCCGGCAAAGCAAATATGGGAAGAGGGGGTTGCAACCAGCGGAGCGTGAATCTCGTCATTGAATACGAGCAGGTCATGGCGGGTCACAATCTCGCCTAAACGCGTCAGCTCAGAGGCGGTAAGGACCCTGCCTGTCGGGTTCCACGGGTTGCAAAGAATAAGCAGATCAGCATTCTTGGCCGCGGCTTCAATACCGTCCAAATTGAGTTGCCAAATGCCGTCGACAATCGCGGAAGGAACCTGAACAACCTCGTGACCAAACTTGCCCGGTAGCGTCAAAAAAGGCATGTAAGCAGGGGTTGGGACTATCACCCGTGAGCCGGGCTTCAACATGTGGCCAAGGATCGCATTCAAGCCATCGAGCACTGATGATGCCAACCGCACATTCTCGGCTTCAACCTCAAGACCGTAGCGGCGGCCAACTACGCTCGCGGTGGCGTCTTTAACCCGGTCGGACAGTTCCTGCGGCATGTAGCCTAGAAAACCCCTCTTAATGGCGCCCACGATGGCTTCTTCAACTACGGGAGCGGTGCCGAAGTCCATCTCTGCAACCCAATGGCCAGACACGCCCGGCATCTCCCACTTCAAAAGACCGCTGGCGTGGGCGGTGTCCTCGTCAAAAGCATCCAAATCAGTCATTGCAATCCCTTCCGCCTACAACCATAACGACAACGGTGGTTGTGTACGCAAGTGGTACGGGGCAAGGATGGGCTGTGAAGTCAAAGACTTGGTGCGTGGCAACCACGTTGAAAAGCCGGCGCGTAAACGATGTAGAATCGAGACATCATGGATACTCTAAATGGCGGCAAAGTCCGCGTTCGTTTTTGCCCATCACCAACTGGAACCCCTCACGTAGGAATGGTCCGCACCTGCCTGTTTAACTGGGCGTGGGCCAGGCATGTTGGGGGGACGTTTGTGTTCCGCATTGAGGATACCGATGCCCAGCGAGACTCTGAGGAGTCATTCGATCAGATTATCGATTCTCTAACTTGGCTTGGCCTGGACTGGGACGAGGGTGTGCTTAAAGGCGGGCCGCATGAGCCGTACCGGCAGTCGCAGCGCATGGACATTTACAAAGACGTCGCGGCGAAACTGCTAGAAGCCGGTTACGCCTACGAGTCTTTCTCAACGCCAGAGGAGATCGAAGCGCGCCACAAGGCAGCAGGTCGTGATCCGAAGCTCGGTTATGACGGTTTTGACCGCAATCTCACGGAAGAGCAGAAAGCTGAGTTTCGCGCGCAGGGACGCAAGCCGGTGCTCCGCCTAAGGATGCCGGATGAGGACATTACCTTCACGGACCTCGTTCGCGGTGAAATCACGTTTAAGGCTGGCTCTGTTCCGGACTATGTGATCGTTCGAGGAAACGGTCACCCCCTCTATACCCTCGTGAACCCCGTAGATGATGCGCTCATGGACATTACGCACGTGTTGCGCGGTGAAGACCTGCTATCTTCCACCCCGCGCCAGATCGTTTTGTATCGCGCTCTCATCGAGCTCGGAATCGCAAAGCAGATGCCGGAGTTTGGCCACCTGCCTTACGTTATGGGTGAAGGCAACAAGAAGTTGTCCAAGCGTGATCCGGAGTCGAACCTGTTGCTCCACCGCGAAAACGGCATGATTCCAGAGGGACTGCTGAACTACTTAGCCCTACTCGGCTGGGCGATTAGCCCTGATGAGGACATCTTCTCGGCTGAAGAAATGGTGAAGGCGTTCGACATTCACGATGTGAACCCCAACCCGGCGCGCTTCGATCTGAAGAAGGCCATTGCGATTAACGCCGATCACATTCGTATGCTGGAAGAGGGTGACTTCAAGCGTCGCATCGTGCCGTTCCTTTACCGCGACGGCTATGTGTCAGCTGAAGAGTTTGATGCGCTTACGGCTCGTGAACAGGAAATCATCACCAAGGGGGCGCCGCTAATTCAAACGCGCATTCGCCTACTTGGTGAGGTTGGCGGCATGCTCGGCCCGTTCTTTGTGGAAACCGAAGTGCTTGAGTTCGAAGATAAAGCTGTGGGCAAGCTCAAGGATAATGCTGGCGAGGTTCTGCGTGCCGGTATAGAGGTCATAGAAGGCCTGCCCGAGTTCACCGTAGAATCTTTGGAAGAGGCATTGCGTGCCCGCCTCATTGATGAAATGCAGGTCAAGCCTAGGCTGGCATTCGGGCCGTTGCGTACCGCTATTTCTGGCCGACAGGTCTCGCCGCCGCTGTTTGAATCCATGGAGATCATGGGCAAGGAAGAGGTCTTGGCAAGGTTACGCCAACTGGAGGCCAAGCTCGCCCAGTAGAATCCGTGAACGTGAACTAAATAACGATGATCGGATTTTGTAAGTGATGCTCCGTCGGGTAGAGTTTCTTGTTGGCGCTTCCTAGTGAAGGGTTTCCGTCAGCGGGAAACCGCACGAAGAAGCTACCTTACCTTGGGGTATGGTGTAATTGGCAGCACGAGTGATTCTGGTTCATTTAGTCTAGGTTCGAGTCCTGGTACCCCAGCGAAGCACCTGACCGTAGGTCAGAGGTTTCAAAGCGAGTAATCGCAAGGCCCCCATCGTCTAGCGGCCTAGGACACCGCCCTCTCACGGCGGCGACACCGGTTCAAATCCGGTTGGGGGTGCAGGTTCTAGTAACCAAATCGGCGCTAAAGCGCTTAGGCCCCCATCGTCTAGCGGCCTAGGACACCGCCCTCTCACGGCGGCGACACCGGTTCAAATCCGGTTGGGGGTGCCACAGCACCTGAGAAATCGGGTGCTTTTTTTGCTACCAGGTGCCTGTTTCACATAGTGTTCAGTGCACTTGGAGGTGTAAAGATCTAGTTGCGCCAGTCCTCGTATAGCTCCAGGTAGGTCTGCAGGCCGCGGCTCCAAGTGTGGGTAATGCGGTTCTGAAGCGCGTATTCGCGAAGTTTCTTGAGTCGCTGGGGATGTGTAGCGAACATAGCGAGAGCCGCGGCCATCTCTTTGTCACTCGAGGTCTCTAAGCCGTCGCGGCCATGGGTGATGAACTCTTCAATCCCTGAGCCCTGGCGGTAAATGACGGGCAAACCGCATGCGCGAGCCTCCAGAGCTGCGATTCCGAACGCCTCTTTCACAACCGGGGACACAAAAACCTCTGCGCGCGTATACGCATCAGCCAGTTGCGTGGACATTACTTTTCCATGCAGATGCAGGCGACCACCCGAGAATCCGGGGCGAGCCAAAGCAGGCCGTAGACCGCCGTCGCCGTACACGTGCACGTCCACGCGCGCCCGCCTTGCGATCTCGGCAAGTTGTAGAACCCGTTTTCTTGGAGCAAGCCGCGTGGCCGTTACTGCTCGGAGGGGAGCAGAAGTAGCCTCCTCGTTGAAATGGGTCAAAGCTACTTGACGCGCATGCTCCCAGGGCTCATCAAAAATCAAGTTTGGTAACACCGCTACTTGGGCGTTTCCACGAGCTGCCGCGGCAACTGCCCGTGCAGCTGGCGACGATACCGCGGTGAGTCGTATTCCGGCGCTCGCCCAAGCGGGCAGGGGATTGACCGCGCCGTACCACCAAGTGCTACCGCCAAGGTGGGAGTGCCAGGTTAAAATCGCCCTCGTACCGGTCTTAATACAGGCCTGCACTGCCATGCGCGCGAACGGCGAGATCAACCCCATGTGAATGTGAACGACATCAAACGAGGGCAAAGCTTGCTGCAGCGCCTCACTTGCAAATGGATTCACCGGAAGATCTAGAGGGATATGTGCGGTCAGACGCCGCACCGTAACTTCGCCATCAAGTTCCGTAAAATCACCGCGCTGCGAGGTTGCGGGCGTTGCCGTAATCACCGTGACGCTGTGGCCGGCAGCGGCGAGGGCTTGGCCCAGATTGCGCACCTGGGTTTCAATCCCCCCAACGCGCGGGCTGTACGGGTCAGAAACGAGGGCAATCCGCATTTTGTCAGGTGCGAAACTATAGGCCGAGTTCTTCGGCGCGGCGCAGGAAGTCTGAGAGACGGTTGGCCGCTGCAACTACCGATGGGCCATGCTGGCGGCCAGGCTGGCGTCCCATACGCTCCACGGGGCCAGAAATAGAGATAGCGGCAAGCACTTTGCCTCCCGGTCCGCGAACAGGAGCGGACACAGACGCCACGCCTATCTCGCGTTCAGACACGGACTGTGCCCAGCCACGACGGCGAACAGCAGAGAGCATGGTCGCGTTAAACGAAGCGCCGTAGAGGCCGCGGTGAAGTCGGTCCGGTTCCTCCCAAGCCAGGAGCACCTGGGCTGCGGATCCTGCTTTCATGGAAAGCGTGGCGCCAACCGGGATGGAATCGCGCAAACCGATCTGGCGCTCAGCTGCCGCAACACAAATGCGTTGGTCTCCCTGACGGCGGTAAAGCTGAGTTGATTCCTTCGTGTGATCGCGCAACGCGATGAGAACCGGCGTGGCCGATGCGAGAAGACGATCTTCGCCAGCAGCCGATGCGAGTTCTGAAAGGCGAGGGCCCAAAACAAAACGGCCCTGCATGTCGCGAGCAACGAAACGGTGAAACTCAAGAGCGACTGCAAGGCGGTGCGCGGTTGGCCTGGCCAATTTAGTGGTTGAGACTAACTGGGCAAGCGTTGCCGGCCCGGCCTCTAATGCGGACAAAACAAGCGAGGCTTTATCTAGAACGCCTACGCCACTGGTGGGAGCTTTTTCATCCATACACCGATCTTGCCATCTCAATCATTGAGATGGCAAACTTCTGGATATGATCGCGCGCACAAAAGTGCAGACAAGAGGCTTTGTGTTGGGTGAACGTGCGAACAGTTGTGCTGAGACATGTGGAGGCAGTGGTGTGGGTAATGGAGCACCTGCGGGCCGTGCGTTATAGATTAGTGCAAGGGATAATAATAAATTCAGCTAGTTAGATAAGCAGAAAGGTTTCCATGGACTCGGTTTTGCGTGTGCAGGGCGGCAAACCTTTAACGGGCGACATCACCGTTCGCGGTGCAAAAAACTTCGTTCCAAAGGCGATGGTGGCAAGCCTACTTGGTACAACACCCTCGAAGCTCTCAAACGTTCCTCTAATTAGAGATGTGGACCTGGTTTCTGAGCTTCTTGGTCTGCACGGTGTGCACATTAATTTTGACCAGGGTGCTGGTGTCCTTGAGCTCGACCCTTCAAACGTCGAGGTAGCCCACGTATCTGAGGTTCAGGCCCTTGCCGGATCATCGCGCATTCCGATTCTGTTTTGCGGCCCCCTCTTGCACCGTCTAGGAGAAGCCTTCATTCCTGACCTGGGAGGTTGTCGCATTGGTGACCGCCCAATCGACATGCACCTGGATGCGTTGCGGGCATTTGGCGCGCAGGTAGATAAAGAAGATAACGGCATTCGCATCACCGCTCCAGACGGTTTGCGCGGCGCCAAAATCAAGCTTCCTTTCCCATCGGTAGGCGCCACCGAGCAAACCCTGCTAACCGCGGTAATGGCTGACGGCATAACAGTGCTGAAGAACGCGGCCATCGAGCCGGAAATCATGGACCTAATCAACGTCCTTCAAAAGATGGGTGCCAGCTTGTCCGTGGACACCGATCGCACGATCCGAATCGAGGGGGTATCGGAGCTGCGCGGATTTACGCACACCGCGATCTCAGACCGCATCGAGGCAGCCTCGTGGGCTTCTGCCGCACTGGTAACGCACGGCGACATTTACGTGCGCGGAGCGCATCAGCCAGACATGACGACGTTCCTGAACGTATTTCGTAAGGTTGGTGGCCAGTTCGAAATCGACGATGCCGGCATCCGTTTCTTCCACCCCGGTGGGCAGTTGCAATCGATCGTGCTCGAGACGAACGTTCACCCCGGCTTTATGACTGACTGGCAGCAGCCTTTGGTTGTTGCCTTGACGCAGGCGAAGGGGCTTTCAATTGTCCATGAGACGGTTTACGAAAATCGTCTTGGATTCACGAAGGCGCTAAACCAGATGGGCGCGGAAATACAGATTTACCGTGAATGCTTGGGCGGCACTCCGTGTCGCTTTGGGCAGCGCAACTTCTACCATTCCGCTGTTATCTCTGGACCTACACCGCTGCATGGTGCTGAGATTACCGTTCCAGACCTGCGTGGAGGTTTCTCCTACCTCATCTCGGCTCTGGCAGCGGAGGGGGAGTCCATCGTGCATGGCATCGACGTGATTGCCCGCGGGTACGAGCACTTCCTCAGCAAGCTTGGCCGCTTGGGCGCCGATGCGGAAAGAATGTAGGAGCAGGCCATGAGTAAGCCGGCAACTGGTATATATAAGGTCGCGGTTGAAGTCCTGCGCCCTCTTGCGAAACTGACCACTAAGCCGCATTGGCGGGGCCGAAACAACCTTCCCAAAGACGGCCCTTTCATCCTCATGATGAATCACGTGACCGAGTATGACGTGGTAGTGGTGGCGCACTTCATCGTTGACGCTGGGCATGCCGTGCGCGTGCTCGCTAAAGACAGCCTGTTCCGGGTTCCTGGACTGCGTCGCGTGCTCACCGGAGCAAAAATGGTGCCGGTAAGTCGGGGAACTTCCAGTGCTGGCGACGCCCTCAAGAATGCGAAAATTGCGCTGGCTGAAGGCGAATCTGTAGCCATCTTCCCCGAAGGCACACTCACTACAGATCCCGATCACTGGCCCATGAAGTTCAAGACGGGAGCCGCTAGGCTTGCCCTCGCAACCGGGGTTCCTGTGATTCCGTTGGCGCACTGGGGAGGCCACGAGATCATGCATCGCTGGAGGAATTCTTTCCCTTTGCGTAGGCGTGACACTTGGGTGATTGCTGGGCCCGCCCTCGACTTCTCTGACTTAAACCAGGATGAAAACGATCATGAGGCGGTCAAAGAAGCGACGCGTCGTATGGAGGTTGTCATCACCTCAATGATCGAAGAAATCCGCGGGGAAAAAGCGCCCGAAACCAGGTGGGATCCAAAGCTCAAAGCATACCCTCCCGTCTCGGATAGCTAGAAGCTTTGCCCGCCGGTTGTAGAAAAGCCGCCCGAGAGCCAGGGAAGATTTTGCTTGCCCTATTTGCGTAGGTCGATTACGAGCCGCTTGGGATCTTCAAGAGTGAACACTCGATATTCGCGCTGTTTATCGCTCGAGATCGCAAGATGTGTCTCAGACTCAAATGAGCCGTCAAACCAGGCGAGAACATTGTCATCCAGTCGTTTATCAGCGGGCCCGTTGTAGTAGTAGTCGGCAGCTCCGGGAATCGCCGGCCAGGTGGCGCCGTGGATCATGACGTCAAGCACGTTGCCCTGCGGAATTGGTAGCGGCTCGCCACGCCCGAGCTCAACCGATTTGTCGGTCCAACCAATGGTCCAGCCGGGATCGCCCTGACCTACGAACTCGACCACCACGCGGTAGTAATCCTCATGTGCACCTACGCGAAAATCGTGGGCCAGCAAAGAAGTGTTTGAAATGCCTTCAACCTGCTGAGAAGACCCAGACACCCATTCGACCTCGTCCATAGCAATATCAGTTTCCGCCGTTGTGTTTACATATGTCGGGGGCGGGTAGCTTTCTGCCTCAGTAGTTGCCGGCGTAGAGGCATCAGGGGCGCCCTCGCCCTGGCTGCATCCGCTAAATGCCAATGCCGCTAGCACCGTGGCCAGCGCTACGCTGGCTCGAACTTTGTTATTCATGGTGAGTTCCAATCGTTACGTTCGTCTTACTGTAACCCGCCCAAGCGAGGGCTTCATCTACAAGCGGGCTATTACCGGCCTCGAAGATCGAAATCGCGGCGAACGCCCGGAAGTGTCTAACGCGCGACATATTTTTGAAGGTACGCGCGAGTTGATTGAACCTGATGGTTTTGAAGTAAAGTCAAGGTCATGAGCGATTCTCCAAAGAAGACCCGTGTCGCCCTGATTTTCGGAGGGCGTAGCGGCGAACACCAAATTTCTTGCGCAACGGCAGCCAGTGTAATGGCGGCTATAGACCCAGCTAGGTACGAGGTCTTGGCAATCGGTATTACGCCCGATGGTGAATGGGTGCGCGTGCCGGCTAAGCCAGAACTCTACGAGATGATTGATGGTCGAGGAGTAGTGATCGAAGCTGGGGAGTCCTCCGTAGCGCTATGGACGGGAAATCCGTGGGTAGTGGAGAAACCGCGCGCAGTTGCCGGTGAACGAATTGAAGCCACTGACCTGGGTAGCGTTGATGTAGCGTTCCCTCTGCTCCATGGCCCCTACGGTGAAGACGGCACTATTCAAGGGCTAATGGAGATGTCTAACGTGCGCTACGTGGGCTGCGGTGTTGCGGCCTCGGCGGTGTCTAATGACAAGCATTTGACCAAAGCGCTCCTGCTTGGTGCCGGCATTTACGTGGGGCGGTGGACGCTGATCACCGACCACGAATGGAGGAGGGATCGCTCCCGTGCTCTGGCGCAGGCTGCAAGCGTCGGTCAGGATCTGTACGTGAAGCCCGCACGCGCCGGTTCCTCGCTGGGGATCACTCACGTTGAGGACCTGGACATGCTCGAAGACGCTATCGAAGAAGCTCGCAAGGTTGATCCACGTGTGATTGTCGAGGCTGCGACGGTGGGCCGCGAGATAGAGTGTGGCGTCCTCGACTTTGGCAGCGAGGGTGCGCGCGCCTCCAGGTGCGGTGAGATCGTGGTTGCCTCGCGGGATGGCTTCTACGACTACAAGACCAAGTATCAGGCGCACGATGACGTGACGCTTTCCACGCCAACTGACCTGCCCAAAGCCGTGGAACAGCAGATCCGAGAAACCGCTGTGCGCGCGTTCGAGGTGCTAGGTTGCGAGGGGCTTGCCCGCGTGGACTTCTTCTACAACGAAGAATCCGGAAAAATCACAATTAACGAGGTGAATACTATGCCGGGATTCACCCCGTGGTCCATGTATCCAGCGATGTGGCAGGCAACGGGCATAGAGTATCCCGCCCTCGTATCCCATTTGATTGAGCAGGCCCTGGCACGTCCGATAGGGTTACGCTGAAACTGCGGGAAGGCGCCCTCGCTCATTTTGAAAGGGCAGGAACGCTTCGCCCAATATCTGTTCCGCTTGCAGACAGTGTTCTCATCCGTGCAAACAATTCGATCGAATATGGTTAAAGTATCAACTATGAAGCCACGCGTGACGTTAGTAACCTCTTCTGAATTGCCCAATCTTTATCCTGGCGAGGAAGGCTTGCCAGATGAATTGGCTCAGCGAGGATGTGATCCCCGGGTTAAGCGCTGGGATGACCCAGATGTTGATTGGACAGATGCCGGCCTCGTAATTGTTCGCTCCGTGTGCGATTACGCGACGAGGCGCGATGAGTTCTTGTCGTGGACTAAGACGGTGCCTCGCCTGCTGAATCACCCGGACATTTTGGAGTGGAACTCGGACAAGCACTACTTGAAGATTTTGAACGCGCAGTTTGGACTTCCTATCATTCCTACCACGTGGCTCGACGTTGATAAGAAGCTTTCAAAGCATCGGGTGCACTCGCGTTTTCCGGCCCTCCAGGATTTTGTTATCAAGCCTGCGGTTTCTTCTGGTGCGCGCGATATTGGTCGCTACTGTGCGGTAGAACCCGCTTCGAGAAGAGCTGCGGTTGGTCACGTAATGAGCCTTTTGGGCGAGGGGCGTTCCGTGATGTTGCAGCGTTATCAGGAGGAGATCGATAAGCACGGTGAGATCACCTTGGTGTTCTTCAACGGGCTGCTTTCGCACGCGGTTCAAAAGCAACCGATGTTGCATGATGCTTCGATCACGATGGAATCCAAGCAGGAAACGCTGGTTAAAGCCCGTGAGGCAACGCCGGAGGAGTGGCGTTGGGGTGAAACTATTCGCGCTGCCCTCCATGCCTACGTTAAGCAGCGGATGGGCCGTGACGAGCAGTTCCTGTTCAACAGGGTGGATATCGTGCCCGATGGGGAGGGCTCGTTCATGGTTATGGAAGTTGGCCTGGTGGACGCGCAGCTCTACCTGGATTCCTCGCCAGAGGCCCTCGGGAACTTCGCTGACGCAATTTCGGTGCGAGCGCACTGGTAAAAGACAACGCTCTGGCCTACTGCGGTGTGGTAGAGGCAACGCGTTCCACGTTTTGTTTAGTGCTCCGTTACTGCTACAGTTATCTATCGTTGCGTGAGCAATGATGGTGGCTGTAGTTCAGCTGGTAGAGCACCTGGTTGTGGTCCAGGACGTCGCGGGTTCGAGTCCCGTCAGCCACCCGGATAAAGATCCGACCAAACGGTCGGATCTTTTTTATTGGCTGTGTGGCGAATTACATTGGTTCGCTTTCTCATCGCCGCCGCGTGCGGGCTATACTTTCTGGCAAATGGCGATGATTCGGCCGGGCAACCGGGTATCACCGATGAGCCTCCGGAAGAACGGCTCAGCCTAGTAGACCCGGACGGGTAAGCCCGTGATAGCAGTTCGAGCGGCCAAAGCATTTTGGCAAGCGAGGTGGTACCGCGCACCAACCCACCGGGTTGGAGACGTCCTCGAATGATGAATGAGGACGGAACAAATGAGCAACCACTACCCCCGCCACCGTGATGGCGACGTCGTAGCATCCCCTTCTTTCCCCAGCCTTGAAGAAGAGATTTTGGCTTACTGGAAAGAAAATGACACGTTCAAGAAGTCCATTGAGATCCGTCCTTCAGGTGAGGCCGGTTCTAACGAATTCGTGTTTTATGACGGTCCGCCGTTCGCTAACGGTTTGCCGCACTACGGCCACCTTCTAACCGGCTACGTCAAGGACATCGTCGGCAGGTACCAGACGATGCAGGGCAAGCGTGTGGAGCGCCGCTTTGGCTGGGACACGCATGGTCTACCTGCTGAGCTTGAAGCACAGCGCGTGCTCGGCATTGAAACGAAGGATGAGATCGAAGGCCCGAACGGTATTGGCATTCAAGAATTCAACGACGCGTGCCGCACTTCTGTTTTGCGCTACACGAACGAGTGGGAAGAATACGTAACTCGTCAGGCTCGCTGGGTTGATTTCGAAAACGACTACAAGACTCTTGATATCGACTTCATGGAGTCGGTCATTTGGGCATTCAAGACCCTGTATGAAAAGGGTCTTGCATACGAGGGGCACCGCGTCTTGCCGTACTGCTGGAACGATGAGACGCCGCTTTCAAACCACGAGCTCTCGATGGATGACGACGTCTATCAGATGCGTCAAGACAACACTGTAACGGTTGGCCTGCGTCTAGAAACCGGTGAACTTGCACTTATTTGGACTACGACGCCGTGGACTCTTCCTTCGAACCTCGCGGTGGCCGTTGGGCCAGACGTTGACTACGTGACCGTGCAGCCCGAAGAAGGACCGCTTGCCGGCGAACGCGTGATCCTCGCAAAGGATCTTGTCTCTTCTTACGAGCGCGAGCTGGGTGAAGAGCCGCCAGTTGTTGCCCAGCTGAAGGGCTCGGACCTTGTGGGCCGCGCGTACGCTCCGATCTTCGACTACTTCAGCAACGATGAGGATATTCCTGGCCCCAAAGCGTTCCACATTATTGCCGCTGACTTTGTTACCACGAGCGATGGCACCGGCCTGGTGCACCTGGCGCCCGGCTTCGGTGAAGATGACGCGAACGTGTGTAAGGAAGTCGGAATCAAGACGGTTGTGCCGATTGACGACGGCGCGAAGTTTGTGGCCCCCGTTAAAGACTATGAGGGCATGCATATTTTCGATGCGAACCGCCCAATCATCCAGGACCTGAAGGACGGCAGCGGTCCGTTAGCGCGCCGCCCTTCAGGTGAGCGCGCGGTGTTGGTTCGCCAACAGTCTTATGAGCACTCTTACCCGCACTGCTGGCGTTGCCGTCAGCCGCTGATTTACAAGGCCGTATCGTCTTGGTTCGTTGAAGTTACAAAGATCCGTGATCGCATGTTGGCTAGAAACGAGGAGATCAACTGGGTTCCCGAGCACGTCAAGGAAGGCCAGTTTGGTAAGTGGCTTGAGGGCGCGCGCGATTGGTCGATCTCACGTAACCGGTTCTGGGGCGCACCGATTCCCGTGTGGAAGTCGGATAACCCGGAGTATCCGCGCGTGGACGTGTACGGTTCACGCGCCGAGCTCGAACGCGATTTTGGGGTGAAGGTCGATAACCTCCACCGCCCCTACATTGATGAGCTGGTGCGTCCAAATCCGGATGACCCAACAGGCAAGTCGATGATGCGCCGTATTTCCGACGTGTTTGACTGCTGGTTCGAGTCTGGTTCAATGTCATTTGCCCAGGTGCACTATCCGTTTGAGAACCAGGAATGGTTCGAAAACCACTACCCGGGCGATTTCATCGTCGAGTACATCGGGCAAACGCGCGGCTGGTTCTACACGATGCACGTGATGGCAACAGCGTTGTTCGACAGGCAGTCGTTCCAAAACGTTGTTGCCCATGGCATTGTGCTGGGTGATGACGGCCGCAAGATGTCGAAATCGCTACGCAACTACCCGAACGTTAACCACGTGTTTGACACGTACGGATCGGACGCGATGCGGTGGTTCCTCATGTCCTCTTCCGTGGTTCGCGGTGGCAACCTGATCGTTCGAGAGGAATCGATTCGCGACACGGTTCGCCAGATGATCCTGCCCCTGTGGAACACTTACTACTTCTTTGCTCTCTACACCGGTGCAGCAAACGGGGGAGAGGGCTACTTCGCAAAGCCCATTCCGCTGGATTCGGCCGTCGTGGCTGACCTGCCGGTGATGGATCGCTACTTACTTGCGCGCACCCGAGACCTCGCGCTCGCGGTAGAGGCTGCACAGAATGCGTATGACATTCCGGGCGCGACCGCGCATGTACGTGAGTATTTGGATCTGTTGTCAAACTGGTACGTTCGCACTTCCCGCCAGCGTTTTTGGGAAGAGGACGAGGCCGCATTCGACACGATGTACACCGCGCTTGAAGTCATGATGCGCGTAATTGCGCCGCTCTTGCCGCTAATCAGCGAGGAAATCTGGCGCGGCCTCACGGGCGGTGAGTCCGTACACCTGGAGGATTATCCGAAGCTCGGCGACGCGTGGGCGGATGCCGAGTTGGTTGCCACGATGGACGAGGTCCGTTCGGTTGTCTCGGCTGCACACAGCTTGCGTAAGGGCGAGAAACTACGTGTGCGTCAGCCACTGCGTGACCTGACCGTCATCTCGGAGCGGGCGGCTGAGCTTTCTAGCTACGCGGACCTGATCGCGGCCGAGATCAACGTGAAGAACGTGACCTTGAAGACGCCATCTGAATCCGGTTTGCGTGTTGCGCAGGAGCTTAAGTTGAATCCGCGCGAGTTCTCGGCCGAGGTTCGTCGCCACACTTCGAAGCTTTTCGCCGCGCAAAAGCAGGGCCAGTGGCAGGTAGACGGCAACGAGGTTGTCTTCCCTGGAGTCGTGGTTGATGGCGACCCGGTTCGTCTGGGCGGCGAAGCCGTGTTGGTAAGCACGAAGGTTGAGGCTGAAGAAGGCCAGGTCGCAACGGTCCTATCTTCAGGATCCTTCGTGGTTTTGGATACTCAGATCGACGATGAGCTCGAGGGCGAAGGCTTTGTCCGCGACCTCATCCGCCAAGTTCAGGATGAGCGCAAAGCCGCGGGTCTGCACGTTGCAGATCGCATCAAGCTAACCCTGAGCGTGCCGGCTGAGCGCGTTAGCGTAGTGGAAAAGCACGCTGACATGTTGAAAGCTGAGACCTTGACGCTGAACCTCGCGGTTGAAGCCGGTGACGAGATCGAGATTCACGTGGTGAAAATGCAGTGAAAGATTTCGACATCTTCCATGAGTCTGCCGACACTGAGGGTGACGGCGAGCGCACTCCTGAACAGGTTGTAGACGAGATCATGAACCGCGATGTCTCCGCCTCCCTTGAGGAGGTCATGGAGGCTGCGCACATGGCGGCACCTAACCTCGGTGAAGGCGGCGAGGATGCAGGGGAGAGCGACCTCGATGAGGAAGCTACCGACCTGTACCCTACGGCTGATGAGATCGAGATGGTTTATCACGCGATTGAACGCGAGATTCTCTCGCGCATGCCCGAGCACAAAGTTCAGCCAAGCATTGAGCGCGTGCAGCTGGCGATGAATATCCTCGCAGATCCGCAGAACCTCTATCGAAGTGTGCACCTCACTGGCACAAACGGAAAGACGTCCACGGCGCGCATGATCAGTGCGTTGCTACGCGCGTCGGGCCGAAAGGTGGGGCGGTTCACCAGCCCGCACCTAACCACGATGCGGGAGCGGATCAGCGTAAATGACGAGCCGATTTCACAGGCTCAGTTCGTTGCGGCGTATGAGGATGTCGCTCCTTACCTCGCAATGGTGGATGAGCACTCGAAGCGGAGCGGTGGCCCCGCGATGTCGTTTTTTGAAGTGCTGACCGTGATGATGCTGGCTGCGTTTGCGGATGTGCCGGTTGATGCCGCAGTGATCGAGGTTGGTATGGGTGGCAAGTGGGATGCAACGAACGTGATCAACGCGGATGTTGCCGTCATCACGCCTATCGCCCACGACCACGAAAAGTGGCTCGGATCTACGCTTGCCGAGATCGCAACCGAAAAGGCAGGCATTATCAAACCTGGGTCGTTCGTCATTTCGGCGAAGCAGGAGCCGGAGGTCCTTGAGATTTTGCGCGATCGCGCGAACGAGGTTGGAGCGGTGCTGCGCGTTGTAGGTGAGGATTTACACCTGGTTTCTTCCAAGCTCGGAGTGGGCGGGCAGGTGGTATCCATCCAGACGCCCGCTGCCCTCTACAACGATATTTTCATCCCGCTTTTTGGTAAGCATCAGGGTGAGAATGCAGTGCTGGCTCTTGCGGCGTTCGAAGCATTCAACGGGGGCCGCGAGGTGGAGCCAGGCATCGTCGAGGAGGGATTCGCGATGGCTACGTCCCCCGGGCGCCTCGAGGTTGTGCGAACTTCCCCTTCGATTGTGGTGGATGCGGCGCACAATCCGCACGGCGCGCGTGCATTGGCGCAGGCCCTCACTGAGTCGTTTGACTACACGAACATTGCGGCGGTCTACTCTGCGATGGCAGATAAGAACGTCGAGGCCACCCTGGCTGAACTTGAGCCCGTGGTGGGGGATATTGTGATTACCTCGATGGACACGCCGCGTGCAATGGACACGGAAGAAATCGCGCAGATCGCGAGGGACGTGTTCGGCGAGGACCGCGTGTTTGTGGAGCCGTCGCTACTTGATGCGGTTGATCTTGCGGTAGAACGCGCTGAGTTGAATCCCGATCCGGCGGGTTCTAACGGTGTGGTTATTACGGGTTCTGTGGTGCTCGCAGGAGCGGCTCGAGACCTGATCAAGCACTAAACGTCAAACAAAAGCGACCTGCACTTCAATTCTGTGGTGCAGGTCGCTTTTTGCATGTAAGAATTGTAGAGACCTGAAGCTATCCGACGTGCGTGGAGGAAGTATGAAAAAGCTTGTAAACGACGTGCATGAAGTGGTTCGCGAGTCTCTGGAAGGCTTCCAGCTGGCGCACCCCGATCTGGTTGATGTGCACTTCGAACCAGACTACATTTTGCGTGCACAACCAAAGGAGGAGGGCAAGGTCGCTCTCGTTTCTGGTGGAGGATCCGGACACGAACCGTTGCACAGTGGTTTTGTTGGCTACGGAATGTTGGACGCGGCGGTGCCCGGCGCTGTGTTCACCTCGCCAACTCCAGACCCTATCGAGGCGGCTACTCGCGCGGTGGATCGCAGGGCTGGCGTGCTCTACATCGTGAAGAACTACACGGGCGATGTCTTGAATTTTGAAACCGCTGCTGAACTTTGCGAAATGGACGATATTGAGGTTCGCACCGTGATTATCAACGATGACGTTGCGGTGGAAGACTCTTTGTACACGGCAGGTAGGCGCGGCGTGGCGGGCACCATGCTGGTTGAGAAGATCGCGGGAGCCGCGGCAGAACGTGGCGACGACCTGGACGAGGTAACGCGAATCGCCAACGAAGTGAATGACAACATGCGCTCCATGGGCCTGGCTCTTGGGCCCTGCACGGTTCCGCACGCGGGTAAGCCATCCTTTGACCTTGGCGATACCGAGGTAGAAATGGGGATTGGTATTCACGGCGAGCCCGGATACCGCCGTACCGAGATGAAGACCGCGGACGAGCTCACGACAGAGCTGTACGAGAAGGTGCGTGCGGACCTGCCGTTTGCGCAAGGAGATCGCGTAATCGCCTTAGTAAATGGGATGGGCGCCACGCCACTGTCTGAGCTATACATTGTGAACCGCAAGGTCCACGAGCTTCTCCAGAATGATGGCATTGTTGCTGAGCGTACGCTGGTTGGAGACTACGTGACCAGCCTGGACATGCCCGGCGCTTCACTTACGCTACTGCGCGTAAATGATGAAATGCTAGAGCTGTTTGACGCACCCGCACTAACAGCGGGATACCGAGAAGGGATGTAAGCAAGTGAGCTTAGATGTGAACTGGGCTTTGGCCTGGATCCATAAGAGCGCCGAAGAGATTGCGGGGGCGCGTCTTGAACTGATTGACCTGGATCGCCAAATCGGCGACGGCGACCACGGTGAAAACATGGATCGAGGTTTCAGCGCGGTTGAGAAAGCGCTCGCCGCTACAGCTACAGAAGACATTCAGTCGGTGTTGAAACTAGTTGCCAAAACCTTGATGTCTACCGTTGGAGGCGCTGCTGGGCCCCTGTATGGAACCGCGTTCCTACGTGCGGCCAAGGCGGCAACTGGCGAGCAGGATCTGGACGCGATTGCTGTTGCAAACCTGCTTGAGGCGGCTTTGCTTGGTGTCCAGACGCGAGGTAAGGCACAAGAGGGCGAAAAGACCATGGTCGATGCGTGGGCGCCGGCGGCTAAGGCCGCACGTGAAGTTGCTACCGCGGGTGGTGACGGCGCCGAAGCCCTCCGAGCCGCCGCGCTAGCTGCACGAGAAGGTGCTGAAGCCACGAAGCCGCTAAAGGCAACGAAGGGGCGTGCCTCGTACCTGGGGGAGCGCTCCATTGGGCACCTTGATCCGGGTGCGGTATCGTCTGCAATCATCCTTGAACAGGCCGTGGCGGCGATCGATGTCTAAGGTCAGCCTTGTAATCGTTTCGCACTCGGACAAACTCGCGCAGGGCGTGGCCGAAGTCGCGGCGCAAATGGCTCCGGACATCGCAATCCGTGCGGCAGGGGGGCTTCAAGATGGGAACATCGGCACCTCCTTCGACAAGGTAGATGCTGCGGTTCAGGAACTCGTAGCGGATGGTCCCGTGGTTTTACTAACCGATCTCGGCTCGGCAACGCTCACGGTTGATTCAGTGCTCGACTTTCTTGATGACGAGCCGGTATATTTTGCCGACGGTCCACTGGTTGAGGGGGCGGTAGCGGGGGCGGTCGCAGCCCAGCAAGGCGCCGATGCCGAGGGCGTTATTGAGGCTGTCCGTGACGCTGCTAAAACGTGGGGTGCGTTCGCTGAGTCGGAGACAGAACCCTCGGGGGAGGACGTTTGTGAGGCCGAGGTCGCAATAGCAGACCCGGATGGCCTACACGCCCGCCCGGCTGCCCTAGTGGCGCGTTTTGTCAGCGACTACGATGCACAGGTCACCATCGATGGGGCAGACGCGGCCTCAGTCATGTCGCTCATGGCGCTCGGCGTTAGACAGGGGAAGACCGTAACCGTGCGCGCCAGCGGCGCTGACGCCCAGAGGGCTGTAAGCGACCTCGTGCAAAAACTTAAATCAATGCCGGAGTGAAACACCGACAAGCCGGCTGAGAAATATGGTAACAACCCGGTTTCTCTTTACGTCAAGATAAATTGTCGTAGAATCGAATTCGACACGGAAGTCAATGGAAAGGAAGGCAAATGCCTAGTCCGGAACAGCTCGATGCGAATAAAGAGCACACCCTCGTCCTTGTGAAGCCGGATGGTTTCAGCCGCGGCCTCACCGGCGAAGTGATTCGCCGCATCGAAGCTAAGGGATACCAGCTAAAGGGTTTGAAGATCAAGCACGCTTCCGAAGAGCTTCTGCAAGATCACTACTTCGAGCACAAGGAGAAGCACTTCTTCAAGGATCTACTGGAGTACATGCAGTCTGACCTCGTTGTTGCGATGGTCGTTGAAGGTGACCGCGTGATTGAAGGCATGCGTAACCTCATGGGTAACACCAACCCGACTCTCGCGGCGCCCGGAACCATCCGTGGCGATCTTGGTCGAGATTGGGGTACTGGTAACGTGGAAAACATTGTTCACGGTTCTGACTCGCCGGCCTCAGCAGACCGCGAAATCGCACTGTGGTTCCCCGAACTTGTTTGGAAAGAATAACGTTTTCGCTCATTTTTCGCCTAAACTTTGAGGCGTGCATCTAAAAACTCTTACCATCCGTGGATTCAAGTCGTTTGCTTCGACAACGACCATGAATCTTGAGCCCGGCATTACCTGTGTAGTCGGGCCTAATGGTTCTGGTAAGTCAAATGTTGTAGACGCCCTCGTCTGGGTTATGGGCGAACAGGGAGCTAAAAATCTTCGCGGCGGTCAGATGGCAGATGTCATCTTCGCCGGAACTTCTGAGCGCGCCCCACTGGGGCGCGCTCAGGTGTCTCTAACCATTGACAACACCGATGGCGCCCTCCCGATCGACTACTCCGAAGTCACCATTTCGCGCACGCTGTTTCGAGGTGGCGGATCTGAGTATTCGATCAACGGCACTCAAGTACGCTTACTAGACATTCAAGAGCTCCTGTCCGACACCGGCATGGGGCGGCAGATGCACGTGATTGTGGGTCAGGGCCAGCTGGATGCGATTTTAGGAGCCGGGCCCGAGGAACGGCGCGGGTTCATTGAAGAGGCCGCGGGCGTGCTCAAGCATCGCAAGCGCAAAGAGCGGGCGCTGCGCAAGCTGGAGTCGATGGAGGGCAACCTCGTTCGTGTTCGCGATCTTACTAATGAGATCCACCGTCAGTTGCGTCCCCTAGCCAAACAGGCTGAAACTGCCCGTAAGGCCGGTGTGATCCAGGCCGAGGTGCGCGACGCGCAGGCCCGACTATTGGCCGATGACCTCGCGAGTTTGAAAGAACGCCTCGACGCGGGGCGAGCCAGCGAAGAGGCAACGAACGCCCGCAAGAAGGTGCTTAACGAGCAGTTGGATGCCGCTAAAGCACGTCTAAATGAGGCGGAGCAATTGGCTCGCCTCGGCACCCCTCGTACCCAGGAACTCACGCGGTTGTGGCAAGAGCTATCCACGACGCACGCCTCGCTAATGACACTGTCATCGGTCTCTAACGAACGCATGCGAGGCGTTGCACAGCCGCTACCCGCACCAAACTTCGACCTCGTGGATCTTGATCAAAAATCAGCAAAGGCAAATGAAGAGGATGCGGACCTGCTCGAACAGGTGCAGGCGTCTGGACAGAAGCTTGCCGATGTAATCAAAGCCCGAGAAGAGGCCGAAGCCGCTGCGCGCACCGCGCTCGACGAGGTGCGTCATTTGGAAGCCGAGCAGTCGAACCGGCGCGAGCATATTGCCAGGCTGATTGGTGACGTGAATGCGGCAAAACAGGCGCTGACCTCACGCGCTGCTGAAGTTGAACGGATGAAAAATGCGGTTGCGGAGGCCGCGGAGCGAACGAAGCTAGCACGCGCCGAAATGGAAGGCCTTGAAGAGGTTCAGGCTGACGATCAGATGGCGAATGCGCATGAGGACGCGGTGCGATCTCGAGACGAGGCCCGCGACCTGGTTGATCGTCTGCTCTCGCAGGAGCGAGAAGCCCAGTCCGAGCGCGCCACCTGGACGGCTCGGCGCGACACATTGGCGCAGTCCCTGCAGCCGGCGGACGAGACGGCGGAACTATTGGGCGCTGAGCATCCGGAGGTCCTCGGATCTTTGGCTAGTTTTATCTCTACCAGTGCGGGGTGGGAAAATGCGATCACCGCGCTACTGGATCCATTTACCGATGCCGCGGTGATCACCGACCTGGGTATTTCTTTGCAGTTTTTGGACTCGGGTGGACGCCGCAGAATGGTCACTGCTTTGGAACAGAGCGTGGAACCGGTAGCTATCGATGGATGGACCAGAGCTGTTGACGTGGTTCAGGGCAAGCACGTGCAAGGTCTCATCAACACGCTGCTAGCCGGAGCGGTGGTGTGCGAGGACGAGAGGGAGGCCATTCGCGCCCTTGAAAATCCGCTGGTGACAAAGGTTGCCACTCGAACGGGCGATGTTTTCACTCCGGTTTCGGTACTTACTTCGGGTTCTGACCACGCGTCGGTTTTGGCCCGCCACGCTGACTACGAGGATGCGAGCCGACGCGCCGATGCAGCAAGTGAGCACCTGGAGGCTGTCTCGCAAAAACTGAAGGAGGCGCGCGAGCGTTACGACGCTTCTCTCAAGGTTGCAAACGAGCAGTTGCAGGCTCTGCGCAAGGCTGACTCAGAGCGGGCGAAGGCGATGGAGGTGCGGGCGCGTGCCAGTTCTCGTTTGCGGGCTGCCCAGGGGGAGCAAGAACGCCTTGCCACCACTTTGAAAAAGATCGAAGAGGGCGTGGAACGAGCCCGCGAGCGCCTCGTTGAAGCCGAAGCTAAGCAGGCGGGGGCGCAGGCGCTCCCACAGGTTGCGGATCCCGCACGGGCTCGTGAAGAAGCAGAACAGCTAGAAGAAGCAGCGCGCGAAGCGCGTGCCAAAGAAACTGCGACCCGCCTCGACATTCGAACACTCGAAGAAACAGCGCGCCGCGTGCGCGACCGTGCCCGTTCCATGCGCCAGCAAGTCGCGAAGGCCCGCTCCGACCTAGCCGAATATGAACGACGCGAAGCTGCGCGCAAACGCGAATATCAGCGCCTGAGTGACATTTGTGATCGGATCGCGGCTCCGATCCGGGTTGCGGAAGCCGCTCTAGAAGAGGCCAGTCAGCAGCTTCGCGCAGCGGAGAGCGAACGCACCGAAGCATCCGAGGCGGCAGCAAGCGCTCGCCATGAGGTAGACGAGATTCGTGCCAGTCTGCTCGAAATCACGGACGCTGCGCACCGCGATGAGATTGCGCTACAAGAAGTTGCCTTGCGGTATGAGCACACCGTCACGCGAGCACGCGACGAGCTCGCGCTTGAGGCCGATCAACTTATCGACGAGTTCGGCCCGCATAACCTCGTAGTTGCGGAAGAACCCTACCCGTACGTTCGCGCAGAGCAAGAAAAACGTCTGCGCAGCGCTAAACGAGAGCTGGACCGGCTGGGCAAAATCAACCCACTAGCGCTCGAAGAACACGAGGCTCTCTCTAAGCGCCACCAGTTCTTGGTTGACCAGCTACGTGATCTTACGGAATCCAAGAACGACCTGCTGGGCATCGTTGACGAAGTAGACCAGCGAGTTGAAGAGGTATTCACCCAGGCTTTTCTCGACACCCAAGAGGCATTTACTCACGTGTTCGCAACCCTCTTTCCCGGAGGGTCTGGCAAACTCGTCCTCACGGACCCGCAGAACATGCTGGAGACCGGTGTTGAGATTGAAGCGCGTCCCGCGGGCAAGAAAATCACGCGCCTATCCCTGTTATCTGGCGGAGAACGGTCGCTTGCCGCGCTCGCCCTCCTCGTCGCCATTTTCAAGGCTCGTCCGTCCCCGTTTTACGTGTTAGATGAGGTTGAGGCCGCCCTTGACGACGTGAACCTGTCGCGCCTAATCACGATTTTCAAGGAACTGCAACAGGACTCGCAACTGATTATCATCACGCACCAAAAGCGGACCATGAAGATCGCAGACGCGCTCTACGGCGTGACTATGCGTGCGGGCGTGACGCAAGTGGTTTCATCAAAACTAGCAGAAACGAAGCAGGCGCAAGCAGAGTCAAACGGGTAGGTAGGCCGTTGTCGCACGCCGGTAGTGTGTTGGTCACAACTGCGTAATCAGCCGTGTTTTCTATTGCGTATCTGCGCGGATCTGGCACCCTAGAAGAGTGCTACAACCAGCCTTCTTCATTTTCGTCACGCTGACCGTGATTCTTGCGCTCGCGGTGGGCGTCCTTGTGGTACTTCTGGTTACCCGTAGGTCAGTTTCAGACTGGCAGGTCCACCTCGAAAAGACGACGAATGAGTGGAAACAGGCAGATATTGAAGGACAAAAGCCGGATCCTGTGACGCCGCGTAAGTCCTCGCTTGAAGCGGTGATTAAGAAAGAGGGGCGCGAGGGATCCGCCTACCTGCGGGCCGAGGAACTGCCAAGCCTTGAACAGAGGCCCACTTCCTCTGACGACTAGATCACTTTTACGTGGCCACTACGGTATTTTGTGGCGCTTATTATTGGTCAACGGCGCTCCGGTGCGTAATCATTAATGCATGGACGCATTTTTAGATTTTCTCGGATCCAACCTGTATCTCGTGTGGATCCTCGTTGGACTGCTGGTTGTTGGTGGCGCAGTAACGGTCTCCCGTTCGCGTAATAAAGAACTGCCACCAGCGCCGCGCAAGCCGCAGATCGAGGCAAAGCCCGAAGCCGAAACTGAGCAGGTTGAAGCTAAGCAGGCTGAAAGTGAGGTCTCCGCAAGGCCAGGAACTCCGGCCGAGTCAGAGCCTGTTGAAAGTGAACCCGATGTTGCCGCCTCCACTTTGGAACAAGAGCCTGCTCCAGCCGAAGAACTCGATCAGCCTGAGTCAGCCCCCAGCCGCATGCATCGCCTGCGTTCGCGCCTTGCCGGTTCGGGCCGCATCGGTTCTGCCCTCCTCGGCATTCTTTCGCGCGGCGATTTATCCGAGGAAGACTGGGAGGAACTTGAAGACACTCTCCTCATGGCTGATCTCGGCCTCGACACCACGGATCAGATCATGGCGGGCCTGCGCCAAAAGGTGAAGGTCGAGGACACGTCGGATCCCGAGCGCGTGCGCAAGCTACTGCGCGAGGAGCTTCTTGCCGCGGTGGATCCGGACATGGACCGCTCTTTGAATCTCGCGCCCGTTCAGACCGAGACTGGTACGCACCCGGCCGTGGTGCTCGTGGTTGGTGTTAATGGCACAGGAAAAACCACAACCGTGGGTAAGCTGGCCCGCCTCCTCGTTGCGGAGGACAAGTCAGTCCTCCTCGGTGCGGCCGACACCTTCCGTGCAGCGGCTGCCGAACAGCTCACCACTTGGGGCGAGCGCGTGGGCGTGGGGACCGTTCGCTCTGAACTTGAAGGCGCCGATCCCTCCTCGGTTGCATTTGAGGCGATCAAAACCGGACGTGAGGACGCGGTGGACGTGGTTTTGGTGGATACCGCGGGGCGCTTGCAAAATAAGTCCACGTTGATGGACGAGCTTGGCAAGGTGAAGCGCGTCATGGAGAAGCAGGGACCAATTGCTGAAACGCTTCTGGTTCTAGACGCTACAACTGGGCAGAATGGTTTGCGCCAGGCGGAAATTTTCGCCCAAGTTGTTGACGTGAGCGGCGTGGTTCTTACCAAACTGGACGGATCAGCCAAGGGCGGCATTGTCGTGTCGGTGCAGAAGACGCTTGGAGTGCCAGTGAAGCTTGTGGGCTTGGGCGAGGGGGCGGACGATCTGGCTCCGTTCAGCCCCGAAGACTTCGTGGACGCAATCGTTGGCTAAGCTCCTAATCGGTTAAGGTAGGATGCAGTAACTTTTCGAAAACAGGATCAAAAACGTGTTTCAAAACCTCTCTGATCGTCTAACAGATTCCTTCCGCAAACTCCGCGGCAAAGGTGTGATCACCGATGCGGATATTGATGCAACCGCATCTGAGATCCGCCGTGCCCTTCTTGACGCGGACGTCGCGCTACCCGTAGTTCGCGAGTTCACTAAGAAGGTTCGCGAGGAAGCTCGCGGCATCACCGTGACGAAGGGGCTGAATCCGGGCCAGCAGGTTGTGCGCGTTGTACACGACCAGCTTGTGGAGGTATTGGGTGGCGAAACGCGTGAGCTTCACTTCGCGCAACGCGGCCCCACGGTGTTCATGCTCGCTGGTTTGCAGGGCGCTGGTAAAACTACGCTGGCTGGCAAGCTAGGCCACTGGATGAAGGAGGAAGGCAAACGCGTCCTCCTCGTAGCCTCGGACTTGCAGCGTCCAAACGCTGTCACCCAGCTTGAGGTTATTGGTAAGCGTGCCGGTGTTGAAGTGTGGGCCCCAGAGCCGGGTAATGGTGTGGGCAATCCTGTGCACGTTGCGCGTTCGGGTCTGAACTATGCGATTGAGAACGGATTCGACCTCGTAATCGTCGATACGGCGGGCCGCCTGGGCGTTGACGAAGAGATGATGCAGCAGGCGCGCGATATTCGGGATGCCGTGAATCCCCACGAGATCCTGTTTGTCCTAGATGCCATGGTCGGTCAAGATGCGGTACAAACCTCGGTTGCGTTCCGTGACGGTGTTGGATTTACGGGTGTCGTTCTGTCCAAGCTTGATGGCGATGCGCGTGGTGGCGCGGCGCTGTCGGTACGCGGAGTTACCGGCCAGCCGATCCTGTTCGCCTCCACCGGCGAGGGGTTGGAGGACTTCGAGCGTTTCCATCCTGACCGCATGGCCGGGCGAATCCTCGATATGGGTGACATTCTCACCCTTATCGAGCAGGCTGAGAAGAAGATCGACCAGCGTGAGGCCGAGGACGTTGCTGCCAAGGCAATGTCGGGTGAGTTGACGCTGGATGATTTCTTGAACCAGTTGCAGCAGGTGCGCAAACTCGGTTCGATGAAGAAGCTCCTTGGAATGATGCCGGGAGCGGGCCAGATGCGTCAGCAACTGGAGAACTTCGACGAGCGGGAAGTGTCGCGCATCGAAGCGATAGTGAGGTCGATGACGCCTGCTGAGCGTAACAACGTCAAGGTGCTCGATGGTTCTCGCAGGCGCCGTATTGCGGCTGGTTCGGGTACTACAGTTGCGGAAGTCAACTCGTTGGTTAAGCGCTTTGAGGCCGCACGCGAAATGATGAAACGCATGGGGTCGGGCGGCGGAATGCCCGGTATGGGTGGCTTCCCAGGTATGGGGAACCTGCCGGGTGCGGGCAAGCGAGCCGGCGCACGTCAGCCAAAGAAGGCTAAGAAGCGCTCGAAGTCTGGCGTATCGGGCAATCCCGCGAAGCGTCGCCAGCAGGAACTGAAGGCGATGCTTCCAAAGGAACAGCGTCAGGGGTCTGCGTTTGGCGTGCAGCAGGAGGCACCTCGCCCCACAATGGATGATCTGCCGGATGACGTTAAGCGCATGCTGGGCGGATTTGGCGGCTAATGAGGTTTTCCGGCCACGTGCTTTGGCAAAGCTCCCCGAAGCTCGGGGAGTTTTCCCTTACATCCGGAGATTCCTCGGGTATCGCACGTGAAGCGAGTTCAACCGTTGGCCCTCACGAATGGGTCAGCGGCACGTTTGAGGTACGGAGCGGGAAGATTTACCGCCTAGGTGATCAGGCCAGCCGAGCGGGCATGGCTAATGATTTTGACGACGTATGGGTAACTCCCGGCCTCGTGGATGTTCACTGTCATATTGGGATAGGCCCGCAGGGGCAGACCACGGGCGAGCAAATGCTTGCCCAGGCTCAAGCCAACCGTGATGCGGGCGTGCTCCTGGTGCGCGATTGCGGAGTGATTGGTGACAACTCGTGGATCAATGAGCGGCTCGACACTCTCACCATCTTGCGGGCCGGCAGGCATATTGCTAAGCACAAGCGTTACATTCGCGGTTATGCGATTGAGACCTCGGATGCGCAACTGCCATCCGTCATGGAGGGCCAGGCGCGGACGGGTACTGGCTGGGTGAAAGTAGTTGCCGACTGGATTGACCGATCAAATGGGGCGGACTCAGATCTAGATCCGTTATGGGATACGCAAGCGCTAAAGGAAGGCGTGATTGCCGCACACGAGGCCGGAGCGCGGGTTACGGCCCATTCGTTTAGTGAAAAGGCAATTGATGGCCTCCTCGAAGCCGGGGTGGACTGTATTGAACATGGCACTGGAATGAGGCCGGATCATGCGCGGGAGGCCTCCCGGATGGGAATCGCGGTTACGCCCACGCTGATGCAGGTGGCGCTATTCCCGCAGTTCGCGCGAGCAGGGAGCAAGAAATACCCGGTATACGCGCAAACCATGACGGATTTGTGGGAGCGCCATGAGGCTACTCTCGGGAGTCTCATCGACGCTGGAGTGCAGTTACTTCCGGGCACAGATGCGGGTGGATACCAGGAGCACGGCCAGGTGGCAAAAGAGGTTGCGATGTGGCGCTCGATGGGCCTTGCCCCGTCACAAATTGTCGATTTAGCAACCTGGAAGGCTCGCGAGTATCTCGGCGCGGCTGGTCTGCATGAGGGCGCCGATGCCGACCTCGTTATGTTTGATGCTGACCCGCGTCAAAACATTGAGGTCTTGCAACTACCAACACATGTGTTTTATCGAGGCCTAGAGCGCGTCGAGGGCCTCTAATACTGGCTTTGCACTTGATCCAGTAGGCTTGCGAGCATCTCCGATTTGAGTCCTGCGGACGTAGCGGCAATGGCTGGTTGGGTGCCCGTTCCTTCGTTTCCGAGGTCACGTTGGTCCACGTGTCCGCCACTGACTCGCACCAGATGGACACCTGCGGCAATGTCCCACGGTTTGATTCGCGTGGCGAAGACGGCTCCTGCGCGACCAGCGGCAACTTGAGCGAGGTCAAGGGCGCACGCTCCCGGGCGGCGCATGGCGCGGAAGGTGGATAGTAGGTCAGTGAGTCCTTTAGCGGCTAGGTCCGGGAACTGTTTCACCTCAGATACGGTGGGGAAGTAGGTGAGGAGCAGCGCTTCGCTCTCAGCTGTAATAGTCTTGCTGCCTTGAATGTTGCCTGACTTTAGTGCGTAGAAGTCATCTCCGCGTTCAATCCAACCTTCGGTTTCATCGGCCCAGAACACTTCATTGTTGTAGGGGACGGTAATGGCTCCGGCCACGATCTCGCCATCGAGGGAGGCTGCGACGGATGTGCCAAAGTAGGGGAATCCAGCGGCGAAGTTCGCGGTGCCATCAATGGGATCAACTATCCATTTCACGCGCGAGGCTAGGGAGCGGGCGTCCACGTGAAAATCGGGTTCTGCGATTGGGATCTCATCGGGGAAGTCGGTGGGGGCGCCTCCGGGCAGGATTTCTTCGCCGTGCTCTTCACCAAGTTTTAGCGAGCCGGGAATGAAACTACCCAGGAGGGCGCTGATCGCAGTCTCGGCAGCTTTGTCATAGGGTGTGACCGGATCGTGAAAGTTAGCTTTGGTTTCGGTGGTGGCAGCGTCGAGTTTTACCCTTGAAGCTAGTAGGTAGGGCCCCACCGCGGTCGCTGCAGCTCGACACATGAGTGCGAGTTCGTGGGTTAGATCCGCCCGCTGCAGGCTTCGAGTAGTTTCGGGGTCTAGGCCGACGACTCTTGGCGGATTGTCCAGCCGGTATTGCTCAGTGCTCATGATGTCCTTTCGCTCGTTCCCATGCTCTCACTATTTTGCGAAGAGTTCCCTCCGTGACGCATTGCGACGTAGCTTGCGAGGGAGTGCCGTGACCAATCGCACGATAAATCCTGCTTACTTAGCCCGAATACAGTTCCCTTTTTGGCTCATTTTCTGGCACAATGGAGCGTTGTACTCGAAGTCTGCGGACCCCTCTCTACCGTAGTTCTTCGCGTCCAGGATTCTAACCACTGTTTGTGTAACCCCCGATGGCGGTTTGAGTCCACCCCAATAAATCAAGGAGTGACCACTAAAGTGGCAGTTCGTATTCGACTAAAGCGCATGGGCAAGGTCCACGCACCGTTCTACCGTGTAGTTGTCGTTGACCAGCGCAAGAAGCGCGATGGTCGCGTGATTGAAGAGATCGGTACCTACGATCCGACGCGTACCCCGTCGCACATTTCGATTAAGGGCGAGCGTGCTCAGTACTGGCTCGGTGTCGGTGCTCAGCCGTCCAACCAGGTTCGCAACCTGCTCCGTTTGACCGGTGACCTCGCTGCGCATAAGGGTGTTAAGAACCCGGTTTCGCGCGTGAAGTACGCTTCTGCGGATGAAGAGGCCGCCGCGAAGGCTATTAAGGCTGCGGAGGAAGAAGCGATCAAGCGTAAGGCAGCTATTGCTGAAGCCAAGCAGAAGGCAGAGGCTGAGGCCGCTGCTGCTAAGAAGGCTGAGGAAGAAACAGCCGCTGAGGCAGCTGCAGCAGAAGCTGCGGAAGAGGCCCCGGCTGAAGCTGAAGCCGACGCTGAGGCAGAGGAAGCCTAATGCTAGCTGATGCCCTAGAACATCTTGTCAGTGGGATTGTTGATAATCCCGATGATGTCGAGGTGAGCTCGAGGTCTATGCGACGCGGACAACTTTTAGAGGTTCGCGTTAATCCGGATGATCTGGGTCGCGTCATTGGTAGAAATGGGCGGACAGCTCGCGCGCTTCGTGCGGTCATGTCGGCTCTGTCTACTAGGGGCCCGGTCCGGGTTGATGTCATAGATGCTGATCGGGATTAGTTATTTCGATTTTGGGGCGGTGTGGCGCTTGTCCACACCGCCCCAAGTCATATTTTGAGCTGAAGCGGTGGGTGTTCATGGAACTTTTGGTTGCGGTTGTAGGGCCGGCGCACGCTCTTAAGGGAGAGGTTGCGCTGGACGTGCGTACGGATTCTCCGCAGGAGCGCTTATTTGAAGGCGCACGGTTTGACGTGGCCTCGCACGGGGTTCTAACGGTGGAGTCGATTCGCGTTCACAAGGGGCGGATGCTGGTCAAATTTGAAGAGGTGCGCGACAGGACCGACGCGGAAGCGCTTCGTGGAGCTCTATTGTTGATTGACGCTGACGAGGCGCTGGACGAGGACGACGCTTGGTATCCGCACGAACTGACGGGTTTGAAGGTGCGCACGGTTGAGGGAGAGCCTCGTGGTGTTGTCTCTCGCTTTGTACCCGGCGCCGCGCAGGACCTGCTGGTGGTGGATTACGACGGCCACGAGGTTTTGGTGCCATTTGTGAAGCAGATCGTGCCTGAGGTACTGCTTGACGAGGGTACTATCGTGGTTGATCCGCCGGGCGGCCTCTTTGATGATGAGGAGTGAGCACCGTGCGGTTTGATTTGGTTTCTATTTTCCCGCAGTTCTTTGATGCGCTAGATCTGTCACTGATGGGCAAAGCGAAGGATTCGGGTGCGGTACAGATTGTTGCTCACGATTTGCGAGATTGGACGCAGGATCGCCATCGCACGGTTGACGATTCGCCGTATGGCGGAGGCGCGGGCATGGTGATGCGCGCCGATATTTGGGGGAAGGCGCTTGATGAAATCCTCCGGATCCGCGCAGAAGGTGCCGGTGGCGATTCGCTTCTAGATAGTTCTGCTGGCGCGACTGGCAGTAAGGATAACCCGCGCGTAGCTCACCGCGTTTTGGCAGTTCCGACTCCCTCGGGAAAACCTTTGACACAGCGTGATGTGGAGAGCCTGTGCGCCGCCGATCAGATTGTGGTTGCCTGTGGTCGTTATGAAGGTATTGATCAGCGCGTCGTCGATTATTACGCCGGCACGCCAGGCGTGGAGGTGTTTGAGTACTCCATTGGCGATTACGTGTTGAATGGTGGCGAGGTGGCCGCGATCGTGCTCGTGGAGGCGGTAGCGCGCCTACTCGATGGGTTCATGGGTAATCCAGCGTCTTTGGACGAGGAGTCGTTCGAAGGTAATGTCCTCGAATATCCCTCTTATACCCGGCCACAAGAGTGGCGTGGACTCGAGGTTCCGGACGTGCTGATGGGTGGTAACCATGCGCAAATCGAGTCGTGGAGGAGGGGGAAATCCCTCGCTAAGACAGCGCGGGTGCGGCCCGACCTAATCGATCAAACGAATCCGCAAACCCTTTCGCTGGAAGACCGGGAGGTTCTGACGCGGTTTGGGTGGATCGCGCCGCGTGACGGTTCAGTTTGGCAGAGGGTGACGATTCGCCCCGCCACGGCTGCGGAGGCTGATGAGATCGCGCAGGTTGCGGCCGCCACGTTCCCGGATGCGTGCCCGGCATACGTTACTGAGCAGGCTCAGGCTGAGCACATCGCGAATAATCTATCGAGTGAGGTCGTTGCCTCGTGGCTCGCGGACCCAAATTGTCGTGTTCTGGTGGCTGTGATCGACGGGCGGATAGAAGCGTACACCCTGGTCATCATGTACGAGGAAGACCACTATCCAAGTGATATTCCCGCCCACCAGATAGAGGCTGCACCCACTTATATTTCGAAGCTTTACGTGACGCAGAAGTGGAGGGGCTCGGGGCTTGCAGGCGGGATTTTTGAGGCCGCGATTGAGGATGCGAAGCCGCTTGTAAAGGGCACTGAGTTCGTGTTGGGCACGGCTAAAGAGAACAAGCGGGCGCGGAGCTTCTACCGCAGGCACGGATTCGTGACCTCGGGTAAGCGCGTGTTCATGGTCGGGGATATCCGTAACGTTGACGTGGTCATGACCCGACCTGTGTAAAGTCTCGTGGCGGTGTCAGCACCCTGTTAGGAGCGTCTTTCTCCGACGCCTTGGTACTCCGCGCGATTATCTGGAGCCGTGAGGTTGGTAACTACCGGAGGTTTCCAGGGGGATACAGTGTCGACTGCGTGATCGTTATATGGCACAATGGAGCGGTTGGAAAATGGCGGTGAAACCTGCCGCAGGGGGACACCGAAGCCAGATTCCGCAAATGTAGTCGGCGGCTAAGCCGCTATATGATCAGGTCTGACCTGCGGCAGTTTTGATCGGGAGATTAACATGCAGAAGCTAGATTTCGTTGACGAGCCTTCGCTACGTAGCGATATTCCGGAATTCAAGGCCGGCGACACCGTCAAGGTGAACGTAAAGGTTACGGAAGGTAACCGTACTCGTATCCAGGTTTTCCAGGGTATTGTCATTGCTCGTCAGGGCGAGGGAATTCGTGAGACCTTCACCGTTCGTAAGATTTCGTTCGGTGTTGGCGTTGAGCGTACGTTCCCGTTGCACGCTCCGACCATTGAGTCCATTGAGGTTGTGACTGTTGGTCGCGTTCGTCGCGCTAAGCTGTACTACCTGCGTGACCGTCACGGCAAGGCCGCTAAGGTCCGTGAGAAGCGCGCTAACTAATTCTAGTGCTTGTGCATGCCCCGGCATCTGCCGGGGCATGACTTTTATAGGGCCTTCGCGTACGTGAGCGTTTGGTGTAGGCACATTGGGCTGGATGTTTTAAGCTAATGCATTGGGAATGGTCTGAGATTTAGGAGAGTTATGCAGGACTTTGATGCGATCGTCCGGCGCGAGGAGCGCTCTCCTGAATCGGAGGCTGCATATCTGCCTCGTCATGCGCATCCGGATTCAGAGAATCAGGGTAAGTCTGCCAAGAAGCCTACTGTGCGGGGACGTGTGGGCGAGGTACTGTTAATCCTTGTTCTTGCGGTGATCTTGTCCTCGTTATTGCGAGTTTTTTTGGTACAGGCTTTTTGGATCCCGTCCAGTTCAATGGAGGATACGCTACAGATTGGCGATAACGTCCTCGTGTCTAGGCTTACGCCGGGTGCGTTCGAGCTTGAGCGTGGTGACGTGGTGGTTTTCCGAGATGCCAACGAGTGGCTCCCGCCCGTCGCAGATCCAGGAGGAGTATCCGGGGCGATTGAGAAAGCACTGGTATATACGGGTTTGCGGCCGGCCTCGGGCGATCAGCATCTGGTGAAGCGCGTGATCGGCTTGGGCGGAGACACGGTTGAGTGCTGTGATGACGGCGGCCGTCTGCTGGTAAATGGCCAGGCTATCTCGGAGCCGTATTTGAAGGCGGGTTCGGATAATTCCGTCCAGCCATTTAGCGTGACGGTTCCGCAGGGACACCTCTGGGTGATGGGTGATAATCGCAATAATTCTGCGGATTCGCGCGCGCACATGACTATCCCAGATCTTGCTTTTGTTGATGTGAATGATGTGGTGGGCAAGGTGTTTTGGGTTAGCTGGCCTTTGGGTCATTGGTCGAATCCGACGGATAATGCGCCTTTCGAGAACGTGCGGTGAGCAGACTTGAAGCTTGCAAGCACGCATGTTGAGCGTGATTTGTCCCGGTTTGGCACCGTTGTTGGCATGGACGAGGTTGGTCGCGGAGCTCTAGCAGGTCCGGTTGCGGTGGGAGTTGCGGTTTCTCCTGGAGTTGAGCCGGATGCTGCTTTGGCAGATTCGAAGTTTTTGTCGCCGACCGCTCGGGAGCGCCTGGTTTTGGAGGCGGCAAGGTGGGCGTGGCCCACTGCTGTGGGGATGGCATCGGCTGCTGAGGTCGACGAGTTGGGCATTACTGGGGCATTGAGGAGGGCCGGGCTCCGCGCCTTGATGACGTTGGCCTCTGCCGGTGTGCGACCGGACGTGGTGCTGTTGGATGGGTCACATGATTGGCTGACTCCAACGGAGGATTTGTTTGGCGCCTGTGAGGGCCGGGACGCGTTTGTTGCTGTGGGCGAGCCTAGGGTGCAGACCTTGGTAAAGGCCGATGCGTCGTGTTCGGTGGTGGCGGCGGCCTCGATTGTGGCGAAGGTTGTGCGTGACCATTTGATGGTGTCTTTACCGGATCCTGGGTATGGTTGGTCGGCGAATAAGGGTTATGCGTCGGCGGCGCATCGGGAGGCATTGGCTAAGATTGGCGTGAGCGCTTACCACCGGCAGTCGTGGCGGCTTTTGAAGGATTAGTGCGGGCAAGAAGGGGCTTGGGGGATGAATCCTGAGATTGAGAATTACGAGAACAACTTGGAGCTGGATCTGTTCCGCGAGTATCGCGACGTGATCAGCTTGTTTAAGTATGTGGTTGAGTCGGAGCGCCGTTTTTACTTGTGTAATCAGGTGGATTTGCAGGTGCATCCGGTGGGCAATGACGTGTTTTTTGAGCTGCGGCTTGAGGACGCGTGGGTTTGGGACATTTACCGTTCGTCGCGCTTTGTGAAGTCTGTGCGTGTGCTGACGTTTAAGGATGTGAATATTGAAGAGCTCTCGAAGTCAGAGCTAGAGCTCCCATAGTCCGCAAGGACGGTGTGAATTCCTGAGAGCTATGTGAATTCTTGAGGACGGCGTGCTTCCCCTTTCTGGGCACGCCGTTTTTGTGCCTCTTTTGGGCGTGACCTTTTGACCTGCCTAGGTGAGGAGCTTTGGTCTGACTCGATGTAGCGCTATGACCTGACTACGTGTAGCGCTACGTCCGGCCCTTGAATGTGTCAGACCCAAATTGCCCTCCCTACATTCCCGACCCAAACTGCCCTTCCTGCATTTCTGGCCCAGTTACCGAATCCGACTTTCCGACACAAACTCCCATATCCGTATTCCCGACCTAAACGGCTGTATCCGCATCTCAGATCTAAAGGGTCGAATTAGGCAGCTCTTTTGGCAGTTTTCCTCACGGTTGTGTTCTGGCCTGGCAACGAAACCGCGATTCAGACCCAAAGTGCCGAATGAGTACGCTGTTCTGGCCATTTCCCCTCACGGTTGCGATAACTGTTGCGGGCTAGTTATCGATTCCGACCCAAAATGCCCGAATAAGGGGCGCTTTGTGCCGTTTTAGGTCTCATTCGTATTCGAGGCCTGATGCGTACTCGGTTTTGTGAGGGGAAGCGTCGGTTTGGGCAGCTGTTATTGCCGCTTCCCCTCACGGTTGTGTTCTTGCCTGGTGATGAAACAGCGATTCAGACCCAAAGTGTCCATTTAGGTAGCAGTTATAGTCAGTTCCCCTCACAGTAGTGGTGTTTGCGTTGTGCCGCGTCGGCATTGCGACAGGAAGTGGCCAAAAGAGGCCCGTATTCTGCCACTTCCCCTCACGGTCGTGGTTTGGGCCGGCCCGTCATCCCCCGCAGCAACCGAGGAACCTGCCCACCCGGCTTTTCCCCAGCGCTACTGTTCCCCTGGCTGTCCACACCTGCACCCGGTTAGTGGCGAGCTTATTTGCTCGAGGCAACAGGATGGTGCGCGGGAGGTGTTGATGGGTAGGACACATAGGTTGGGCCAGGTTGGTGAGGATTTGGTGGCGGAATACCTCACCGGCTTGGGCTGGCAGATTTTGGACAGGAATTACAGGAGACGGGGCGCGGAGCTCGACATTGTGGCGCGTGATCCGAAGCGGGGAATCGTGTTTGTGGAGGTAAAGACTCGCTCGGTTCGAGGAGCGGCAACTGCATGGGAGTCGATTACGGAACAGAAGATGCGGTTTTTGCGCCGCGGGGCAGCTGTTTGGTTGTCGGAACATGCGCAGAGCGGCTCCGTGTGCATGGATGCGGTGGTTGTGAAGGTGAGGGGAAGTTTGGCTGATATTGAGCACCGGAAAGGAGTGTTATGAGGCCTATTTTGGTGCGCACGCACGCGGTTGCGTGGTCAGGTATTACGGCGCACATTATTGCGGTTGAGACGCACGTGGGTTCGGGCCTTGTGTCGTTCAACTTGGTGGGTATGCCGGATGCGTCGGTGCGGGAATCGCGCGATCGTGTGCGGGCGGCCCTCCAGTCGTGCGGTGTTGATTGGTTTGAACATCGGGTGACGGTGAATCTGTCGCCGGCAGGGATTCCGAAGGCTGGATCTGCATTTGATTTAGCGATAGCGGTGGGTCTGTTGGCTGCGCGAGGAGTGGTTTCGCCTAGGGCCGTTGATGGCGCGGTGTTTATGGCGGAGCTCGGTTTGGATGGTTCGCTACGTCCGATACGGGGAGTGCTACCGGCGGTGGTTGGGGCGCGCCGTGAGGGGATGGCGCAGATTGTGGTGGCGGAGGATTCGCTCGCGGAAGCGCGGCTACTGCCCGGAGTGGAGGTCCTTGGTTTCGCTCATTTGCGTGATCTTGTTGCTCATTTCGGAGGCCGTTTGCCTGAGGGATTGCCGGCTCTTTCTGCGCGCGAAGCCCCAACTGTGCAGCCGGAGGTTACGCATGCGCATGATGAGGTTGATTTAGCTGATGTGCGCGGCCAGGCGTTCGCGGCGGAGGGGCTGGTGTTGGCTGCGGCCGGCGGTCACCACTTGCTGTTGGTGGGAGAGCCGGGCGCGGGCAAGACAATGCTTGCTAAACGTCTGCCCACTATTTTGCCGCCCCTCGATGATGAGGATGCGATTGAGGCGACTGCGATCCATTCGATTTGCGGCACGTTCGATCCGTCGCGTGGGTTGATGAGGACTCCGCCAATCGAAACTCCGCATCACAGTGCGACGATGGCGGCGATTATTGGTGGAGGAACTGGGGTTCCGCGGCCGGGAGCGATTTCGCGGGCGCACGCGGGTGTTTTGGTGCTGGATGAGGCAGCGGAGTTTTCGCCCCAGGTGTTGGATGCGATGCGCCAGCCCTTGGAGTCGGGTGTTGTGAACTTGCATAGGGCGCGCCATCACGTGGAATATCCCGCCCGATTCCAGTTGGTTCTAGCTTCTAATCCGTGTCCTTGTGGGCATGCGATTAGCCGGCGTAAGTCGTGCATGTGCTCGTCGTTGCAGCGTCGCCGCTACATGAGCCGGTTGTCGGGTCCGTTGCTGGATCGGATGGATATTCAGATCCCGATGATGACTCCGTCTCCAGCTGAGTTGTCGGATCCACCGGCGTATACGTCTGCGGATGCGCGCAAGCTCGTGGTGCAAGCACGTGAGCGGGCACGCGAGCGGTGGCGCGGCACGCCTTGGACTATGAATGCGCATGTTCCGTCGCGACTGCTTCATGACCCTAAGTACGGGATTGAACCGTCGGTGTATAGGGGTGTGGAGCGCGCGATTGAGGACGGCACTTTGAGCTTGCGCGGTGCGGATCGAGTGTTGCGTCTGGCTCTGACGATCGCGGATGTGCGCGGCGCGCGCCGAGTGGGGCTGTCGGAGCTCGTTAGTTCGTTGAAGTTTAGAAATGGGGTTGATGATGCGAATTCCTGATTTGGCTAGTGAGAAAGAGGTTGCGTGTGCTTGGAGTGCCATCGTGGAGCCGGGCGACGTGGCTGCGGGGGCATTGCGCGAGCAGATGGGTAGCGCCGCGGCGCTGGAGTGGCTACTAACCCAACCTGACGTAGAGAAGCTCTCGCCGCAGATCTTATTCGACGAGGAGGGCCGCGAACGCCCGTGGGTGAAGGCACTGAAGAGGTGGCTGCCCCGCGTGGAGGATCTGGATGTGCAGCGCGATTTGGATGCGTTGGCTCGGGTGGACGGGACGGTGCTCTGGCCGGAGCATCCTGCTTGGCCCGCGGGGCTGAATGATCTGGGGTTGGAGGCTCCGGCTGCGCTTTGGATGCGTGGGGAGCTGAAGGCGATGCCGCGGGTAGCGATTGTGGGGGCGCGGGCGTCGAGTTCGCACGGTAACTCGGTTGCGCGTGATGTCGCGTTTGACCTTGCTCGCAAGGGTGTGTGCGTGGTGTCGGGTGGAGCGTTTGGTATTGATGCGGCTGCTCACGTGGGCGCGTTGAAGGTGGGGCAGACGGTGGCGGTGATGGCCGGAGGAGTGTCGTACCTTTACCCGGCTTCCCATGAGGGCCTGTTTGAGCAGATCGAGATGTCGGGTGCGATTGTGGCTGAGTGCCCGCCGGATTGGCGGCCTGCGCGGTGGCGTTTTTTGAGTCGGAACAGGTTGATTGCGGCGTTATCGCAGGCGAGCGTGGTGGTGGAAGCGTCGGCGCGGTCAGGGGCTTTGGTAACGATTCGGCGTGCTCGGGAGATGGGCAGGCCCGTGGGGGCTTTCCCTGGTTCGGTGTCGTCGCAGATGTCGGCGGGTTGCAATGAGGCGATCCGTGAGGGCGTGACTTTGGTAACTGGGGTTGAGGACATATTGGAGTTGATGTCAGGCATATGTGATTTCTTATTTGATATGCCCGAGGGGAAGAAGCCGCGCCTAGATGTTGATGTGCAGCGCATTTTCGACGCGCTTCCAGCGAAGGGATCTGCAACGGTTCGTTGGGTAGCTCGAGCCGCTGGCTTGGGCGTGGACGAGGTGGAGCAGGGGATGACTACACTACTGTTGAAGAAGCTGGTTACGTGTGAGGGTGACATGTTCGCGCGTTGCAGGTAGCGCACACAGGTGGCGCGCCAGGCAGGACTAAAGTTGTGCCACCAGTGGTTGTAGTTGGTGCATAGATTTGGGAGGAACATGGAGTTGCACGAGTCAACGCTCGATGTTCTGTCCAGGTTTGAGCGCTATATGGCGCATAGTCGAGGCATGGCAGACCATTCGGTGCGCGCGTACATGAGCGATGTGTCCTCTGCTCTTGATTTTTGCCTGGGTGAGAGGCCGTTTGATTCGGCTGAACTGACGCCGCGGGCGTTTCGCGCGTGGGTTGCAACTAAGGTTCGCGAGGGTGGTTCGAGGGCGTCTGTAGCGCGGTACGTGGCAAGTGTTCGCTTGTTTGGGCGGTGGATGAAGCGTGAGGGAATCGCTCAGGTTGATCCAACTTTGAAGTTGAGGGCGGCGCGAGTGGATGAAACGCTCCCGCAGACGCTAACGGTCGATCAGGCTCGGTCTTTGTTTAACTATTTGCGCCAGCAAGCAGAAGATGGTGATCCGTGCGCTATCCGCGACTGGGCCATGGTTGAGGTCATGTATTCGTGCGGTATTCGCGTTGCGGAACTGACCGGCCTAAACCTGTCTCACTTGAACGCTGCGGAACGCACTTTGAGAGTGCTGGGCAAGGGCAACAAGGAGCGCGTGGTGCCGTACGGCAAGCCAGCTCATGATGCGCTGCGTGTTTGGATTGCGACGGGCCGCCCCGCCCTCGTTATCGATAGCGGCGAGCAAGCGTTGTTTTTAGGCGCTCGCGGTGGGCGCGTTAGTCAACGTATTGTCCGAGGACGCCTGGAGTCCGCGTGCGCCAGTGCCGGTGTTCCGGTGATTTCCCCACATGGTCTGCGTCATAGCGCGGCAACTCACATGTTGGAAGGTGGCGCTGATCTGCGTGCGGTGCAGGATTTACTGGGGCACTCGTCGCTACAAACTACGCAGCGATACACGCATGTGGATGCGCGCCGTTTGAGTGCGATCATGAACCAGGCTCATCCCCGAGCCTGAGTGGCTGCATGATCGATAGCCAATGGCGCCGCTAGTTATCCGTCCAAGGGCTTCAGTATGGGCTCTCCCAAGATGAGGGCGAGGGGGTTTAAGTACAGGTATTTGCTAACCTTGGCGCCCCAGTGCAGACAATCTGAATCGTGACCGGCTTCTAGGTGACCAACCACGTCGCCGGCGTGCACAAAGGAGTTTTTCGCGACTGCAGGAGCGACGGGCTCAAACGTGGAGCGCACTCCGTTTGCATGTCTGATGGAAACCACGTTCCGGTTGAAGAATTCTCCGGCGTAAACCACTGTGCCTTCGGCAGGAGCGTGAATCGCGGCTCCCACACCAGGGCAGATGTCCACCCCGCGATGTCCCGACGCCCAGGGACTATTCGGCGGGTCGAATAGGCGCCCGACAGGTATGGGAGGTGCTACCGGCATTTGCCAGGAGAGCACCGTGGAGGGGTCGTATCCAATATGCGAGGGGGAAAGAGTGGGGCTAAGCGAGGCTTCGGACACGCCATTAGTCCGAGAATCCGCGCCACCCACGGTCTGAGACTGCGTGCCGCCCACCCGAACAGAGGAACTAACATCCCCAACGAACACATCACCCCGGGCGGGCATGCCACTCAGGCCAAGTAGTGCACTGCCAACCCCAAGCACAGTCAGCAGAGCCATGAACCGATGCGCTAACTCCATGCAGGGTAGGCTACGAACAACGGTTAGCGGCAGCGATTTCGAAGCAAAAAGATTGTGGATACGCCGGGTTTGTACTCCCTGTGGAAACACGTATGGGGGCGCGTTGTGTGAGCCGTGAAACATGTGGGCGTAAAAGGAGTCTTCGAAGTTCCTAAACGCCCAGATTTTAGCTAGAATCGACGCGGCACCTGCTTGCAGGTGACTATCGCGCGTCCAAATCCGCGTAAGCGGCGCGGCCAGCTTCGGTCCCTTCGGGGTGTTGGCTCGTGGACGCCAGGGCCTTAGGGCAGTAACTGTAATTTTGAGTGGCTAGCGCCGCTCGTGAATGGTGCTTTGCACCGAGAGGAAGAGACATGGCTGTTGTAACCATGCGTCAGCTTCTGGAAAGTGGTGTCCACTTTGGTCACCAGACCCGTCGCTGGAATCCGAAGATGAAGCGCTTCATCCTGACTGAGCGTAACGGCATCTACATCATTGACCTGCAGAAGACCGTCGAGGACATCGACAAGGCATACGAGTTCGTGAAGGAAATGGTTGCTCACGGTGGCAACATTCTGTTTGTTGGCACGAAGAAGCAGGCTCAGGAAGCTATTGAAGAGCAGGCTGAGCGCGTTGGTATGCCGTACGTGAACCATCGTTGGCTGGGTGGTATGCTGACGAACTTCTCCACGGTTTCTAAGCGTCTTCAGCGCATGAAGGAGCTTGAGGAGATCGATTTCGCGGATGTTGCCGGTTCGGGCCACACCAAGAAGGAACTTCTCATGATGGAACGCGAGAAGAACAAGCTCCAGCGTTCGCTGGGTGGTATTCGTGACATGGCTAAGCTTCCTTCGGCTATTTGGGTTGTTGACACCAACAAGGAGCACCTTGCGATTGCTGAGGCTCGCAAGCTGAACATACCGGTTGTGGCTGTGCTTGATACTAACTGTGATCCGGATGAGGTCGATTACGGCATCCCGGGTAACGATGATGCTATTCGCGCTGTTGCGCTTTTGACCCGCGTGGTCGCTGACGCCTGTGCGGCTGGCCTGATGGCTCGCTCGGAGCGTCGTCAGAAGTCGGGCGCTGAGGACGCCAGTGCAGAGCCGATGGCCGAGTGGGAGCGCGAGCTTCTTGAGAGCGCCGAAGGCGAGCAGAAGGCCGAAGACGCCGATAAGGCTGAAGAGGCCGAGAAGGCTGAGGTAGCTGCCGAAGAGCAGGCACCTCAGGCTGAGTAATCTAAGGCTGAGTAAGCCTTTCCACTAATACTTGAAGAGGAAAGATTTTCATGGCGAACTACACTGCTGCCGATGTGAAGGCTCTGCGCGAGCAGACCGGCGCGGGCATGATGGATGTTAAGAAGGCGCTTGACGAGGCCAACGGCGACAAGGAAAAGGCGATGGAGATCATTCGTCTTGCTGGTCTGAAGTCGCTGTCTAAGCGTGAAGATCGTACGGCTGCTGCCGGCCTTATTGCTGGCGAGGTCGTTGATGGCAAGGTCGGCGTTATGGTTGAGGCGAATGCTGAGACCGACTTCGTGGTGAAGAACGAGAAGTTCATTGACTTCGCTTCGAAGGTTTTGGCCGCGGCTGTTAAGAGCGGCGCAACGTCCACGCAGGATCTGCTTGAGCAGCCTGCTGAGGATGGCACTGTTAAGGACCTGGTTGACGGTCTTGGCGCTGTTATTGGCGAAAAGATTGAGGTTGGCAAGGTTGCTCGCATGGAAGGCGAGAACGTTGAACTGTACCTCCACCACTCGTCGGCTGACCTGCCGGCGCAGGTTGGCGTGCTGGTAGCAACTGATGCGGCTGGCGCTGACGTTGCTCGCGACATCGCGATGCATATTGCTGCGTTCTCCCCGCTCTACCTGGATCGCACCTCGGTTCCGGCTGATGTTCTCGAGAAGGAGAAGGAAACTCTTACGAAGCTCACGCTTCAGGAGGGTAAGCCCGAGCACATCGTTCCGAAGATCGTTGAGGGCCGTCTGAATGCGTTCTACGCGGAGAACTGCCTTGTTGATCAGGATTACGCTCGCGATCCTTCGAAGAAGGTTGGCGACGTTCTAAAGGAACACGGCGCTAAGGTTACGGACTTCGTTCGTTTCCACGTGGGTGCCTAGTAAGTCCCCGATTGTAGCCCCGACCCTTGTTTGCAAGGGCGGGGCTACGGTCATATATCCGTTAAACTATGTGTTGAGTTAGTGCACCGCGGATTTATTTGTGGAGGGGTTGCAGCTGATGGCTGAGCAGTCTGGCGCCGGTCGGCGCGTTCTTTTGAAGTTGTCTGGCGAGGTTTTCGGCGGCGGAGAGATCGGTCTTGACCCGTCGGTGGTGAACATGATTGCAGCACAGATTGCGCAGGCGGTTCGCGAGGGCGTCCAGGTTGCGGTGGTTGTGGGTGGCGGCAATTTCTTCCGGGGTGCGGAGCTGTCTCGTCATGGTCTGGATAGGGCTCGGGCTGACTACATGGGCATGCTCGGCACGGTGATGAATGCGCTTGCGCTTCAGGATTTCTTGGAGCAGCAGGGCGTGTCTACACGCGTGCAGTCCGCGATTTCGATGAGGCAGGTTGCCGAGCCTTACATTCCACTGCGTGCGATCCGTCATCTGGAAAAGGGGCGTGTCGTGGTGTTTGGTGCGGGTGCGGGTTTGCCGTATTTCTCAACGGACACGGTGTCGGCGCAGAGGGCGCTGGAGACGCGCTGTTCGGAGCTGTTGGTGGCAAAGAACGGCGTGGATGGCATTTATACTGCTGATCCTCGGGTGGAGCCGGATGCACAGCGTCTTGATTATGTGACGTATTCAGACGCACTTGCGCGTGGGTTGAAGGTAGTTGATGCGGCGGCGTTCTCGCTGTGTCAGGAAAACAGTCTTAACATGCGCGTGTTTGGCATGAATGAGCCGGGCAACGTTACCGACGCGCTGCTTGGGAAGAAGATCGGTACGTTGGTAACTAATGAGGATTGTGAGAAGGAGAACTAAGAAATGATCGAAGATGCTCTACTTGAGGCCGAAGATGGCATGGAGCGTGCTGTCTCAGCTATAAAGAAGGATTTCGGTAATATCCGTACGGGCCGCGCTAATCCGGAGATGTTTAACTCCATTCTCGTGGATTACTATGGTGCGATGACGCCGTTGCAGCAGCTTGCCTCGGTGCAGATTCCGGAGGCTCGTATGGTGCTGGTAAGCCCGTATGACCGCGGTTCGGTGCAGGCCATTATCCAGGCTATTCGTGATGCAGATTTGGGTATTAATCCAACGGATGATGGCAATCTGATTCGTTGTACGTTGCCGGCGCTCACTGAGGAGCGCCGTCGCGATTACGTGAAGCAGACTCGCAGTCGCGCGGAGGAGGGCCGCATTTCGATTCGTAATGAGCGTCGTCGTGCGAAGGAAGAGCTTGAGCGGATTAAGAAGGATGGCGAAGCTGGCGAAGATGAGGTTGAGCGCGGCGAGAAACAGCTTGAGGATCTGACGAAGAAGTTCGTGGCCCTTGTTGATAGCGAGTTGGAGGCCAAGGAAAAGGATCTGATGACCGTTTAATACGGTAAGTAGGATGTCTGTGGATTTAAGACGTATTACCCATCCGGGCCCAACTGAAAACCATAAGCCGTTACCGTCGTCGGGGCGGGCAGGACGTAACCTTCCCGCCGCGGTTGGTGTGGGGGTTGGTTTAGCGGCGCTGTTCCTCGCGGTCTTGTTTGTTTCGAACGAGGCGTTTGTGGTGCTGGTGTCCGCCGCTGTGGTGTTGGCTCTGTGGGAGCTGGCAGGAGCTTTTGCGCGGAAGAATCGCGAGATTGTGTTGCCGCTGGCCTGGGTTGGTGGCGTTGGCATGGTCGTGTGCGCCCATTTTTTGGGTTTGGAGGCCGTGCTGGGCGCGCTGACGGTAACGGTGTTTGCCGTGGCGGTGTGGAAGCTACTGGATGGGCGGAGTCCGCAGGCGGTGCTTGACATCATGGTGACGACGTTTGCGCTGATTTACGTGGCGTTGTTGGCGTCGTTCGTGGTGTTGATTTTAGATTCTCCGGGCGCACAGGCCGGTGTGATCACATGGGTTTTGCTGTGCGTGGCTAACGATACGGGCGGTTGGGCATTTGGAATCATGTGGGGCAAGCATCCGATGGCGCCGAGGATTTCGCCGAAGAAGTCTTGGGAGGGCTTCGCTGGTTCGCTCGTGTTTTCAATCGCTGCTGGTATCGGTGGAATGTTTTGGCTCGGCGGGGCTTGGTGGCTCGGTATCCCACTGGCGTTACTGACCACGGTTGCAGGAACGTTTGGTGATTTAATCGAGTCGCTGATCAAGCGTGATGTTGGGTTGAAAGACATGTCTAACATGCTGCCGGGCCACGGTGGTTTGATGGATAGGCTCGATTCGCTGCTAATGACGGCTCCGGTGGTCTATTTTTTCTTGAAGGTGGCTTTGCATTGGTAGAAGCAAGTAAGCGCTCGGGCCGCCAGGTGATGCCGACGGATCAGGCTCCAGAAGGTGCGAAAACTCCCGATGCGAAGCCGGTCTTGTCGTTCGCTCCGCGCAGGCGGGGTAAGCCGCCCGCGCATTTGGCGGATTTGGATTTCGAGGAGCGTGGCCAGGTCCTCGTGGAGCAGGGATTACCTAAGTTCCGGGCGGATCAGTTGTCGCGCCACTACTTCCAGCGTCACATAGCAGATCCTGCACTAATGAGTGACCTGCCAAAGAACATGGTGGAGCAGGTTGAGCAGTCGCTCATGCCGAGGTTGATCAAGAAGGTTCATACTCTTGCAACGGATGACGGGATGACGCTGAAGCACCTGTGGGAGCTTTACGATGGGGCGCGGGTAGAGTCGGTGCTCATGCGCTATCCGGGCCGCACAACGCTTTGTATTTCGAGCCAGGCTGGTTGCGGTATGGCGTGCCCGTTTTGTGCAACCGGTCAGATGGGGCTGACGCGGAACCTTTCCACCGCGGAGATCATTGAGCAGGTGCGGATGGCGCACGTGGCGTGTGAGAGTGGAGAACTGGAGGGCGGCCCAACCCATTTGTCGAATGTGGTGTTTATGGGTATGGGAGAGCCGCTCGCGAACTATCGTTCTATTGTGCAGGCGCTCAGGCGTATGACGGATGAGCCGCCGCGTGGGTTCGGCATGTCGGCACGAGGAATAACGGTGTCTACGGTTGGCTTGGTACCAGGAATCGATAAGCTTGCGCAGCTGGGGCTGCCCGTGACGCTCGCGATTTCGTTGCATGCGCCAGACGACGAGTTGCGCGATGCGCTGATTCCGATCAACTCACGTTGGAAGGTTGGCGAGTTGCTGGATGCGGCACGGCGTTACTTTGTGAAGACGGGCAGGCGCGTGTCGATCGAGTACGCGCTGATCAAAGACATGAATGATCACGCGTGGCGTGCGAAGCTCTTGGCGGACGAGTTGAATAAGCGCGGACACGGCTGGGCGCATGTGAATCCGATCCCGCTAAATCCAACGCCAGGTTCAATTTGGACTGCTTCAACTCCGCACGTGATGAAGGAATTCGTTGAAACACTGCGTGAGAACGGGATCGCAACTACCATTCGTGATACACGTGGATCAGATATTGACGGGGCTTGTGGCCAGTTGGCTACCTCGGTGAAGAATAAAGAGGGGCGTCAGTAATGAGCAACTTCTTCCCAACAGTGGGATTTTTCCGCAAGGGTTATAACAAGGACGAGGTAGATGCGTTCTTCAAGCAGGCGCGCGCCGTTTATGAGGGGGATCGTCCAAGCTTGGGGATCACATCCGAGCAGGTCCGTCGGACGGTGTTCGCTTTGAAGAGGCGCGGCTACGATCCGGCCGTGGTTGATGCGGCACTGGATCGTTTAGAGTCGGCTTTTATCTCTAGCGAACGTGCGAATCACGTGGCGGTTAACGGCGAGGACGTCTGGTTGGATCACGTGGCTGACCGTGCAACAACGCTGTACCCGCGTTTGGTTCGCCCTCTTGGTAACCGTTTTGCGCATCCGGAGGCAAAGGAGCGCGGATACCGGGTTGAAGAGGTGGACGCATTCCTGGATCGAATTGCTCGCTTCTTTGATGATGAAGAAAAGCTCACCGCAGATGAGATCCGCCAGGTTACGTTCCCCAGCGCGAAGGGCGCGGACGCTTATCTTGAAGGACCCGTGGACGCGTACCTGTCACGCGCAATCGATATTCTCTTGTCAATCGAGTAGTCATGTCTCGTCCTCTTTCACTTCTTGGTTCTACGGGTTCTATCGGAACGCAGGCGCTTGATGTTGTGCGCGCGAATCCCTCGATTGCCGAGGTCGTGGCTCTGGCTGCGGGCGGGTCTAATATTGACCTGTTGCTCAAGCAAGCCCAGGAGTTTCAGCCTCGTGTAATCGCGGTGGCTTCAGGGGATGAGGCCGCTATCGCTAGCGCTATGAGGCAGCGAGGCATTGAGTCGGAGCTGTGGGTTGGCGCAGACGCGATTGTTAGCGCAGCGGGCATGCTTGATGAGGACGGCATCGTTCTGAACGGCGTGACGGGCGGCGTAGGCTTGCAACCCACGCTAGCAGCGCTTGGCTCGGGTGCCCGTTTGGCGCTGGCAAACAAAGAGTCGCTGGTGGTGGGCGCAGCCCTGGTTCGGGCAGCTATGCAAAGGCCCGGTCAGCTCCTCCCGGTTGATTCGGAGCATTCTGCGATTTTCCAGTGTTTGGTTCCGGGCCGTCACGAGAAGGGACTCACGTCTGAGGTTGTTACGGGGAGGTCGGAGGTAGACCACCTGGTGCTCACGGCGTCGGGAGGCCCGTTCCGCGGCAAGAAGCGCGCCGATTTGCAAAATGTTAGCCCCGCGCAGGCTCTTAATCACCCAACTTGGGATATGGGACCGGTGGTGACGATCAATTCGTCCACACTGATGAATAAGGGCCTGGAACTTATCGAAGCGCACGTCCTGTTTGATATCGATCCGGGCGACATTAAGGCCGTGGTTCACCCGCAATCCATCGTGCATTCGATGGTCACGTTTAAGGATGGAGCTACGATTGCGCAGGCTTCGCCCCCTGATATGCGTTTACCGATTGCACTGTCCCTCTCGTGGCCGCAGCGTTTGGATCATGTGCAGCAGCCGGTGAGGTGGGATGAGAGCGCGAGCTGGACGTTCGAACCCGTGGATAACGATACTTTCCCAGCGCTCAACTTGGCTCGGGCCGCAGTTAGCGCCTCGCCGACTCATCCGAGCGTCATGAACGCTTCCAACGAGGTGTGTGTGGACGCTTTCATTCACGGTAATCTGCCTTATCTTGACATCGTGGACACGGTTGCGAAGGTAACCGAGTTACACGAGGGCACTGCTGAGCCTGATCTTGACGACATTTTGAACGCTGAGGCGTGGGCGCGCGAAAAAACGAAGGAACTTATTGGAGGCCGCGTTTGAGTTACGCGATCGGCATTTTGCTCGCGATTGTGGCGCTGATGATCTCGGTGGCCCTGCACGAGCTTGGCCATATGATTCCAGCTAAAAAGTTCGGTGTTTACGTGCCGCAGTACATGGTGGGATTTGGTCCAACTCTGTATTCGAAGCCGGTAGGGGACACCGAATATGGCGTGAAGGCGATTCTGCTTGGCGGCTACGTGCGTTTGGCAGGAATGTATGCTCCGGCGCGCGAGGGAGTGAAGCTGACCAACCGGAAGGGGCAGATGACTCTTGCGCAGGAGGCCCGTTTGTCCTCCGCAGAAGAGCTACCTGAGGGACGTGAATCTCAAGCGTTTTACAACCTGTCGGTCCCAAAGAAGCTCATAGTAATGCTGGGTGGGCCGGTAACTAACCTGTTACTCGCAGTGGTTCTTTTTGCGGTAATCGTGCTTGGTTTTGGTTTTAATGTGGCCACAACTACGCTGGACCAGGTTCCCCAGTGTATTGGCACTGCTTCGCAAACTTGCACTGAGGAGAATCCGAAGTCTCCGGCGTATGAGGCAGGTTTGCGAGCCGGCGATAAGATCGTATCTTGGGGGTCGGTGCAGGCAAGTTCGTGGGCTGACGTTGTGAGTGCTATTGAGCATCAGGACGGCGCGGCAAAGGTAGTTGTGGAACGCGATGGTGCGTTGCAAGAGTTTGATGTGACACCGGTTCAGGTGGGTGAGCGCAAGGTTGCTGGCATCATTTCCAAGGTGGAACGTGAGCGTGGCACCCTCGGCGACGTCGGTGATATTACGTGGCAGACCTTCAAGGGAACGGCCTCTATCGTGGCTGTTTTGCCTCGCGCCGTGTGGGACGTCGGAGTGCAGCTGTTTACGGATGCTCCTCGAGATCCGAATTCTGTTCTGTCAGTGGTGGGCGTTGGCCGGATTGCAGGTGAGGTTTCCGCAGAGCAGGGCGTGGGGCTTGCAGACCGGGCAATGCTTTTGCTGAGGCTGTGGGCGTCATTGAACATGGCACTGTTCGTGTTTAACTTGATCCCGCTACCGCCGCTTGATGGGGGACACGTGGCAGGCGCTCTCTGGGAGGGCCTACGCCGGACTTTTAACCGCGTCACGGGACGTCCGGATCCAGGGCCGGCGGATACGGCCCGCATGGTGCCGGTGTCGTATGTGATTTTTGTTTTGCTGATGGCCATGACGGTGCTACTCGTTGTAGCCGATATTATTAAGCCGATTAGCCTAGTCTAGGAACTGTTAATAGTTTGCCAGGACCAGCCTGGCGCTGATTTTTGGGAGATGTCATCGTGACCGAGATTGCCCTGGGAATGCCAAAGGTGAACGGAGCCCCGTTTTCGCGTAAGAAGACGCGTCTGATACACGTGGGGGATGTTCCAGTGGGCGGTGGTTCACCGATTTCGGTGCAGTCGATGACCACTACGAAGACCACTGATATTGGTGCAACTTTGCAGCAGATTGCAGAGCTTACCGCAGCCGGTTGTGACATCGTGCGCGTCGCGGTGCCATCGGCTGATGATGCGGAGGCGTTGCCCATTATTGCGAAGCAGTCCACGATCCCCGTTATCGCAGATATCCACTTCCAGCCGCGTTACGTGTTCAAGGCGATCGAGGCGGGTTGTGCGGCGGTACGCGTAAACCCGGGCAACATTCGTAAGTTTGATGACCAGGTTAAAGACATCACGAAGGCTGCGACGGACGCGGGGGTGTCTTTGCGCATTGGCGTGAATGCAGGGTCACTCGATCCGCGCTTGCTAAAGAAGTATGGAAAAGCAACGCCGGAGGCCCTCGCGGAGTCGGCGATGTGGGAGGCGTCTTTGTTTGAGGAGCACGACTTCCACGACTTCAAGATTTCAGTTAAGCACCACGATCCGGTGACGATGATCAGGGCTTACGAGATCCTGTCTGAAAGTGGTGACTGGCCGCTACACCTTGGTGTGACAGAGGCGGGGCCCGAGTTCCAGGGAACGATCAAGTCCGCAACGGCGTTCGGTGCGCTCTTGCGCCAGGGGATTGGCGATACGATTCGCGTTTCGCTGTCCGCTCCTCCGGTTGAGGAGGTCAAGGTCGGTATCGAGACTCTGCAGTCCCTTGGCTTGCGTGAACGTACCCTCGAAATCGTTTCTTGTCCGTCTTGTGGTCGCGCGCAGGTGGACGTCTACACGCTCGCAAATGAAGTAAACGAGGGGCTGAAGGACCTCACGGTTCCTTTGCGCGTGGCGGTAATGGGCTGCGTTGTGAATGGTCCCGGTGAGGCTCGCGAGGCTGACCTTGGCGTGGCGTCTGGCAACGGCAAGGGCCAGATTTTCATCAAGGGCCAGGTGGTTGACACCGTGCCCGAGGCCGAGATAGTGCCTGCCCTTTTGAAGCATGCGAATGAGATTGCACAAACGATGGGCCTTGAAGAGGGTTCCGGCAGCGTTGACGTGATCACCTGATTTTACGGCTTCTAATATCTTGTTAATTCGATGAGAGATGCCGCCGTTTCCTCTCATCACGCTTTGCAGTTAGGCTGGTAATCGTGCTTACTAACATGTCTGAATTTTTCCTGCGGACGCTTCGTGAAGATCCCGCAGATGCGGAAGTTGCAAGCCACAAGCTGATGGTGCGCGCCGGCTACATTCGTCGTGTGGCTCCGGGCATCTACACGTGGTTGCCTCTTGGTTTGAAGGTTTTGCGTAACATCGAGCAGGTTGTGCGCGAAGAGATGGCTGTGATTGGGGCCCAGGAAGTCCACTTCCCGGCGCTACTGCCGCGCGAGCCGTATGAGAAAACCAACCGGTGGGAAGAATACGGACCAAACCTCTTCCGGTTGAAGGACCGCAAGGATGGGGATTACCTGCTTGCGCCAACGCATGAAGAGATGTTTACGCTCGCGGTTAAGGACATGTACTCCTCGTACAAGGATCTGCCGCTTTCGCTGTATCAGATTCAGACGAAGTATCGCGATGAGGCGCGTCCACGTGCGGGCGTGATTCGCGGCCGCGAGTTCGTGATGAAGGACTCTTACAGCTTCGATATTGATGATGAGGGGCTCGCTAAGTCTTATGAGCTACACCGGAAGGCGTATCAGCGTGTATTTGAGCGCCTAGGTTTGCCGTTTGTGATTGTGGCCGCGCAGTCCGGCGCTATGGGTGGTTCACGTTCAGAGGAGTTCCTCTATCCGAATCCCATGGGTGAGGACACGTTTGTGCGTTCTCCTGGTGGTTACGCAGCGAATGCGGAGGCAGTTGTAACCCCGGTTCCAGATCCCGTGGATTACTCGAATACGCCGGCTAAGGAGTTGCGTCACACGCCGGACGCGAAGACCATATCCGCACTTGTCGATCTTTCAAATGAGCTTTATCCGCGCGAGGATCGTCCGTGGGAAGCGGGAGACATGCTGAAGTCGTATGTCGTGACGCTGACGCAGCCCGATGGCACGCGTGAGGTTGTAAACATTGGTATCCCGGGCGACCGGGAGGTAGATGAGAAGCGCCTTGAGGCCGCTTTTGCACCCGCTGAGGTAGAGCAGGCAACGCCTGAGGATCTTGCGAAACATCCGGAGTTGGTGGCCGGTTATTTGGGGCCCGAGGTAGTGGGGCCAAACGCTCCGAACCGAACGACTGACGAGGACGGCAACCCGACGGGCTCGGTGCGTTTCTTCGTTGACCCGCGGATTGTGGAGGGCACGGCTTGGATCGCTGGTGGTAATAAGCCTGATTACCACGTGTACAACCTGGTGATGGGCCGTGACTTCACGGCCGATGGTACGGTTGAGGTTGCTGAGGTGAAGGAGGGGGATCCGGCCCCGGATGGTTCGGGTCCTCTTGAGCTTGCACGCGGTATCGAGGTAGCACACATCTTCCAGCTCGGTCGCAAGTACGCAAAGGCTTTGGACCTGACGGTGCTGGACCAAAATGGCAAGTCGCAGGTGGTGACCATGGGTTCGTACGGTCTGGGTATCTCCCGCGTGGTTGCAGCCATGGCGGAGAGCCACCACGATGATCTTGGCTTGTCCTGGCCAATGGTTGTGGCGCCGTTCCACCTGCAGGTTCTTGCGGCCGGTAAGGGTGAACAGATCGCTGAGACTGCTGCCGATATCTCGACTGCTGTGTCGGATGCTGGTTTCGACGTGCTTTACGATGATCGTCCGAAGGTATCGGCGGGCGTTAAGTTTGCTGATGCTGAACTGTTGGGCATGCCGTATGTCCTTGTTGTCGGGCGCGGCTTGAAGAACGGTGTGGTTGAGTTCCGCGATCGTCGCGGCGGTGTCTCAAAGGAGATTCCGGTTGAAGAAGCAAAGCAGATTATTATTGCCGAGCTTGAAGCGAATAGGGGGTCAGCCAAGTGACATACCGTGAGATTAGGGTTATTGGCGATCCGGTTTTGCGCACGCCATGTGAGTGGATTACTGACATTGACGATTCGGTGAAGAGCCTCGTTGAAGATCTTCTAGAGAACGTCGATGAGGAGGGACGCGCAGGTCTTGCTGCCCCTCAAATCGGCGTTGGGTTGCGGGCCTTTTCTTGGAATATCGATGGCGAGATCGGTTACGTGCTCAATCCGAAACTGGTCGAGGTTTCAAAGGACGAGTATCAGGACGGCGACGAGGGGTGCCTCTCGGTTCCGGGCTTGTGGTTCCCCACAAAACGCGCGTGGTATGCCCGTGTTGAGGGCATTAACCTCGATGGTAAGAAGATTACGGTCGAGGGTGAAGAACTCATGGGACGTTGCCTGCAACACGAAACGGATCACCTGGAGGGAATGCTATACCTAGATCGGTTGGATCGCGCAACGCGCAAGAAGGCGTTGCGCAAGGTTCGTGAAATCATGTAATGATGTGCTCAGTTGGTGGAAAGCCCCGCTTTGGCGGGGCTTTTGCCATGGTTTAGCGAGGTTTTATGCTCTAACGCGTGCTGGCATTGCGCTGCGTTGGAGACGCAGACTAGCGTGAGAGAGATTTTTAGGACACAATGGGGAAAGCACCGCTGGATCGGTTAGCCTTTGACGCTTGAGGACGTAGGGGAAGACGAACCTCAAGGAAAAGGGAGGCATCATGTCCGGAAGTTACACCCGCGGTGTTCTTTTCGTGCACTCATGTCCGCCGGCACTCTGCCCGCACGTTGAGTGGAATGTTGCGTCGGTGCTGGACCAGGACGTGCGTTTGGAATGGACTCAGCAGGGCGCTGTGCCCGGCCTTATGCGCGCTGAGTTTTCTTGGGTTGGCCCCGTGGGAACGGGGGCGCAGTTAGCTTCCGCGCTTAGAGGTTGGGACGATTTGCGCTACGAGATCACCGAGGAGGCCGTGCGCGGTTCGGACGGCGCACGGTGGTGCCACACGCCAGATCTTGGTATTTTCCACGCTCCAATGGATGCTTCGGGCAACATGATGGTTCCTGAGGATCGTATTCGCTCGGCGATGGAGGCCGCGGATCCGGCAGAGTTGCGCGAACGCCTCAATCTTGCCTTGGGCGCCGCGTGGGATGAGGAGTTGGAGCCGTTTAGGTACGCGGGCGATGGTGTGGCGGTGCGCTGGCTTCACCGGGTTGGTTAGTGGGGATTGTCCGTGGGAATCTCGATTGCCGAAATGCTCGGCTATGACCTGTCGGATGAACAACCCGAAGAGGTGGGCGCCGAGTCTGTAAGTGTGGACTCAGACACGGATGAGGTCGAGGCCGCAGTGATTGCCGCCCTCCTCGACGAGTCAACGGTTAAGGCTGAGGATTTCCGCTCGGATATGAGCCTTGCTGATGATTTCGATCTTGATGAGATCGGCCTGTATGCGGTGATTGCGGCTGTAGAGCAAGACCTCAAAATCAGTTTGAAAGACGGCGACGTGGCGCACTTGGAGACCCTAGAAGATCTCGTTGCTTTGGCGCTTCAAACCGGAGGCAAATAGGCAACTACAAACCGAGCCTCGAAGATGAATCATATATATGCTGGTGGTCATCGCAACGAAAGGGGAATTGGATGCTAACGCGTACAGAAGTGGATTTGCTCGGTGAACGGGAAGTTCCAGCCGACGTGTATTGGGGTATCCACACTCTTCGCGCCACAGAAAATTTTCAGATTTCGGGTACGCGCCTAGAAAGCTATCCGCATTTCATTATCGCGATGGTGCAGGTGAAGAAGGCGGTGGCCAGGGCGAATAGGCGTCTGAAAGTGCTTCCGGAGGACAAGGCGCGCGCAATTGAGGCGGCCTGCGACAAAATTTTAGAAAGTGAAGATTTTTACGATCAGTGGCCACTCGACCTGTTCCAAGGTGGGGCGGGAACATCGGTAAACATGAACACTAATGAGGTGATCGCAAACGTAGCCCTCGAGATGCTCGGCTTCGAAAAGGGGCGTTACGACATTATTCATCCTAATGACGACGTAAATAAGTCGCAGTCCACCAACGACTCGTACCCAACGGGTTTCCACCTGGCGGTGTACCGCGAGCTTGTAGACTTACGCCTTTCGGCCTCGCGCCTCATGGATGCGCTGGATGAGAAGGCCCACGAGTTCGCTGACGTGCTGAAGATGGGGCGCACCCAGCTTCAAGATGCCGTGCCGATGACTCTCGGGCAGGAGTTTGAAGCGTTCACTGTCTCGCTCAGTGAAGAGCTACGCGTGATTGATCAGGCGGCAGACCTCCTTTTGTCCATCAATCTTGGCGCTACAGCGATTGGTACAGGGCTGAATACGCCGGAGGGATACCCGCAGGTTGCGGTTGAAGAACTGTCCAAGGTGACGGGGCTACCTTTCCGCAGGGCGGTAAACCTGATCGATGCAACATCTGATACGGGCGCTTTCGTATCGGTGCACGGGGCGCTGAAACGGTTTGCCGTGAAGCTTTCGAAGATCTGTAATGATCTGCGGCTTTTGTCGTCCGGCCCTACTACAGGTTTGCAGGAAATTAATCTACCGCCCGTGCAGGCCGGCTCGTCGATCATGCCGGCCAAGGTAAACCCGGTTATTCCAGAGGTTGTGAACCAGGTTTGTTTCAAAGTGGTGGGTAACGACATGACCGTGACGATGGCTGCTGAGGCTGCCCAGCTACAGCTCAATGTTATGGAGCCGGTTATTGCCCAGGTGCTGTTTGAGTCGATGCGTTTGCTAGAGAACGCTACGGTGACCCTCGCTGAGCGTTGCATCACGGACATCACGGCAAACCGGGAGCATTTGCGCGAACAGGTGATGGGCTCAATCGGCATTGTTACTTACTTCAATGAGCTGATTGGGCATCAAAATGGCGACATGATCGGTAAGGAAGCAGCGCGCACCGGTAGGCGGGTTTCCGATCTAATAGTTGAGCATGGTTTGTTGCCGCGCGAGGAGGTTGAGGCGATCTTGACAGCACAAAACCTCCTCTCGCCTGAGTATGAAGGAAAGATTTGGGAAGCCGGTGAGTCCGGTCTGCCTAGTGAAGATTCCTAAACTTTATGTATCTAAAGTGATTGCTGAGGAAGCAAAATGGTGTCCCGAAGGCTAGGCCATCGGGACACCATTTTGGGAATCTCAACCGGGTTAGGCGTCGCCGCCCTCGCCGCCGGAGTGGCCCGCATTCGGGTTGAACAGGTCATACTTGTCAATAGCCTGCTGGAGCACGGAGCGCTCCAGCTTGCCTTCTTCGACAAGGCCCTGGAGGGCGCGGATCACAACCGACTCGGCGTCGATCTTCAGGTAGCGACGTGCCGCTGCGCGGGTGTCGGAGAATCCGAAGCCGTCCGCGCCAAGCGGGTAGTACTTGCCCGGCACCCAGCGAGCGATCTGATCATGAACCAGGTGCTCGAAGTCGGAGGTCGCAACGGTTGGGCCTTCGGCCTGCTCCAAAACGGAGGTGACGTAAGGCTTGCGAGTCTCCTCGTTCGGGTGTTCGAAGTTGTACTTGTCTACCGCAATCGCTTCGCGGCGTAGCTCGGTCCAAGAAGTCACCGAGTAAACGGCTGCGTCAACGCCCCAGTCCTCGCGCAGGATCTTTCGAGCCTCGCGAACCCATGGAAGACCCACGCCAGAGGCGAGGAGCTTAACCTTCGGGCCGTCGCCCTCGAAGTCGTCAAGCATGTACATGCCCTTAATCAGGCCGTCAACATCAAGGTTTTCCGGCTCTGCGGGCTGATGCATCGGTTCGTTGTAAACCGTGAGGTAGTACATGACGTTGCGGTCACGGCCAGACTCATTCGGACCGTACATGCGCTCGATTCCATCCCTTACGATGTGCCGAATCTCGTAGGCATAGCCCGGATCGTAGGTGACCACAGCGGGGTTCGTGGAGGCGATGACCGGCGAGTGGCCGTCCATGTGCTGCAGACCTTCACCGGCAAGCGTGGTTTTACCCGCGGTAGCGCCAATGATGAATCCGCGTGAGAGCTGGTCTCCGGCAGCCCAGAACTGATCTGCGGTCCTTTGGAAACCAAACATCGAGTAGAAGATGTAAACGGGAACCATCGGGAAGTTATGGGTGGCGTAAGAAGTGCCCACAACCTGGAGTGCGGCTGCAGAACCGGCCTCGTTAATGCCCGTGTGAAGAACCTGGCCTTCCTTCGCTTCCTTGTAGGAAAGCATCATGGAGGCATCCACAGCTGTGTAGTTCTGCCCATGCGTGTTGAAGATCTTTGCGGACGGGAAGATCGCGTCCAGGCCGAAGGTGCGGGCTTCGTCGGGAATGATCGGCACAATGTACTTACCGAATTCCTTGTCCCTAATGAGGTCTTTCAAAAGACGCACGAACGCCATGGTGGTGGCAACCTGTTGGGCGCCCGACCCCTTGGCAAGGGCATTGAAAGGCTTGTCTGCCGGCATGGGCAGGGCCTTGTCATCCCGGTGGCGCGAGGGGAGGAAACCGCCAAGCTTAGCGCGACGCTCAAGCATGTACTGCAATGCTGGGTCGTCGTCAGCCGGCTTGTAGTACGGAGGCAGGTACGGGTTCTTCTCCAGCTCCTCATCCGAAATCGGAATGCGCAGGAGGTCGCGCAGGCCCTTGAGGTCATCAACCGTGAGCTTCTTCATCTGGTGGGTTGCGTTGCGGCCAGCAAAGTGCGAGCCCAGCGCGTAGCCCTTAATGGTGTGCGCAAGGATGACGGTGGGCTGGCCGGTGTGTTCGACAGCGGCCTTGTAGGCTGCGTATACCTTGCGGTAGTCGTGGCCGCCACGGCGCAGATCCCAGATCTCCTCGTCGGTCCAGTCCTTAACCATTTCTTTGGTGCGCGGGTCGCGGCCAAAGAAATGCTCGCGCACGTACGCACCATCGTTTGCTTTGAACGTCTGGTAGTCGCCGTCAAGGGTTTCGTTCATGATGTTTACGAGGGCGTGGTCCTGGTCGGCTTCTAGCAGACGGTCCCAGCCTCGTCCCCACACAACCTTGATTACATTCCAGCCGGCGCCACGGAAGAACGATTCGAGTTCCTGAATGATCTTGCCGTTACCGCGGACCGGGCCGTCGAGACGCTGTAGGTTGCAGTTAATCACGAACGTGAGGTTGTCCAGGCCCTGCTGCGCTGCAAGCTGAAGCATGCCGCGTGACTCGGGCTCGTCCATCTCACCGTCACCAAGGAACGCCCACGTGTGCTGCTGCGAAGTGTCTTTGAGACCGCGCAGTTCTAGGTACTTGTCAAACCAAGCCTGGTAGATCGCCTCGGCGGGGCCAAGACCCATAGACACCGTGGGGTACTCCCAGAAGTCGGGTAGCTGGCGTGGGTGCGGGTAGGAGGGGATGCCATGCTCGGTGGAAACCTGCTGGCGGAATCCGTCCATCTGCTCTTCGGTGAGCCGGCCTTCAAGGAAGGCGCGCGCGTAAACGCCGGGGGAGGAGTGGCCCTGGAAGAACACGTGGTCGCCGCCGCCGGGGTGATTCTTCCCGCGGAAGAAGTGGTTGAAACCAACCTCGTAAAGGGTTGCTACCGACGCGTAAGAAGAGAGGTGGCCGCCAACGCCAACGCCGGGCCTTTGGGCGCGCATGACCTGAACGGCAGCGTTCCAACGCATCCAGCGGCGATACTGGCGCTCGGTTGCCTCGTCGCCAGGGAAGTATGGTTCTTGATCAACGGGAATGGTGTTGATGTAGGGTGTGGTGAGTTCTAGAGGAATCTGAACGTCTTTGCGGCGAGCTTCGGCAAGCATGTGAAGCAGGATGTAACGGGTGCGTGGCCCGCCTTTTGCTTCATGAAGGCTTCTTAGCGATTCCAGCCATTCCTCGGTTTCGTGCGGATCATTGTCCGGCACTTGACTTAGCATGCCATTGACTACTGGGCGGTGATCTGCTTCAGCCACGAATCCTCTTTCTCTCGAAACGTATCCACTAATGGATCGTATAGTTTTCTTTGGTTCTAATCATTCCCGGTTTTGCCGGGTTTTGCACTAGGTACCATATTGGTTTTTCTATACGTGTGCCTGAAAACACAGGACGATCCAAACGGGATGAGGGCGTGGAGCCTGCTTGGCTCATATGTGGACTATTTGGCATGCGTGTGCCTGAAACTTAGGTAGACTGAGCGCGTGATATCAAAATCTGATTCCCGAAAGGTGGATCCGACGGCTCTTTCGAGCCTCGGTTATAAAAGCGGCCAGACTGTTCAAGAGTTTTATTGGGACGAAGATACCGATGATTCTTTGCGCGCCGCAGTTGAAGATGCAACGGGCAATGAGCTCGTAGACGTTGATTATTCGGACGTTGTTGACGGCGTGATTGTCTGGTGGCGTCTGGAGGATTCGGAGGAGGACGATCTGGCAGACGTCCTGCTGGATGCCTCTGCGAATATGGACAATGGTGGAGTTGTCTGGGTGCTTACTCCAAAGTCGGGCACGTCAAACCATGTTCCGCCCGAGGTAGTGGCCGACGCTGCACAGGTTGCGGGCATGAGCGCCACGTCCGCGGCCATGGTCTGTGAGGACTGGTCGGGCATGCGTTTAATCGCTCAAGCTCGCCAGTAGACTGAGACTATTGCCACTGTTTTGTGAAATAGTGGCTTGTAGGATGAAATTTGCTCCCGGAGTTGGATATGATCTTTGACGTTCCACTCCGTTGGAGTTGGGCCTATAGCTCAGTTGGCTAGAGCGCCACGTTTACACCGTGGATGTCGGGGGTTCGAGTCCCTCTGGGCCCACAGTAGCCCGCGCTAATGCGCGGGTTTTTCTTTTGCCGCGTGGGCGGTCCAGTTTGCTTCCAAGGATTCGCCCGCATAAAAGGGTGTGGCCCCGCTTGTGCGGAGCCACACCTGGAGCCGATCGGGTGTGGGGAATCAACCTCATCGGCTAAGTAGGTTCCCGTTAGGATTGACTATTGCTGTCCTTTGGAGGCTCCGGCCGGGGATCTTGTCCATCCTTTAGGGTTTCAGCCTGCGGGTCCGATAGGTGCAGGCCAACAGATTCCCTAGAACCAGCGCCACCCATCGCGTGGCCTTGAACTAGCTTGCCAGAGGTGCTCTCCGCCGCCAGTTTCGCCTGCCCAACGTGCTCCGGTACTGAATCGCCCACGTCTAGACTTGCGCGCAATACCTCGTTCTTGCGTTCAACGTTTAAGAAGAACAACAAGCCAAGAATGAGTAGGTTCGCGATCAGTGGTACCCACAGGTACATGAACGAGATCATCTGTAGTGCAGATTCGGTTTGCACAGTGGCTTTACCGTCGTACCCACCATACTCCAGCAACCATCCAGCAACAGCTGTTCCAACTCCAGAACCAATCTTCACGCCCAGTGAGGAACAGGAGAACATCATCCCGTCGATACGCTTTTTTGTGCGCAAGAACGTGTTTTCACTAATCTCCGCAATAAGTGCGTTGAGAGTTCCTTGCAATGGGCTCATGCCAAGGGATGCGAGTCCGGAGAAGAACAGCATCAGCGGGATGGATCCCATTGACGCGGCAAATACTACGCCTAGACGTCCGAGCACGGCAATGATGTAGCCGACGATAGTAACCGGTTGCATCCGCCCAATCTTTTGCACCACTAATGGTGTTACAAGAAGTCCCACGATCAGAGGAATGTTGATTGCCCACGCAAATACGCCCAGTAGGTTTGCATTACCCAGAATGTAGGTCATGAAGTAAATGCCCATGTTCAACGTGGCGGTGAAGAACTGCATCAAGATGAAGCAAACCACAATGATCACATAGTAGCGATTCCCAAGGAGCTTAAGCGCCTCAAGGAAGCTGAGTTCGTCATCCTTAGCAGCTTCCGAGTCTCCCTCAGCCAGCTCAGTGGGGGACAGCTCCTTAACTGAAAAAACAGCCAACGAGTTCGAAAGGATGCCGACTATGGCGTAAATGATCGCCATGTTACGCCACGCCGTTGCATCGCCTCCCATAGCCTGTACAGCTCCAACCGTAACCGTCTGGATCGTCAGGCTCGTGCCAAAAGCGAACATGAAGCGGATTGAACCCATCTGCACGCGTTCGGCCCTGTTCTTCGTAATAAGGGCGGTCAAAGCAGCGTAGGCGATGTTATTAGCGGTGTAGAAAACTGCGTTTAACAACGTGTAGGTGATGAAGAACCACGCGTACTGTGCGGTTGCCCCTAAAGAAGTTGGGATAGCGAAAATCAACACCAACATGGCAGCGCAACCGAAGAAGGCATAGAACATCCACGGTCGTGCCTTACCCATCTTGGAGTGGGTTTTGTCCATCAAACGCCCAAAGATGATGTCAGAGAAGCCATCGAAGAACTTCGACAACATCATTAGAGTGCCAATAATTCCCGCGTTCATTCCCACAGTGTCCGTGAGGTAGATCATTACGAACGCTGAGAGGAAGGCATAAACAACGTTTCCTGCGATGTCGCCAGAACCGTAGCCTACTTTGTTGTACCACTTAAGGTATTTCTTTTCTTCCATGACTTACCTGTTCCTTCCTCAACCAGAGATTTTGAATGTGAATGAGAAGTTAGTTGTCTCGAAATCGACTCGGTACTGCTTAAGTAACTTCGGCCCGCAGCTTTGTGAACCGATGCCGGAGTGAAGGTGATCGACGCACAAGATTGTGCAGTCAGCTTCTTCCAGCTTGAAGTAGTGTGTTTTAGCAGTTAGCTCTTCCTGAGTGAAATAGGAAGCGTTGAAAGAAAAGACGTTCTCGCTACCCACTTCTACGCACAGGTCTTCCCCGCGTAGTGCCAAGTAGTCGCAATCTGACCGCAAACCATTTTCTTGGGGTCGCAAGTAGGAAACGAACAGGTCGGCAATGTCGGATGTGAACTGGCCATGCCAAGCGCTACGACGCTTATCAATGTAGTTTTCGTGTGGGCCAAGCCCCGCCCAGTTAGCCTGTTGCAATGATTTGTCGAAGAAGAAGCGCAGTCCAAGGCGAGGCAGTTCAGGAAACTGCGTGTCCCTTTGAACTTTCGCATTCACCTGGACGATTCCGTTAGGCTTAACAATCCAGTCGATGTTGGCCTTCAAAATCGGTTGCAGTGATTTTGACACCAGGGCTACGTGGCTACTCACGATTACGCCGCTTTCACGGGTCGAGACACTTACTTCGTAGGCGTGTGGGTAGGTGCGGTCATAGCGTGCACGTTCCCAAAGTGGGCGGATGTACATGTCATTATCGGTAGGCGCCCTCCAGATATTGAGCTCGGCACGCCGAGTCAGTAGGTTCTTCCCACTCTTAGATAATGCTGTGAGCATTCCGGTGTGACGCGAAAATGCATAGCTAAACTCGCTGGCTTCCACAAGTATTTCCAGTGTTGTTTCCTGCACTTTGGCGGCGCTTGAAATTTGGGTTTGGCTGGCTTCTTGCACCAGTTCGAGGGCGCGCGGAGTATGCGGTTTTGCATTGGAGAGGGCAAACTCGTCAATGCCAAGCAAATGCCCCGGTTCAAGGAAAGCAAGAGGGCGGGTGAGGATGGTTTCCACCCGTAAATAGCATCGGCCGTCAGTGGGAATGTCTAGCGACAACGGGAGGGTGATGGTCTTGTGGGCTGGCAAACTCGGAAGTGTTAGTTCGCCGCGCTCTTGCGCGCCATCCACAACTTTGATCCATTCTAGGCGAGCATAGTCAGCTGCATTTAGGTGGTCGGCAGTGTTGGTTACATGGAGTTGTCCATCTGCTTGGTCATATTCGCAGCGAAGCGGACGGTATACATTTTTTGCTTCGAGCAAACCAATGTGAGGCACCCGATATGGAGATACCAAGCCGTCTACACAGAAGTTACCGTCGTGAGGATCTTCCCCGCTATCGCCGCCGTAGAGCAGATTTCCTGCTTCGTCTTTCACAGCGTGGTCACACCACTCCCATATGAATCCGCCACACATGCGCGGATCGGCGCCAACCATAGCCCAAAAGTCCTCTAAGTCGCCTGGACCGTTGCCCATTGCATGACAGTATTCGACTAAGAGGAATGGCTTATCGCCCAGTTCGTTCAAATACTTTGTGATATCGGTCAGCGGTGGATACATCCGAGCGTAAAGGTCGATGTTACGGTAGTCGTACTTTCGGTCAGTGGAACGGTAGAACGCGCTTTCATAGTGCGTCACGCGGCTGGGGTCAAAATTTTTGACCCATTCCAATGCGATTTCGAACGTTTGCCCATAGGCGCACTCGTTGCCCGCAGACCAAGAGAAAATACTAGGCCGGTTCTTTTCTGAGTGGATGCACCTTTCCATCCTGTCCATCGTGGAGGCTATCCAGTCGGGGTTGTCAGCGATGGGCTTGTTCCAATGCTCCACAATGTTTTCTTCAGACTCATCTGCCAAAAGCCGGTTTCTAGTACCGTGACTTTCATTGTCGGCCTCGCTCATAACATAAAAACCGGCTTCATCGCACAAATGATAGAACTGGGGACAGTTAGGGTAGTGGGCGGTGCGAATAGCGTTAATATTGTGCTCGCGCATTAGACGTAGGTCTCGTTTAATGTGCTCAACAGAAACTACTGGACCGGTGTCTGGATCAGAGTCGTGCCGATTGACGCCCTTTAGTTTTATGGCTGTGCCGTTGAACTTCAAGACGCCGTTTTCAATGCTCACTTCCCTGATGCCAACGGTTTCTGTGATTACTTCCGCATCCGTTTCCATTACCAATCGATACAAAAACGGGTCACCGGGATGCCACATGCGTGGGTTTTGAATAGTGAATTGCGCCGTGTGGGTATAAATCCCCGCGTCATCGATGTAGGGAGTCAAGGTGGCGCTGCCGATCTCGTCCTCGTCGCGAAGTAAAGTGGCGTTTACTGGCAGCGAGTTGCCAGCGAAGTTTGCGCGCACAGTTACCTCAGCATTGTTTCCTCTCATTTCGGTGGTTACGAAATAATCGTTTAGGTGTGATTCAGGGCGGGATAATAGGTAAACGTCGCGGATGATCCCGGTAGTGCGGAACTTGTCTTGGTCTTCTAAATAACTTCCGTCACCCCATTTGAAAACCAAAACGGCCAGCGTATTTTCGCCGTCTTTCAAAAACTGCGTGACGTCAAAAGCGGATTGGGCGTGTGTTACCTGCGAATAGCCCACATACTGCCCGTTCACCCACACGTAAAAGCAAGAATCAACGCCTTCGAATACCAGGTGAGCCTGCGGCACTGCCGGGTCTTCGCGGTAGGTGAACACGTGCCGGTACGCGCCCGCCGGGTTGTTGTGCGGAACGTGTGGAGGGTCGAACGGGAACGGGTAGTTGATGTTCGTGTACTGGTGGTCATCCCAGCCGTTGAATTGCCATGCCCCTGGAACAGGAATCGTGTTTTCGAGGTCAGTGCTTTCAGGTGCAAAGAAGCGCTCGGGTACCGATTCCAGGTTTGGGTAGTATCCGAAACTCCACTGGCCATTTAATAGTTGGAAACGGTCTGAGTGTTCGCGATCCAAATTATAGTTACGTTCGCATTTGTTCCCGTTGTGATAAAGGTTTGGGGAAATAGGAATGTAGTAGGCGCGAGGTTTCAGCGTATTTTCATGCAAAACGTTCAAATCTCGATGGTGAACCTGTAACTGCATTTATTTCTCCTGTCAGTGCATTAGCGGCCGGCCATTCGCACCTCGTGGTGTTATCGATGCCATACGTATGATAACGGTAACACTGGATTGAGTTGCGTAGGTCACAAATCGATCTTTTCTGTCTGATAGGCTTCATAGGTGACAGGAACAGAAAAGCGGGAAAGTGGGGCCGCTTCCATTCATGACGTGGCGCGGGTGGCGAACGTTTCCGCTCAAACCGTTTCGCGCGTGACACGCGGACATAAAAATGTTTCCGAGCCTACTCGTATGCGTGTTCTCAAAGCCATATCCGAACTCGGATACGCGCCCAATCGCACCGCGCAGGCATTGCGCACGGGATCCTATGGAGTTATTGGGTTGCTAACCCAAGAGATTCGCCGCACTGGCGAGGCTCATACCGCTAACGGTGTGATCGACAGGGCCGCCCAGTTAGGCTATTCGGTCACCTTAGTGCAAGTGAAGCATCCGCACACTCGCCAGGTTCACAAAGCGGTATCTTTGCTCTCCCAAGAAGATATTGACGGCCTTGTCATTGTGCAGGCGGGAGATGCCAATGCCAATCAGCTTTCACTACCTCCTAACCTGCCTGTTGCTTCCTCGGATTCTAATCTGGTGCATGTGCATCCTTCAGCCTCTGCGGATCAAGTAGGGGGCGTGCGTAAGGCCGTGAACCATCTACTAGACCTAGGTCACCGCACTGTTTATCATGTGCGCGGCCCGCAGCATTCGCGTTCCGCCCAGGTTCGTGAAGCGGTTTGGCGCGATGTTTTGACAAGAGAAAACCGGCAGGTTCCGCCCATAATCTTGGGGGACTGGAGCGCGAAATCAGGGTATGAAGCGGGTAAGAAAATAGCGCAAAATCCCGATGTTACGGCCGTATTTTGTGCTAACGATGAAGTTGCATTGGGTCTTATTCGAGCGCTACATGAACGGAATAGACGAGTGCCCGAGGACGTTTCTGTGATCGGCTTTGACGGGATCGAACTGGCGGAATTTTCTTTCCCGCCCCTGTCCACCGTGAAGCAGGATTTTTATGGGGCTGGCGTTGGAATGGTCAATCTGATCCACCGTCAGATCCAAGGAGAAACCGAGAACCTGCACATAACGATCCCCACCCAACTTATTCTCCGCGACTCCACCGCTGCGCCCGCCGCGCGCTAGAGAAGGCGCCTTATTTAAAAACCGTAACCAACAATCATCGTTGTGGATGGGGGAGCCTTTCGAAAACCAAAACGCAACGCGGTATTGGCGTTGAGCAAAGGTAGTTCTTCGATAGTCTCAGTACATGCTTAATGTTGCGCAGATTATGGAAATTATGGAGGCCCGCTATCCGCAGCGCCTCCAAGAGTCGTGGGATAAGAACGGTCTAATCGTTGGTGACCCTGAGCAGAAGGTAAGTAAGATCATCCTGGCTGTTGATCCCGTTGCTGAAACGGTTGCGCAGGCGATTGAGGACGGCTACGACATGCTGATTACGCACCATCCTCTATACCTGCGAGGCACCAGCTTCGTGTCGCGCTTGGATTACAAGGGCAGGATTGTTCACGACCTCATCAAATCCGATGTGGCCCTTATGAACGCGCACACCAACGCTGATTCGGCGGCGCGCGGCGTGGCTTGGGCACTGGCGCAGGCGGTTGGCATTGAAGGTGAGCCGTTTGATCCCATCGACGCGGACGAGGCGGGAACCGCTCGCGGTTTGGGGCGCATTGGTAAGCTCGAAGTGCCGCAAACACTACGGGAGTTCGCGGATCGCGTAGCGAAGGCCCTCCCCGCTGGTCCGCACGGCATCTTCGTAGGCGCACCCGGCGGCGATCTTGAGACGCCGGTCAGAACTGTTGCCGTATCAGGAGGCTCTGGCGACTCGTTCCTCGCGCGCGCCCGCGAGCTTGGGGCCGATGTATACGTCACCGCGGACCTGCGCCATCATCCCGCCAGCGAGCACCTCGAAGAAGGTGGCCCGGCCCTCATCTGCGGTTCGCACTGGGCAACTGAATGGCTGTGGTTGCCGCACCTGGCAGATGATCTTGAAGAAGCCGCCACGGATGCGGGCGTAGAGCTACAGGTAGACGTTTCGCGATTTGTCACCGAACCGTGGAACCTGCACCTGGAAACCCTTGGATAAACTATTGGGTAGGGCGCGTCAGCCTAATACACTTTGATTAGAACTAAAGGCACTACCTAGTGAAAGAGCGGGCATAGTGAAAGCTTCAAAAGCGGACCAGGTGAAACTTCTTGAACTACAACAGGTTGACACGCGGATCTTGCAGTTGCGCGCGGCCCGCAGTAAACACCCGGCGGTTAAAGTGCTCGACGCGCTTGAGGGGCGAAAAGCTGATCTGGAGCGCGCAAAAGTAACCGCGCGTTCCGCCGCAACGGACGCAAACCGTGAAGTGAAGCGGGTTGAGAATGATCTGGAGCGCCTCACCTCCCGTCAAGACGTGATGAGTGAGCGCCTCGCGGCAGGCGAAGGATCCCACAAAGACCTCACTGCCATGCAGCACGAGCTGAACCAGATGGCCCAGCGCCGCAATGTCCTCGAAAATGAACTGATTGAGGTTATGGCTGCATTCGAGGCCGCGCAGGAGACCGTTTCGGAACTAGACCGTCAGACCGAAGTAGTGGGAGCCGATGAGCAGGCCGCAATCGCGCAACTTCAAGACGCGATGGGCGAGGTCGAAGCTGAGCTTAACGAAAAGCTTGCGAAACGTGACGAGCTTGCGGGCGAAATCGACTCTGAGCTGCTGGATGAATACGAGTATTTCCGCGAGCGCACCGGCGGCATCGGCGTGTACGAGGCCAAGGGCCGCCAAATCGTGGGCATGGTTGTAGATCTTCCCGAATCGGAATGGCATGACATCACGATGCTCGCCGAGGATGAAGTGCTCATGTCCGACGAGCTGGAAGCAATCATCGTTAAAACCGAGTAGGGGCTAGTTCGTCACGATCACGAGCTCGAGAAAATCGCGGCGTTGTCTAACTTCGACGCCCGTGAAATCGGCGCCGGTCAGTGAACGCGCGGTATCGAGCACAAAATCGATGGACCCGTCAGCCTCGCTAGCGCGTTCCAGTAGAGCGCCAGCGAGGATTCCGCGGTATTTCTTCGCATTGTGTGAAACCACGGTGCGTTTCCCGTCGCGTTCGCGCACCGCATTCACTCGGATGAGGTCGCATTCGGCGGAAGTTCCCGGCCAGGCTTTTTGGTACGCGCCAGAGCGGGCGTCAACCACCACGCGATGGTGGGCGCGCTGTTCCATGAGGGTTTCGAGGTGTTTCTTCCACCAGGGGGCAAGGTTGCCCAGACCCGGTAGTTTCGTATCCATTGACAGGCGATAGGGCGGGATGGGGCAGGCCAGGTCTACCACTCCAAACAGAGCAGATTGTACCCAAATCTCGAAGTTCGAGCTGGCCTTGTACCCCGCACCGATCTCGCCAAATCGGCCAGCTTCGTAAAGTACGCCCGAATACACTTGCCACGCGGGGCCAGCTTGCGCTGAACGCAGGTACTTGTTGGCTTCCACCTCGTCTGCAATGGTTTTGCCTACTTTTAGGATTTCCAGGGCGTCGCCTCGCGCAGAAGTTTCAATCAAGCAATCGAGCACAGTTCGGCGCGCGTCGGCGAGCTGCGTGGAAAACGGGGCAATCGCGTCGGCATTAAAATCGACGGTCTCGGAGGGAAGGGTTTTGCCTTCAGATGGGGGTAAAAGTACAAGCATGCGTCCAACTCTAGTAGACTTGAGCGGCGGAGAAGATGGCTGGATGGCCGCGACATTGTCGAGGAACGTCCGGACTCCACAGGACACGGTGGTGGCTAACGGCCACCCGGGGTGACTCGCGGGATAGTGCCACAGAAAACAAACCGCCCGTTTTCGGGTAAGGGTGCAAAGGTGGTGTAAGAGACCACCGCGGCCCAGGTGACTGGGCTGGCAGGGTAAACCCCACCGGGAGCAAAACCAAGCAGCGCGCCGGGCTGTCCGTCCAAAGCGCGCGGGTAGGTTGCTAGAGGCCGCTGGTAACAGTGGTCCGAGATAGATGGCCATCGAAGGGGCATCGCCCTGGAACAGAATCCGGCTTATAGGCCGTCTTCTCCGCCTTCACATAACGGCGCCGCCCTCAATAATCAATGAATGAGGACAGCGCAAAATCTAAGCGATTTATACGGTCAGGTAGCGTTTGGCCAGAGCCGCAGCCCCTACAATGCCCGCAGTGTTGAATAGTTTGGCGGGAACCATGGGCGTTTTGATGTCGATGAGTGGTATGAACTTGTCATGCTTCTTAGACACGCCACCGCCCACAACAAACAGGTCGGGGGTGAACAGCATCTCCAGGTGGGAGTAGTACTTGGTGAGCCGCTTCGCCCACTTCTTAAACGACAGGTCTTCGGCCGTGCGCACTCCCGATGAGGCTCGAGATTCCGCATCGTAGCCATCAATTTCCACGTGGCCGAGCTCCGTATTGGGTTGCAGTTGTCCGTTGTAGATCATCGCGGTGCCAATGCCTGTGCCGAGCGTGGTAACAATAACCAGGCCGTCAACGCCCTTGGCTGCGCCGTAAACAACTTCGGCGTAACCGGCGGCGTCTGCATCATTGACGGGGTAGACCTTGCGACCAAGTTCTGCTTCCATCAGCTCGATGACGTTCACTCCTTCCCACGACTTGTGCAAGTTGGCTATGAACAGAACTACGCCGTGCGAGACCGGGGCGGGGAACGTGATGCCAACAGGCATGTCAGCAGGTAAATCGAACTGGTCGATCAGTTCTTTACAGGTTTGCGCCACGGCTTTGGGAGTGGACTTTTTTGGCGTAGGAATGCGCACGCGTTCGGTGGAAAACTCGCCGGTATCAAGGTTGACCACGGCTCCCTTGATGCCAGATCCGCCGATGTCTATGCCAAAGGCAAGGTTTTGTTCCATGGTGTGCTCCTTAGTTCTAGCGCAGGGTGAGGATCTCGGCGCCGTCCTCGGTAACTGCGATCGTGTGTTCAAACTGGGCGGTGCGAGATCGGTCTTTGGTGACAACCGTCCAGTCGTCGTCCCACTGCTCCCATTCGATAGAACCGAGAGTGAGCATTGGCTCAACGGTGAAGACCATGCCAACTTCCATTATTTCGGTTGCGCGCGGTGAATCGTAGTGAGGAATGATGAGGCCGGAATGAAAGGCTTCACCAACGCCGTGCCCCGTGTAGTCGCGCACCACGCCGTAGTCGAAGCGCTTGGCATACTTTTCAATGACCCGACCAATCACGTTGATTTCACGGCCGGGCGCTATTGCCTTAATCCCGCGATACATAGCTTTTTCGGTGCGCTCGCAAAGCAGGCGAGATTCCTCGTCAACCTCACCAACGGTAAACATGGCGCAAGTGTCGCCGTGTACCCCGTCGATGTAGGCAGTTACGTCGATGTTGACAATGTCGCCCTCTTCTAGGGGACGCGAGTCGGGGATCCCGTGACAAATCACTTCATTGATAGAGGTGCAACACGATTTCTTGAAGCCCATGTAGTCAAGGCAGGAAGGGTAGGCGTCTTGCCCGATGATGTAGTCGTGAACTATTTGATCCAAGTAATCAGTGGTTACGCCAGGTGCTACAGCCTCGCCAGCTTTAGCTAGCGCATCGGCCGCGATTTTGCCGGCCCGGCGGATCTTCGCAATGGTTTCAGGCGTTTTGATATCAGAGGTGGTGACTACCTCGGGCCCGTCATGAAACAGGTATTCGGGTCGCTCAATGTGGTCTGGGACGTGACGTTTAGGAGAGATGAGTCCCGGTTTTGTGTTACCGAGCGGGGCGCGAAGTGCTAGCTGTGATGCGGAGGTCATAAATCTTGCTCTCTAGTTGGTCTTGTAATGGTCTGGGCCGGGGAAGGATCCGTCCTTCACTTCTTTGGTGTAGGCAGAAACTGCGTCTTTTAGGCTTTCGCGTAGGTTCGCGAACTTCTTGACGAAGCTCGGCACCCACTCGCACATGCCGGCCATGTCTGCCCAGACAAGTACCTGCCCATCCGTGTCCGGTCCCGCTCCAATCCCAATAGTAGGAACGTGCAGTGCGTCGGTCACGGCTTTGGCAACCGGGGAGGGTACGAGTTCAAGGACGATGGCAACCGCGCCAGCTGCTTGTAGGGCAAGTGCGTCGTCAATCATCTTCTGCTTTGCTTCGCCGCGCCCTTGCATTCGCGGGCCTCCCAGGGCGTTTTCGGACTGCGGTGTGAATCCAAGGTGCCCCACAACGGGGATGCCCGCTTGGGTTAGTAGTGCGACGGTGTGTGCGATTTCCGCGCCCCCCTCGAGTTTGACGGCATTGGCTCCAACACGGATTAGGCGAACAGCATTATCGAATGCTTCCTTCGAGTCCGCCTCATACGCTCCAAACGGCAGGTCGGCCACAACGATTGGCCGGTTTACGGAGCGAGCCACAGCCGCGGTTGCGCGTTCCATATCTTCCATGAGGACGGGGATGGTTGAACCGTAGCCCAGCTGCACGTTGCCGTAGCTATCTCCAACGAGGATCATGTCCACACCGGCTTCTTCAAAAATGGGTGCGGTGAGGGCGTCGTATGCGGTTATCATCGTAAGTTTGCGACCGGCCCTTTTTGCCATCGCAAGGTGATGCATGCGCCACTTCTTCGGTTCTTTGAACGATTCTTGGGCTGTATCTTCACTCGTCATATTTCCAATTATGCGCGGTAGCCCGCAAAAGTCACTTCACGTGTGTTGTGGGTGAGTGTTTTGTATAGAGAATTGGAACAATTCCGCAGTTAGAGGCCTTAGGCGTTAGTCTGGTAGTCGTTGATAAGCGACAAGGATTGATATGTCGAACGTTGATGAGAATGTAGAAGTAAACCCTTTGGACGCTGAGCAAATGGACGCGGCCGTGCAGCGTGCTTTGGAGGCTATTGGTAGTGCTTCGACTCTAGAGGAATTGGCGCAGGCCAAGCGGGAGCATTTCGGTGACGGATCTGCGGTGGTGCTTGCGAGCCGTGCCATCGGTGGGCTACCGGGTTCAGAAAAGGCAACCGCGGGTAAGGCGGTTGGAAAGGCGCGCGGCGCAATCACCGCTGCCCTCGATGAGCGAAAGGCCTTATTGGAGGCTGAAGAAGAAGCTCGCGTTTTGGCCATGGAGGCCGTAGATGTTACTGCTCCGGTAAAGCGCCAGCCCGAGGGAGCACGCCACCCGCTTCAGGTTTTGATTGAAGAGGTCGCTGATTTCTTCACCTCGATGGGCTGGGAGATAGGCGAGGGGCCGGAGGTTGAACACGAGTGGTTCAACTTCGACGCGTTGAACTTTGACATTGATCACCCTGCAAGGCAGATGCAGGACACGTTCTATATCGATGGTCGCTCGGTTGGCGGCGAGACTGAGGGTGATGCGAATCTAGTGCTTCGCACGCACACGTCGCCCGTCCAGGCACGTTTGTTGCTTTCGCACGATTTGCCCCTGTACGTAGCGGTGCCGGGCAAGGTGTTTCGTTCCGATGAGCTTGACGCCACGCACACTCCCGTATTTCACCAGGTGGAGGGCCTCGCGGTGGATAAGGGGCTAACTATGGCGCACTTGAAGGGCACCTTGGACCACTTTGCGAAGGCAATGTTTGGCCCCGAGGCCAAGACTCGTCTGCGCCCGTCGTTCTTCCCATTTACGGAACCGTCCGCGGAGATGGATCTTTGGTTCCCGCAGAAGAAGGGCGGCGCCGGTTGGATCGAGTGGGGCGGTTGCGGCATGGTCAATCCGAACGTGCTACGCGCCTGCGGTATCGATCCCGATGAGTACACGGGCTTCGCTTTTGGCATGGGTCTTGAGCGCACCTTGATGTTGCGCCATGAGATCGCTGACATGCATGACATTGTGGAGGGCGATCAAAGATTCTCCCTCCAGTTCGGAACAACGGGGAAGGGGAACTAAGCATGCCAAACGTACCGATTTCTTGGCTTCGCGATCACGTGGAGGTTCTCCCTGGCACTGATGCGCAGCGCCTCGCCTCCGATCTAGTGAAGGTCGGTTTGGAAGAAGAGACGATTCACCGTGCAGCTGTGCAAGGCCCGCTGGTGGTTGGTCGCGTCCTCACGTTGGAGGCGAAAGAACAGTCTAACGGCAAGGTTATTAACTACTGCCGCGTGGATGTTGGCATTCACAATGATGCTCCTGGTGAGGGCAAAGAGCCTTCGGATCTGCCCTCACGTGGCATCATTTGCGGTGCCCATAATTTCAAAGTGGGAGACTTGGTTGTAGTTGTCCTTCCGGGCGGCGTCCTTCCGGGTGATTTCGTTATCTCTGCACGCAAGACCTACGGGCACATTTCTGACGGCATGATTTGTTCCGAACGCGAACTGGGCCTGTCGGATGAGCATGATGGAATTATCGTGCTCACAGAAAAATTTGATGAAAGCGAGATTCCTGCACCAGGTGAGGACGTTATTGGTCTTCTCGGACTTGGTGAGGAACTGTTGGAAATCAATGTCACGCCAGATCGAGGCTACTGTTTTTCCATGCGCGGGGTCGCAAGGGAATACTCGCATTCGACAGGAGCGAAGTTCACAGACCCAGGTCTTGCGCAAAACCTGCAGACGCAGCCTCCGGCTGGCAACGCCGAAGGTTTCAAGATCGAGGTTGACGATACCTCTCCTATTCACGGCAAGGTAGGTTGCGATAGGTTCGTTACCCGCATCGTGCGTGGTATCAACCCAAATGCGCCGACGCCAGCATGGATGGTTAAGCGTCTGGAAGCGATGGGCATGCGCTCCATCTCGCTACCTGTCGACATTACTAACTACGTGATGTTGGATCTTGGTCAACCGCTGCACGCATACGATTTGGCGGCGCTCGCGGAGCCTATCGTAGTGCGCCGCGCGACCGCTGGCGAGACCCTCGTGACCCTCGATGATGTCGAGCGCAAGCTAGATGTGGAAGACCTTCTGATTACCGATAGCCCTAACGGCCAGCGCGGTAGCCGCATCCTCGGCCTGGCTGGCGTGATGGGTGGTCAATATTCAGAAGTCGAGGAGGCCACTACTGACGTTTTGGTTGAGGCCGCACACTTCCATGCTGTCTCTATTGCGCGTACAGCGCGCCGTCATAAGATTCCGTCGGAGGCCGCAAAACGCTTTGAACGAGGGGTGGATCCAGAGCTCCCGCCGGTTGCAGCGCAACGCGTGGTTGATCTGCTGGTTGAGTATGGCGGCGGCGTAGCGGATTCACCGGTTACTGATTACAACGAAGTTCCCAGGCGCGAAGCTATCGACATGAAGCTGTCTGAACCAGCTCGCTTAACCGGCGTGGAGTACGGTGAGCAGCGCGTTATCGAGCTGCTCGAAACTATTGGTGCAACGGTCGAACGCCGTGCAGATATTCTTTCCGTGATGGCTCCCTCGTGGAGGCCGGATTTGACGGAGCCTTGTGACCTTGTAGAAGAGATCGCGCGCCTTGACGGCTACGACAATATCGAACCGGTACTACCCAAGGCGCCAGCCGGTGTTGGATTGCCCAAGGCACAGGTGGCCCGCCGGTTCGCGGCACGCACGCTTGCAGACCGCGGTTTTGTCGAGGTCGGATCTTATCCGTTCATTGGCAACGCGCACGATCGCCAGCGCATTCTGGAGGGCGATGAGCGTAGAGAAGTTGTCGCACTTCGTAACCCGCTAGTGGATGGCGCGCCAAATATGCGCTCTTCCATCATCGATACGCTACTGGAAACGGCGCAGCGCAACGCTGCTCGCGGCGCTGAATCAGTTCGTGTTTTCGAGCTGGGCATGGTGACTCGCCCGCAGGGCACGAAGCCTTCGCCCATTCCTTCGGCAGAGCAGCGCCCCAGTGGCCGCGAGATCGGAGCTCTTCATCGCGGAACTCCTAAACAGCCGTGGCACTTGGGTCTCGTTGCCGGTGGATCAGCGGTTGGTAGTGCCATTCGTGCAGGGGCTCGGGACTTTGATTGGGCTGATGTTTTAGAGGCTGCCCTCGCTGTCGGTTCTGCTTTGGGCGTGCAGGTAGAGGTTGCGTCTCTGTACCGCGATCCGCAGGTTCAGTTGCCCCATGGGAAGCCTGCTCCGAAGCCGGTTGCTACCCCGGAGGAAGCCGCTCCGTGGCACCCGGGCCGCAGTGCAGTGCTGTTCGTCAGACAGAAGAAGAATTTGGTTGAAGTTGGTCGCGCGGGCGAGCTTCATCCGGCCGTGGTTAAGGAATACGGTCTGCCTAAACGGTCGGGCGCACTTGAGCTAAATCTTGATGCGTTGATCAAGGCAATGCCGGCCAACCCGATTACGGTTTCTGCCGTTTCAACTTTCCCCGTGGTGAAGGAAGATATTGCCGTTGTGCTGGATGCGGATATTCCCGTCTCGATGGTGGTTGACGCGATCTACGCGGCCGGATCAGATCTTCTTGAAGACGTGGAGTTGTTTGACGAATACCGTGGTTCTCAAATCGATGAAGGTAAGCGATCGCTGGCTTTCGCATTGCGTATGCGCGCAGCCGATCACACGCTGAAGTCAGATGAGACGGCGAAGGTTAGGGAAGCGATAATCACGCGTCTTTCTAACCAGCTTGGCGCAAAACTGCGCGCCTAACTGGTTGCACGGGGAGTTCGCACTTCGATTTGTGGTGTGAACTCCCCGTCTCAAACTGTGCTATCGGCATAAAATAGGGCAAACTAGAGCTATGAAGATTTTGGTTGTATGGGCATCTCGCCACGGATCTACCCGTGACATCGCCAATGCGATTTACGAGGAACTACGTAGCGAAGGTGTTGACGTAGACATTGTCAATGCTACGGACGCGAAGGACATTTCTGAGTACGGCGGTGTAGTGCTCGGTTCTTCCGTTCACATGACGCAGTGGGAAGAGTCGATGCGTACCTTCATGAAGGAGCATCAGGCGGAGCTGTTTGAGAAGCATTTGTGGACGTTCTCTGCGGGGCTGTCTTCAGTTCCCACCGGACTCGTGAAGGATCCGGCTCGCGTCGGAGCCACCCAGATTGGTGTGCAACCGCGGATGAACAAGCAGTTCTCAGGATGTCTTGATCCGTCTAAGCTGACGTTGCGTGAACGCACGATTGCTCGTCTTGGCGGCGCAGTTGAAGGCGACTTCCGCGATTGGGATGACATTCGTGGATGGGCGCGCTCCGTTGCTAAAGATGTAAAGTCTCTCGGCTGAGACCGTCCCCGGCTCGTTTTGGGCCGGGGATTCACTATACAAACACTTAGTTGATAACTATTCATTCAGTGTTATAGTTATTCGCATGAGTGTTTCTGTTGGAATTGTTGGCGCCTCGGGATTCGCGGGGGGCGAGATTGCTCGTATTCTGAGTGAACACCCGCATTTTGATGTCCGCGTGCTCGCCGCTGCTTCTTCTGCGGGTACCCGGTTTGGTGATTTGAACCCGCATATTCCAACTTTGGCGGACAAGATTATTCAACCCTCCGACGTTGAGTCTCTTTCGTCTCTCGATCTAGTTTTTGTGGCCCTTCCGCATGGTAAATCTGCAGATATTACAGGCGCGCTGGAAGGCGGCCCAGTGGTGATCGATGCGGGTGCGGATCACCGCCTGAAGTCAAAGGAGCTCTGGCAGAAGTTCTACGGCGGCCCGCACATGCGGGCGTGGGATTATGCGATGCCCGAACTCGTACACGCTGATGAGGCCGCCGCGATTCTTTCCGGGAAGCAGAAAAAGGCGGGTACCCAACGCGAAATCTTGAGAAACTCCCGTGCTGTGGCAGTGCCCGGTTGCAACGTTACTGCGGTAACACTTGCAATGATGCCGGCGGTAGCTGCGGGTTTTGTTACCAGCGGGTCGATTGTGGCTACGCTTGCAGTTGGCTATTCGGGCGCAGGGCGTAGCCCCAAGCCAAATTTGATGGCAACCAGCGCATTTTCCAACATTGCGCCGTACTCAGCAGTTGGAAAGCATCGTCATATTCCCGAAATTGTGCAAAATCTACAGGTTTGCGGGGCAGGCGAAATTGAGGTGGAAATGACTCCCATCCTCGTTCCCACTTCGCGAGGGATCGTTGCAGTGGTGAACGCTGCCACGGATGGTGTGTCCAATTCTGAATTGCAAGAGGCGTACAGTGCCATCTACGGCGCGGAGAAACTGATTGAGCTTTCCCCGGCTTATCCTCAATCTGGCCCGGTGGTAGGAACCGGCCGCGCGCAGGTGTGGGCGGGAGTGAACCCGGATACAGGTGTTCTCACGGCAATGGCGGCGGTCGACAATCTGGGCAAGGGCACTGCAACTGCTGCGGTTCAAGCGGCTAATTCGGCGTTTGGCTTTGACGAGTGCCTCGGCATCTACATGAACGGAGTGTTGTGATGTCCACGGGTGTTTGTTTTCCAAAGGGGTTTGTGGCAGCCGGAATCGCAGCGGGTTTAAAAGCATCCGGAGGCAAAGATCTTGCTCTGGTAGTAAACGAGGGAGCTTTCCCGGCAGCAGCGGCAGTTTTTACATCGAACCGTGTGGAGGCAGAGCCCGTTAAGTTCTCGCGGGCACAGATGCGAAACGGCGTGGTTACTCATGTGTTGCTCAATTCGGGTAATGCTAACGCGTGTACGGGAGAACAGGGGCTGAAGGATGTGAAGGCTTGCGTAAGTGAGCTTTCTCTTGCCGCGGGTGTGGACCAGGCAAAAATTGCGGTTTGTTCAACGGGAGTGATCGGCGAGTACCTTGATACGGCGTCGATCACCCGGGCGATTCCAGGCCTGGTGGGCGGCCTTGACATATCGGGCGCAACCAGCGCGGCCTCTGCAATCATGACAACCGATACCGTTCCAAAAGAGGTCCAGATAGAGGTGGACGCGTGGCGCGTTGGAGGTATGGCCAAGGGGGCGGGGATGCTCGCTCCTGCGCTTGCCACCATGCTGTGCGTGATAACGACCGACGCAGTTGTTGATAGTGAAGCCCTTGACAGTGCGCTGCGTCACGCCGTCCAGGTGAGTTTCAATCGCCTCGATACGGACGGATGCATGTCCACTAACGACACGGTGATAGCCCTCGCTTCAGGAGAATCGGGGATTACGCCAGATGAGGCTACTTTTGCTGCTGCATTGGAGCAGGCTTGTGCAAAGCTTGCGAAAATGCTTCGTGATGATGCGGAGGGAGCCGAGCATTTCGTTGACATCACGGTTATTGGTGCGAGTAGTGAGGCGGCCGCAGTGGAAGTGGCACGCGCGGTGTCTCGCTCAAACTTAGTGAAGACCGCAATTTTTGGAAATGACCCAAATTGGGGGCGCATTTTGTCGCAGATAGGCACGGTTCCAAGCTGGATAGCTCCGTTTGACGCGGGCAAGGTAAATGTTTCAATCAATGGCGTGATGATTTGTAAGAACGGCGGTATAGGTGAGCCGAAGGAATCGCTTGATTTGGCGGCATCCCAGGAGGTCAAGATCGAGATCGACCTGGGTGCTGGCAATAGTTCAGCAACCGTTTACACAACGGACTTGACTCACTCGTACGTACACGAGAACAGCGCATATACATCATGAGTGATCTTTCAGCATTGGATAAGACCAAGATTTTGCTTGAGTCCGAGCCGTGGCTGCGGCGTTATTCGGGTCGCAAAGTCGTGATCAAATATGGCGGTAATGCAATGATTTCGCCGCAGCTACAACGCGCTTTTGCGGTGGACGTGTCGTTCTTACATACGTGGGGTGTGCATCCAATAGTGGTGCATGGGGGCGGCCCACAAATCAACGAAATGCTGGATCGCCTAGGGCTGCAGGCCCCGTTTGCGGGTGGCTTTCGCGTGACAACGCCTGAAGTGATGGAGGTGGTGCGCATGGTCCTGGCTGGAAAAGTGCAGCGCGAACTCGTATCACTCCTGAATGAACGCTCGATCGCCGCCGTGGGGTTGTCTGGTGAGGACGCCGCACTGTTACACGCACGGCGCAAGGTGCAGGTCGTTGATGGTAAACCGGTAGATTTAGGGCAGGTCGGTGACGTGGCGGGGGTAAACCCAGCGCCTGTAGAGGATCTTGTTAGTCATGGCCGTATCCCGGTGATCTCGTCGATTGCGATTGATGAGGATTCTCCAGGCGATGTGCTTAACGTGAATGCTGACGCGGCTGCGGCGGCGATCGCGGTGGCCGTGGGAGCGCAAAAGCTCATTATGCTTACGGACGTGGAGGGGATTTACCAAGACTTTGAAGATAAATCCTCGCTGCTTAATCGGATGAGCCGCGCGCAACTCGAAGAGTTGATGCCATCGCTTGCTGCGGGAATGATCCCGAAGGCGCAGGCCGCTTTGGCTGCGCTTGAAGGCGGCGTTGAGCAGGTTCATGTGATTGACGGACGTGTTCCCCACTCGATGCTCCTAGAGGTTTTCACCGACGAGGGCGTGGGCACGATGATTACCGAGGAGGGGTAGCTGTGGATTCAAACTGGCTTGCCCGCTATGAGGAATCTATGCTCGGCGTGTTTGGTACTCCTGCGATGGTGTTGACCCGTGGGGAGGGCGTGTACGTGGAAGATGCGGATGGCAACAAGTACATGGACTTGCTGGGCGGAATCGCTGTGAATGCACTTGGTCACGCCCATCCGGCTATTGCGCAGGCGGTTGAAAAGCAGGTGCGCACGCTGGTGCACGCCTCGAATTTCTTCGCAACCAGGCCCCAAATCGAACTGGGCGAAGCGCTGCGCGAGATCGTGGGCGGATCTGGCCAAGCCAAAGTGTTTCTTTCAAACTCGGGAACAGAGGCGAACGAGGCCGCCTTGAAGATCGTAAAAGCGCACGGTAACGCTACTGGTAAGAATCGCATTCTTGCATTAAAAAACGCATTCCATGGCCGATCTCTCGGGGCTCTGTCGCTTACGTACAAGTCGGCTTATAGGGAGCCTTTCGCGCCCCTCATCTCGAACGTCGAGTGGATTGAGCCTACAACCACCGCTCTGGATGAAGCATTTACCCCAGGTGATGTTGCGGGTATTTTTGTCGAGCCGATTCAGGGTGAGGCGGGAGTAATCGAGATTCCGCGTGATTTCTTGACCCGGGCGCAAGCTTTGTGTGATCGAAACAACGCGCTCCTCGTTGTAGACGAGGTGCAAACCGGAATGGGGCGTACCGGGCAGTGGATGGCTCACCATGACACCGGAGTGGTTCCAGACGTTGTGACCCTCGCAAAAGCACTTGGTGGGGGAGTTCCAATCGGTGCAACGATAACTTTGTCTTCCGTTGCAAGCGCGGTTTTGAAGCCGGGTATGCATGGAACCACGTTTGGAGGTAACCCAGTTGCCGCGGCCGCGGCGCTCGCGGTAATAAGCACGATCAAGTCCGATGGTCTCCTTGAACATGCGCGAATCGTGGGGGATCAATGGATGAAGAGCATCCGCGCTCTCAATAATCCGCATATTAAACAGGTTCGAGGCCGCGGTCTGCTGATTGGTATTGAGCTAGATGAACCGCGTGCCGGCATGGCTGTTAAGGCGGCGCAAGACAGCGGGTTTATCATTAACGCGGCAAATCCGACAACCATTCGGTTAGCACCACCACTGATACTTACCGGGGAGCAGGCAGGCGCGTTCACAGCGGCCTTGCCCGGCATTATTTCAAAAAGCTATAGCGAAGGAGAGCTGTGAAAGAATCGGATAACACGCGCACGCCAGCCTCGAAGGCTGGGCGCCACGCAGCGATTGAACAGATCCTCGCAACCCGGCAGATCGCATCCCAATCGGAACTTCGTGAAGCGTTAGAAAAGGTGGGCATTTTCGTTGCTCAAGCTACGCTTTCGCGTGATCTGCTGGAAGTGCGGGCAACGAAGGTTAGAGGCGCGGACGGACGTCAGGTTTATGCGTTGGCTAATCCACAGCGACCGGTGGAGTGGGGCGAGGAAGGCGCGGAACAGAAGCTGCAGCGCTGGTGCCAGGACCTGCTGGTAGGTGGAGCTACGGCAAACAACTTGGTGGTGCTTCGTACCCCGGCGGGAGCTGCGAACCTCCTCGGTTCGGCTATCGACTTTTCGAGGGATGAAACGGTACTTGGATCCGTTGCAGGAGATGACACGATTATCGTCGTATGCGTGTCGGATGAGGCCGCGCAGGCGTACTGCGACAAGCTACTGAAATATGCGGAAGGCATTAAAACTTCCAGCCAAGAGCTACAGAAAGAAGAAAATAAATGAGTAAGAAAAACCGGATTGTTCTAGCCTACTCGGGCGGTCTAGATACCTCTGTTGCGATCGGCTGGATCGGGGAGCGTACAGGCGCAGAAGTTATTGCCGTTGCCGTTGACGTAGGTCAGGGCGGTGAGGATCTTGAGGTGATTCGCCAGCGTGCTCTGGACTGTGGCGCGGTTGAAGCCTACGTGGCTGATGCGCGTGATGAGTTCGCGAACGATTACTGCATGCCGGCTTTGAAAGCGAATGGTCTCTACCAGGGCGAATATCCGCTTGTCTCTGCGCTTTCTCGCCCGCTGATCTCGCGCCACCTGGTGAAGGCGGCCCGCGAGTTTGGGGCCACCACTATGGCACACGGGTGTACGGGTAAGGGCAATGATCAGGTCCGTTTCGAAGTGTCGTTTACCTCGATTGCGCCGGACTTGGATTGTATTGCTCCGGTTCGTGATCTCGCTCTTACTCGCGACGTGGCCATCGACTACGCCAACAAACATAAGCTGCCCATTGAGACCACCAAGTCAAACCCTTTCTCTATTGACCAAAACGTTTGGGGCCGCGCCATCGAGACAGGCTTCCTCGAGGACCTGTGGAATGCGCCCACCAAGGACGTCTACTCTTACACGGATGACCCCACTTACCCACCGCTTCCAGACGAGCTCGTCTTGACGTTCGAAAAGGGCATCCCCGTGGCGATTGATGGCCGCAAGCTCACGCCCCTGCAGATTATTCAAGAGCTCAACACGCGCGCCGGCGCGCAGGGCGTTGGCCGTATTGACATCGTTGAAGACCGCATGGTTGGTATCAAGTCTCGTGAGATTTACGAGGCCCCGGGCGCGGTTACGTTAATTAAGGCTCACCAGGAGCTGGAGAACGTCACTCTTGAGCGAGAGCAGCACCGCTACAAGCGCCGGGTAGACATGCGCTGGGGTGAACTCGTTTACGAGGCACAGTGGTTCTCGCCGCTCAAGCAGTCTCTCGACGCTTTCATTGATCACACGCAAAGCTACGTGTCCGGCGATGTGCGTATCGTCCTGCACGGTGGCCGCGTGACGGTAACGGGACGCAAGTCCGATACCTCGCTGTATGACTTTAACTTGGCCACCTATGAAACGGGTGACACATTTGACCAGTCCCACGCTCGCGGATTCATTGAGATCTACGGCCTAAGCTCTAAGCTCGCCGCCGCCCGCGACGTTCGTTTTGAGCACGGTGACGCGTTCGAGGCAACCAAGTAGGGGATATGTCAAACGACAACGTTAGTCTTTGGGGAGGTAGGTTCACCGGCGCGCCCGCGCAGGCGTTGGATGCGCTTTCGGTTTCTACCCATTTTGATTGGCGCTTAGCCCGCGTGGATATTGCTGGTTCGAAAGCACATGCGAGGGAGCTTGGCCGAGTCGGCCTGCTCACCGAAGCAGAGCTTGACGCCATGCTAGCGGCGCTTTCCTCACTCGATGAGGACGTAGCGAGCGGCCGTTTCGCTCCGCAACCCGGTGATGAGGATGTGCATACCGCACTGGAGAGGGGCTTACTAGAACGTGCCGGAAGCGAGCTGGGTGGCAAGTTGCGTGCGGGGCGTTCTCGAAATGACCAGATCGCCACACTAATCCGCATGTACTTGCGTGATGAGGCAAAGCACCTGTCGGGCCGAGTGCTCGACCTCGTGGATGCTATTTTGCATCAGGTTGGTGAGGCAGGTGAGGCAATCATGCCAGGGCGTACCCACATGCAGCACGCCCAGCCCGTCCTCGTTGCCCATCATCTGATGGCGCATGCGTGGCCACTGATCCGGGATTTAGAGCGCCTTTCTGACTGGGATAAGCGCGCTGCGAAGTCCCCTTACGGTGCGGGTGCGCTTGCGGGTAATACGCTGGGGATGGATCCGGCCAATATCGCCGCAGAACTTGGGTTTGACGAGGTTTGTGAGAACTCGATTGACGCCACGTCCGCGCGTGACGTGGCCGCCGAGTTTTCTTTCATCGCGGCGATGATTGGTGTGAACCTGTCGCGTTTGGCGGAAGAAATCATCATTTGGAACACGGTCGAGTTTGGGTACGTGACACTCGATGATTCGTTTTCGACGGGATCGTCGATTATGCCGCAGAAGAAGAATCCGGATATTGCAGAGCTCGCGCGTGGTAAGTCGGGTCGGATGATTGGTGACCTAACTGGTTTGATGACGGTTTTGAAGGGGCTTCCGCTCGCGTATGATCGCGACTTGCAAGAAGATAAGGAGCCCGTTTTCGATCAGATCGATACGCTCGATGTCCTCTTGCCAGCAATGACCGGGATGATCCAGACGATGACGCTTCACACTGATCGCATGGAGTATCTGGCTCCTCGCGGTTTCTCGCTGGCAACTGATATCGCGGAGTGGTTGGTGAAGAAGGGTGTACCGTTCCGTGATGCGCACGAGATTTCCGGGCGCTGCGTGGCGCTTGCGGATTCGACTGACCGGGAGCTGTGGGATCTGTCGGATGAGGAGTTCGCCGGAATCCACGAGGCTTTAACTCCTGATGTTCGTAGCGTACTTTCTGCGCAGGGTTCGGTTGCGGCCCGTGCCGGTCGGTCAGGTACGGCTCCAATACGGGTGCGTGAGCAGAAGGCCGAGTTGGAGCAAAAGGTTGCACAATTTCGGCGTCGCCTCGCTATCTAGCTAACGCTGTTCTAAGAGTCGGGCGGGCCCGCGATATTTCCGCGGGCCCGCCCGATTCGTTTTACCTAATGGAAGTAGAACTTTGCAGTTGCTCCTGCAAGGTCTCGTCCTTGAACTGGAAGCCTGCTTCAAGAAGCCTTGTTGGTACGGCGTATTGTGAAGAGGTAGCAAGCACAGCCATGTCGCCAAGTACCATGCGCAGGGCGAACGCGGGCACAGGAGGGCCGGGGACGCGATGGTAATGTGCGGCTGCCCCGGCTGTGAACTCCTCGTTTGTGCATGGATTTGGTCCGGTGAGGTTAAACGCGCCTTCCAGTTGCGGATTCTCTAACAGGAACCGCACCGCGCGCACGTGGTCGCGTAGTGAGATGGTGGGCATCCATTGCCTCCCGTCGCCCAGGCGACCGCCGAGGAATGTTTTGAAAAGGGGTTCGAGGGCATGGAGCATGCCTCCGCCGTCTTCCAGGACGAGGCCGGTGCGAATGTTCACGACGCGCTCCACTTTGGCGCGCCGAGATTCTCGCTCCCATACTTGGCATAGTCCGCCAAGAAAGTCGGCAGCCGGCTGTGAGTCCTCTTCCAGCACTTCATTATCGCGCGAGCCGTAGTAGCCCACCGCGGAGCCGGTGAGGAATGTTTTGGGGCGCTGAGATTCTGGTAGGGAGTTAATAGCGTCGGCCAGTGTTTTGACTGATTTTAGCCGCGAGTTCACCAGCTCATGCTTGTATGCGTGCGTCCAGGGCCAGCGTGCGAGCGGCGCGCCGTTAAGACAAACCACAGCATCAACGCCCGCGAGATCCTGAGGAGTGATGTCGTAGGCGTCGGGGTGCCAGCGCACTTCGCCAGGCCCCGGTTCGCTACGCGTTAAGCGAGTGACTTCCCAATCGCCGTTCTTCAGTTCATTTTGTAGTGCGGTGCCAACAAAGCCGCTCGCACCGCCTATAACAATCCTTTTACGCATGCTTCATTGTTACACCTGCCCGCACGGGTGTGCATTAGGGCAGCTTCATTTGCCCGGGTTTGATCCACCCTCGTTTACGCATGATTTCGGAAAAGCCTAGCGTTAGTAGCGCGGGAGCAACAAAGTGGAGTCCAACGATGAGTGCCAGAAGTGTCGCAGGGTTCGTGGTTTCGGACATGACGGTCCAAGTCATGATTTGGCCGACTAGGCCGGAGGTGCCCATCCCTGCGCCGGCAGCGTTGCTTTCCATGTGGAAGACAGTTGTGGCGATGGGGCCGAGAATGGCCGAAGTGAGGATCGGCGGGATCCAGATTTGGGGATGGCGCAAAATGTTGGGTACTTGCAACATCGATGTTCCAAGGCCTTGGGAGATGAGGCCGGAAATCTTGTTTTCGCGGTATGAGGCCACGGCGAACCCAACCATTTGCGCGGAGGTTCCAACGGTTGCTGCTCCGGCTGCGAGGCCGGATAGTCCAAGAATGATCGATAGCGCGGCGGACGAGATGGGCAGAGTGAGGATGATGCCCATGACCACGGAAACGATGATTCCCATTGTGAAGGGGCGATGCATGGTGCCCCAGTTGATGATGTCTCCAAGGCTTAGCATCATGGCTGAGATTGGAGGACCAATGAGAAGTCCAAGTAGTGATCCGGAAACGATTGTTACAAACGGTGTCACGAGGATGTCCACGGGAGTTTTCCCGGACACTGCCCGGCCGATTTCAACGGCTACGAACGAGGCAAGAAAGGCTCCAAGAGGCTCTCCGGGGCCGAGCAGTTGCATGGTGAGGCCGTCTACTACTCCAGCGTCGAGGATTTTGCCCGCGTGGGCGCCAACCATGCCCGCAACTCCGGTGCCCGCGAGTACATAGGTGCTGGCATGTAGCCGGTGTGCGACACCGATACCGATGCCCGCGCCAGTTAGAACCGAAGCGATAGATCCCATGAGTACCAGTGGTTTTCCAACGGCATCGGGGAGTAGGTTTCCAACTGAAACCATAATTGTGCCAATGATTAGGGTGGCAAAAAGGCCGTGTGCCATGCCGGTGAGGCCGTCGATAAAGAATCGGTTTGCCGAGGTTTTTACCCTATTTGGGATTTTCATCGCCCATCTCCAAAGCGCTACTGTATATACACTCAGGTAGACGTTATCAGAGCGTTGGGTTATCCCAAATTCGGATTATTGCTTGGGCTCGGACAAGAAGCCTTGTTCGCCTAACGCCGCCTCAATCGCGTCGAGTGTTTCTTCACTATCGGCTTCGACCGTGTGCTTGTGGTAGCCGTCAGTGAGTCGAGAGAGACGTTGGGGCCGTTCAAAGCTTTCCAGGAAGTTTTTCAAGCTCTTGGGTGATACGACGTTTAGATCGGCTCTGATTTCTCCGTACTGCGGGTGATCGATCTTGATGTCCAGCACGCGTCCGCCATACTCGATAATTAGCGCCAGTTCTGTTTTGGTTTCGCCGTAGTCGTGGCGAACTTTGAATTCGCGTCGAGGTGGCTGGACCGGGCGAATCAGCAGGTATCCACGATTGGTTGAAAAGATGGGGACGCCTTCGGCGCGCAAGAGGGCAACATCTTTGACGATGACTTGCCTGGTCACGCCAAGCAGGTCTCCAAATGCGGTGGCGGAAATAGGAGCGTCCGAGCTTTCTAACTTTCTCAGAATCGTGCTACGCCTGTCGGTGTTGCCGATGCGGTTCCCTTTTCTCGCCATAGGAACACGTTAGCCAAAAGATGAAAAATAGTGAAGAATTGTGACAGTGGCTTAGAATGCCATCGGAAATTGTTGTTATTTGGAAGGAATAGAAGTGGCCGATCTAATTGATGATCTGCAGTGGCGGGGTTTGATCCGTCAGCACACCGATCTAGATAAGTTGCGTAAGGAACTATCTTCGGGACCGGTTACTTTCTATTGCGGTTTCGATCCAACTGCACCTTCGTTGCATCACGGACATTTGGTCCAGTTGATTTTGATGCGCCACCTGCAACTCGCGGGGCATCGTCCTTTGGCTTTGGTTGGCGGTGCAACTGGCCTTATTGGCGATCCGCGCATGTCGGGTGAGCGCACTTTGCAGCCCCGAGAGGTTGTTGAAGGCTGGGTAGAGAGCCTGAAGAAGCAGATTTCACGCTTCCTCGATTTCGAGGGCGAGAACGCTGCACTAATGGTGAACAACTTGGATTGGACGTCAGAGCTATCCGCGATTGACTTGCTCCGTGATTTGGGCAAGTTCTTCCGGATGGGAACTATGCTCTCGAAAGACGCGGTTGCCCGGCGCCTGAGCTCTAAGGAAGGCATTTCTTACACGGAGTTCTCCTACCAGATCCTCCAGGCCAATGACTACCTGCAGCTTTACCGTCGTTACGGTTGCACGCTTGAGACTGGCGGTGATGATCAGTGGGGCAACCTGGTTGGCGGCCTCGACTTGATTCGCAAGGTGGAGGACGTGGAGGTCAGCGTAATGACCACGCCACTCATCACGAAGGCGGATGGCACAAAGTTTGGTAAATCAGAGGGTGGGGCCGTCTGGCTGAATCCGGACATGTTGTCGCCGTACGCGTTCTACCAGTTCTGGCTGAATGTGGATGATGCTGATGTGGTGCGTTTTTTGAAGGTGTTCACATTCCTAGATCGCCCGGAAATCGAGCGTCTCGAGAAGACAGTGGAGGATGCCCCGTATAAGCGTGAGGCACAAAAGGCTCTTGCGGCTGAGGTTACCAAGCTGGTTCATGGTGAGGAAACCTTGCAGCGCGTATTGGAAGCTACCGAGGCTCTGTGGGGTAGCGGCGACTTGAAGAAGGTTGATGCAGCCACTTTGTCTGCGGCTACGTCGGAGTTGCCGGCAGGTGAGGTCAACTTTGGTGAGGCGACGATCGTGGACGCTCTGGTTGCAGCCGGTTTGGAAAAGGGTAAGCGAGCCGCACGCACAACCGTGTCCTCCGGCGGCGCATACCTGAATAATGAGCGTGTCGAGAGTGAAGACCAGACTATTAGCGCCGAGGACGCCTTGGCAGATGGGACCGTTTTGATCCGTAAGGGCAGGCGAAATCTCGCAGTAGTGCGTCCTGCCAAGTAGGCAGTCTGACCTGGTGGCCGGGATTGTAGGGCGGACAAGTATGTCCCACAATCTCGGCCCAAACTATGCGTGTGGTGGGAGTCACCGAAGATTCGTTTGACCGGCCCAAAGTGAATGTGTAGAGTTGAGACTCGTTGCGAGACAGATGGCAAAGCCCAAAAGCCTCGTGGCCTGCTTCTAAGAAGTGTGATCCGCGTCAGGAATCTTGACAAGTGATTGCAACCTGGTAAGCTGGAGAAGCTGTTTCAAGCAGTGAAAACTCAGAAACGGCGTTACACCTCACTTCTTTCCCTACGATTTTTCTTGGGATGAGTGTGTGTGGGTGTTGTTTGTGAACTCGATAGTGTGTTTTTTGTTTTGTCCTTTTTTGTTTTGTTTTTGTTTTTTTGGTTGGGATCGCTGGGCTGGCCTGGTTTTGGGTTGGTTCTGGTTTTTCTCTTTTTGTTTTGTTTGGAGAGTTTGATCCTGGCTCAGGACGAACGCTGGCGGCGTGCTTAACACATGCAAGTCGAACGGGATCCAGGGCGTTTTTTACGTTTTGGTGAGAGTGGCGAACGGGTGAGTAACACGT
>NZ_LT632546.1 GCF_900119695.1 Actinomyces urinae
TACTCACCCGTTCGCCACTCTCACCAAAACGTAAAAAACGCCCTGGATCCCGTTCGACTTGCATGTGTTAAGCACGCCGCCAGCGTTCGTCCTGAGCCAGGATCAAACTCTCCAAACAAAAACAAAAAGAGAAAAACCAGAACCAACCCAAACAAGCCAGCCCAGCGATCCCAACCAAAAAACAAAAACAAAACAAAACAAAAAAAGGACAAAACAAAAAAACACACTATCGAGTTCACAAACAACACCCACACGATCGTTTTTCTCACCATTTGGTCTCAGTTATGAGTCCAAACATTTCGGGAAATCTACGAAAAGCGTTGAAAAAGGTTCCGTTTCAACTACTTGCTTCGTTGCGGAACCGAGAATCTACTTTAGTAGGTTTTGAATCCCTTGTCAACTGACTTTTTGTGATCCGCACTACCTTGTAGTTCATCCAGTCGGATCGCTCCGATCAGGACCGAGACCAAATTAGTCACTTCCCTAATCCAGAATCAAATTTCGAGCGCGTGAGTTGGCGCACCTTGACATTCGGTCAGTACTGACAACAAACAGGGGGGATTCCCTCTTCAGGAATCCCCCCAGTCAGCCGCTAACGCACAAGCTAGCGACCTCCTCGCGAATCTTAAATACGCTCCATGATTAGTTCACGAACGCGCTTCGCGTCAGCTTGACCTCGCGTTGCCTTCATAACCGGGCCCATCAAAGCGCCGATAGCGGCCATCTTGCCGCCGCGGATCTTCTCCACGACATCCGGGTTATCAGCCATCGCGGCCTCCACAGCCGCGATCAGAGGACCATCGTCGGACACCACGGCCAAGCCGCGGGCATCCACAACCTCAGCGGGGTCTCCCTCGCCAGCCAGGACGCCCTCAAGCACCTGGCGGGCAAGCTTGTCGTTAATCTTGCCGTCATCAACCAACACCTGAAGTTCGGCCACCTGAACCGGGGTCACCGCGAGCTCCTCGAGCTCAACCTCCGCCTCGCGGGCAACACGGGACAGCTCACCCATCCACCACTTACGAGCCGCAGCGGAGGAGGCGCCAGCCGACACCGTATCCTCAATCAAATCCATAGCGCCTGCGTTCACCACATCGCGCATTTCCAGATCAGAGAAGCCCCACTCGTCTCGCAACCTACGGCGACGCACAGCCGGGAGCTCCGGAAGCTCGCCGCGCAAACGCTCAACCCACTCCGGGCTAGCCACAATCGGACCCAGATCCGGATCCGGGAAGTAGCGGTAGTCCTCCGCATCCGATTTATCACGGCCCGCCGAGGTTGTGCCATCCTCCGCATGGAAGTGACGCGTCTGCTGCACTACCTCGCCGCCATCAGCAAGAACCTGCGCCTGGCGAGAGATCTCATAACGCACAGCCTTCTCAATACCGCGGAACGTGTTCACATTCTTTGTCTCGGTGCGCGTACCAAGCGGCGAATCCGGAGTCTCACGAAGCGACACGTTCACATCCGCACGCAGATTACCGCGCTCCATGCGAGCCTCAGAAACGCCGAGTGCCCTCGCAATATCACGCAACGCCTGCACATACTTAGACGCGATCTCCGGAGCGCGAGCACCCGCCCCCTCGATCGGCTTCGTCACGATCTCGATCAGAGGCACCGACGAACGGTTAAAGTCCACCAGTGAGTATGCCGCACCCTGAATACGACCATCCTCCGAACCAATATGCGTGTTCTTACCAGCGTCCTCCTCCACGTGAGCACGCTCAATCTCGACCCGGAATGTATCGCCATCATCCAGCTCAACATCCACCCAGCCGTTATGCGCAACCGCAACCGCAGCCTGCGAAATCTGGTAGGCCTTCGCCAAATCCGGGTAGAAGTAATGCTTACGAGCGAACCGGCTCACCTCTGAAATCTCACAATTCAAAGCAAGCCCTAGACGGATAGCCCACTCGATCGCCGTCTTATTAATCGTCGGCAAAGCACCCGGCAAACCAATCGAAGCTGGCGCAATGTTCGTGTTCGGATCGCCACCAAACTCATTCGGTGACTGGTCAAACATCTTCGTCTTCGTACCCAGCTCGACGTGAACCTCAAGACCCAAAACCGGGTCAAACTTCTCCACAGCCTCGCTGTACTTCATCAACTTGTCCATGACCTAACGATCCTCTCCCTCGCGAACTACACCATCCACGCCCTCAATCATCGGGTTCTTATGCGCCACATCCTCCTGCGACTCAACCACAGCCGCCACGCGGTACATCACATCGTCACCCCGCACCGGGCCAGTCACCTGGAAACCAACCGGAAGACCATGAGCAACACCAGACGGCACAGACATCGCCGGCATACCACCCAAGTTCGCAGGTGTAGTCGTAATATCACTCAAATACATGAGCGTCGGGTCATCCACCTTCTCGCCAAGCTTAAATGCCGTGGTCGGCGAAGTTGGCGACACAATCACGTCAACAGACTCAAACGCCTCCATCAACTGCTCCTGCAGGAGCGTACGCACGCGCATCGCCTGCACAAAATACTTATCGAAAAAGCCCTTCGACAGCATTCGCGTACCGAAAATAATGCGACGCTTCACCTCGGAGCCAAAACCCTCACCTCGGCTAGCCGCAATCAGACGCTCCGATGTGACCGGGGGCTCTGGCTCAGCGCGCAAACCATACCGAACGCCGTCAAACTTAGCGAGGTTCGACGAGGCCTCAGCCGGCATAATCACGTAGTACGCATCCAAAGCAATGCCAAGGAGCGGAAGATCAAGCTCCACAACCTCCGCACCCTTGCCCTTCAAGAACTCGAGCGTGGACTCAAAGCTTGCCACCACGTCGTCCTCATACGCGTCACCAGACAGCTGCTTAACCACGCCAAGCTTCACGCCTTCCAACGGGCGATCCCCTGCCTTCGCAGGCGCCAGGGCGGCCTCCTCCATCGACGGCCACGCATAATCCAACGACACGGCGTCGCGATCATCAAAACCATCAATAACATCCTGCAACGCCGCGGCGTCCGCCACCGTACGTGCCACCGGGCCCGCCTGATCCAGCGAGGACCCAAGAGCAATAATGCCCTGACGCGACACTGCACCATACGTCGGCTTCACACCAACCGTGCCCGTCATTGCAGCAGGCTGACGGATCGAACCACCCGTATCCGAACCAATCGCAAGCGGCACCATAAACGCCGCCACCGCAGCCGCCGAACCCCCACCGGAACCACCCGGAATGCGCTCCAAATCCCACGGATTATGCGTTGGTCCAAAAGCCGAATGCTCGGTTGAGCTACCCATCGCAAACTCATCCATATTCGTCTTACCCACGATGGGAAGCTTCGCGGCCTTAATCTTCTCGACAATCGTCGCATCATACGGAGGAACCCAGCCCTCCAATATTCTCGACGCAGCCGTTGTTGGCACGCCCCGAGTCACAACGTTATCCTTCAGAGCAATCGGCACACCCGCCAGAGGATGCAACTGCTCGCCCGCCGCGCGAGCCTCATCCACCTCGCGAGCCGTCTTAAGTGCGCCCTCCTCATCAACAAACAGGAAAGCATTCACCACCGGATCAACCTCAGCAATACGATCCAGCATCGCGCGAGTGACCTCAACCGACGAAACCTCGCCCTCACGCAACATCTGCGCGAGCTCAAGCGCCGAGCGGAAAACCAAATCAGACTTCGCCATAATTACTCCTCACCCAAAATCTGCGGAACCTGGAACATGCCATCCTCAGCCGCAGGCGCCTGCGCCAAAACCTCTTCACGATCCAGCGTCTGACCAACCTCGTCATCACGCCACACGTTCACCAAAGGAATCGGATTAACCGTCTCCGCAATGCCCTGCGTCTCCCACGCTGCGAGGCGCTCCAAACGCTCCTCCAACGCACCAAGATCACGAGCGAACCCGGTCGTCTCCTCATCGGTCAGGACAATATGAGCCACTTTTGCAATACGGGCGACTTCTTCCCTAGAAATATTCGACATGCGCTCAGTATAAAACCCACAAAAACACAGATGCGAAACCTGTCCAAAAAAATCCGCAACAAGAGCAAAAATGGCAGGATTGCGGGGAAAACACGATTCCGACCCAAAGGAGCAAAACCGGCGGCCTATTCTGCCACTTCCCCTCTCGGATGCAGCAAGACCGGCAGCCTCACACGGTATTCAGACCCAAACCGGCAAAACTAACCCTACTTTTTGCCACTTCCCCTCACGGATGCGAATTGGGTAGCAGATTTAGGTACCAGTTTGGGTCGGGCACGTGGAGAAAGCGCCGCGGGCAGGGCAGTTTGGGTCGGGCACGTAGATAAGCGGTTACCTGATGCGGCGAGCCGCGCCGGCCTCAGGCCTGCATTAGAGTGAAGACATGAGGAAACGCGGGAAGAACCTACTCAATGCGAGCCAAGCACTACGGGTCGCCAAAATTGCCGGCATCACCACCGTAAGCGCACAAATCGCAGCGGCCGTCACGCTCACAGCCGTTGACGAAGTCCGTAAACGTCGCGCCCCCGGAGGCGGCGGCTTCCCCGCCCTCCCCCCGCTAGATACAAACCTAGGTGATAACACCATTCGCACATACACGGAGGGCCGCTCCCTATACTCCGACATGCTCGAAGCGATCGAGAACGCCACCGACTACATCTACTTCGAAACCTTCATCTGGAAATCAGATAAAGTCGGTCAGCGCTTCAAACAAGCACTCATCCGCGCTGCACACCGAGGCGTACAAGTCTTCTGCGCCTTCGACGGCTTCGGCAACCTCGTAGTCAACCCCGCCTTCAAACACTTCCCTAAACACCCCAACCTCCACGTCATCATCCTGCCCGCCATTCGCTCCGGTGTAATCACCCTCGACCCGCGAAAAACCGGACGAGACCACCGCAAGGTCCTTGTCACCGACGGCGAAATCGGATTCATCGGCGGCTACAACATAGGAACGCTCTACGAAACAGAATGGCGAGACACCCACGTGCGCATCCAAGGACCAGCCGTGTGGGAACTCGAAATGGCGTTCGTCGACTACTGGAACGCGAAACGCTGGAACCACATGCCCAAACTCCCCGACCAAGGAGCACGCGCGTGGAACTCCTCCATCTACGCGGCCCTCAACCAGCCGAACAAGATGCTCTTCCCTATCCGAGGCCTCTACATCGACGCCCTCGAACGCGCCAACGACCACGCATTCATCACATCCGCATACTTCATCCCCGACCGCGAAATCTTCGCCTCTCTAGTTGACGCGGCAAAACGCGGAGTCAAAGTCAAAGTGCTTGTACCCAAACGCTCAAACCACGTGGTTGCAGACTGGATCTCTCGCGCATACTACGACGACCTAATCAGTGCTGGCATCGAAATCTGGCAATACGAACACGCCATGATCCACGCAAAAACCGCAACCGTTGATGGACGCTGGTCCACAGTCGGCACCGCAAACATCGACCGGCTCTCAATGTTTGGGAACTACGAAATTAACGTCCAAACCTGGTCCGACGAACACGCAGCGCAAATGGAAACAATCTTCGAAAACGACCTCAGCACTGCATCCAAGCTTCGCGAAGAAGAGTGGCGCGCCCGATCAATGATCACGCGAGGCGTTGAACAACTCCTCAAACCGCTGGGCGTACTCATCTAGGCATCCAAGTCCGCTCGAATCTAGCGGGCTCAAGCCCTACTCTGATCGGCTCAAGCCCAATATAGACGAGGCGGAACAAGCAAGAGGAGGGGCCCAACCAACTGGTTGGGCCCCTCCTCGAAAACTAAAACGACTAGCTAGCGCGGCGCACCCGAGCGCGGCGACGCTTCAGCGTGCGGCGCTCGTCTTCGCTCATGCCACCCCAAACACCGGCGTCCTGGTTATTTTCCAGCGCCCACTGCAAGCACACCTGCTGCACCTCGCAAGTAGCACAAACTTGCTTTGCCTCTGCCGCCTGCGCAATTGCGGGACCAGTGTTACCGATCGGGAAGAACAGTTCCGGGTCAACACTCAGACACGCCGCGCGACTACGCCAATCCATCAATACTCCTAAAGAGCGACACCGCAGGCAAACCCCGCGAACACAAACAACATTTCAATGACGCTATTTAGTCTCACCTACCGGGCAAAGTTACACAAGGGTTATGGAAACGTTTCACACTTTAGAACCGTGTGCAAATAGTCACGTTAACGCGCAGGCGCATCGATTCTGTACCACACCTCACAACAACCCGCCCAATACACTGCGTTCTCCGCTGCACCGAGCTTCACAAACAGAGGTAGTGATGCCGCGCGTAGAACGTGCCTCGCAAGCCTGCCCACCACCGAAACCTCACCCCTCACTGGCTGATATCCACCAGAAAGCAAGACCGTCTCATTCACCTCCACTACCTCACGACCGCTCCTCGCCGCCTCGAATAGGACCTGATTTTTCAGATCAGGCGGGCACTCACCCAACAACCATACGCGCTCATCTGAGTTGCCCTCATGCGCCAAGAGCACTTTACCTCCGGTCGAAAGAGCACCCTTCTGTACGCGGGTCAATATGCTTTCTGCGGGGCTGATCGGACGCACCACCTCCAGCATGGCGGCGCCTTCCGAATCCACAATGCTGACCGCGGCGCCCTCAAACCCGCCCCATGAGTGAGCGATTAAACCCTTAGCTCCTGTCCGCACCAGCCCCATACCTCGAGCCTGTTGTGCAGTCACCTTCACGAGGCTTCGCCGCCACGTCCTCACCAATGAATAATCGTCAGCGCTAACCCGTGCCACAACCCCTGCTGCACGTTCCATCCACTCACGCAACCATTCTTGACCTTGAGCAAAGCCTAAGTCATCAATGGCGCGAAGCAGTGCGCCTAAATCCGCAACCACCACGGGTACTCGCTTGCGCGCGGCGAAATCCATCTGATGGAGCGCTTCAAACACCTGTTGCTGCTGCGCCGGTATATATAGCGCCCCGCACGCACTTGCTATCTTTTCTAACAGCTCCCCCTCGTCGGTGACGACCGCGATTTTCTCCTCCTCCAGCCGCAGCGGCCGATATGTCCTGCCCGCAACGTCGTCCAGCCACCCAATAATCGGACCACCTTCACGGCCGACACTTGGCGAATCGACCTCGCGCGCCAAATCTGCACTGAAACCTGGTGAAACCAGCTCGGGAAGCCGAGGCCGCCAAAGCGCAGGCACCGCGCCCTCGCTGACGGTTTCTTGAAGCGCCCCCAGGTTCGATTCCAAATGCGACAAGTAAGCCCACTGCACCTCTTTTATTGAACCAGCGTCCACCACTGCGCGGCCCGGCACTCGTGGCAGCTCGGAAGCCGCACCACTTGCCACCATCTCCAGAGAATCAGCCACGCTGGCCGTACGCAGACAGACGCGAAGGGTCAGGTTTGCGCGCATTGACGGAGTAACCACACCGCCCGGACTTTGCGTTGCCGCAATCAAATGCATTCCCAGCGAGCGCCCTCGAGCCGCCAAATCCACCAGGCTTTCAAGCGTTTCCGGATGCGTCCTAATCATCGCGCGAAACTCATCAATCAGGCACACAATGCGCGCCGGACAGTCATTTGGGCTTAGCTGCTCCCACTGGTCAACACTTACGAATTGGCGCGCCGCGAGAGCTTCCTCGCGCGCCCGCAATTCCGCATCTAACCCGGCTATCGCCCGCGCTGTGTCATCGGGAGCCAGGTCTGTGAGGAGCTGCTCGGCGTGAGGTAGCTGCGCTAGATCACGAAATGTCGCCCCTCCCTTGTAGTCGATCAATACCAGCCGTAACTTCGACGGGTCCTTCTTGCGGCACATCTGCACGATCCACGTGCGAAGCGCCTCTGATTTTCCCGACCCTGTTGTTCCAGCCACGAGGGCGTGGGGCCCGTCCTTCACCAAATCCACGAACTCTATTCCGGCCTCGCTACTTCCAATCGGAACCGACAGATCTGGCCCGGCTATCGGCGCTGGCAAATCTTCAACGAGCACGCGAGTTGGTATCTGCGCCTCAGATACTCCCTCGCGGACTGGTAACACCGGACGCAGTGGAACTCCCGGCGGGCATTCGACGCGATGGTCTGCCACGTGTTCCGAGGCGGTCAAAACTGTGAGTAGAGCCGCCCCATCCTCGTCCCTCAACACGCTTTGGGATTGCCTTAGGACCTGGGCGTCAATACCGTTTTCTCGCGCGTATACGAGTGCTTGAGACAGTACCCACGGCGCCCACTCTTTCCCATCTGACAAAGCGAGCGACTCACCTAGACGAACCGATACCACCGCGCCCGGCGAGAAGTGCAACCTTCCGAGCACATAGCGAAGCCTTCTCAACAAGGGAACGCTGCATGACGTCCATGTCGGCGCCGCAGAAAAATCTATCTCCATCTCCTTCGAGCTACCCCAAGAAGGCGCCTTTTCTGACGACGAAGTTGCCGCGCCGGCTCGCCCCCGCGCAGGCATTGAAAGACCGTACAGAATACCCCAACGACAGTGCGGTTTACGTCGGCTTCGCAACGCCAGTACAACGTAGCTGATCGCGAATGCCATCAGCACAACAACCATGGTTGCTGCTTGCCATCCCCACAGGCGACCTATCAGCCAAATCAACGAAAGCAGTGGTAGCAGCAGGAGAAACCCGCGCTTGTTCATTGGCCGCGCTCCGCCCCATTCGAGCGCCTTCTGTAAGTTCATTGTCGAAGGGCGCGAGCGAACCTGCCAGAGGTTGCCTCCCACGGAGAAAACCCGGCCAGGGGCCACCTTTGCCGAAGCTAAATCCACATTGGAACTATCGGGTGTCCTCGTTATTGAACGCAAGACAACCCACGACCGAGCAAACCCTGGCAGTAGCGCGGCTTTTCTACCGACCGCGAAACCGTTCGCGGAACCCAGATCTCGCAACGCCACCTCGAAACCGCCACGACTGTATATGCCGTCCACCTGCAAGTGTCTGCGTGAAGTGAGTGGGTCTTTCACTTGCACATCTCCACTTCGGCCCATAATCACCGGTTTAGAGGTCACGGGGAACCCTAAACCAGCGTCAGGACCGGCAATGCAGAGCACATGAAGCGGGGAAGAGAGCAGATCATTCACGCTTACACTCAAGCCTGCGCTAACGGCCAAGGCCAGAAGGTCTTTCACAGCTGGGGAAACTGCTTCACTTCATTCGCCTGTGAATAAGGGATGAGTGGTTACCGGTTTCTATGTCCGTGGTTTGAGGTAAGAATTAGGGCATGACTGAAAGCACGTTGGAACCACTGAGCGGCCGCGACGAATCCGGCGAGTTCTCACAGAAAACCCCAAAAACCACAAGTGAAGGCGGGACGCCCAGTGAGCGTGCCCGCGAGCGGTGGGGTGAGCTCGTAGAGATTATTGAGCAGGCGCGTGGATCGTACTATCAGGAAGACTCCCCCACGCTCGCCGACGCTGAATACGACGCGCTGTACCGCGAGCTGGAGGATCTTGAGCGGCAGTATCCATCTCTTCAAACTCAAGATTCTCCTACCCAATCGGTTGGCGGCTTTGCATCCGATGCTTTCAGCAAGGTCACTCACGAGATACCGATGCTCTCTTTGGATGACGTGTTCTCTGTAGAAGAAGCCCACGCGTGGATGGACCGTTGTATGAATGCACTGGGCGTGCAAACCATGCCAATGACCGCAGAGGTTAAAGTAGACGGCCTTGCCGTTTCAATCCTCTACGTGAATGGCAAGCTACAACGCGCGGCAACCCGTGGTAACGGAAGCGTTGGTGAGGATGTCACCGCGAACGTCCTCACCATTAAGAAAGTGCCAGCCCAGCTCAGTGGCGAAAACGTGCCCGAGCGGGTGGAGGTGCGCGGGGAAATTTTCTTTCCCACTAAGGATTTCGAGGAATACAACAGCGCGCGAGCCGAGGCTGGACTCAAACAGTTTGTTAATGCGCGCAACGCCGCTGCCGGGTCGCTTCGCCAAAAAGATGCGGCTGAAACCGCGAAGAGGCCTCTTGCCATGGTGTGTCACGGTATAGGCGTTTTTGAGGGCTCGCAGCGCACCCCACATTCCCAGCACGAGTGGTACGAGCTCATCGCTAGCTGGGGACTCCCCACCTCCTCCTATACACGAGTGGTGCGAAGCCACGACGAGGTTGATTATTTCATTCGCGAATACGGCGAAAAGCGTAGCAGCCTGGACTACGGCATAGATGGTGTTGTACTCAAAGTTGATTCGAGGGAGAGTCAGCAAGCGCTGGGTACAACATCGCGCGCTCCCAGGTGGGCAACCGCTTACAAATACCCACCCCAGGAAGTGCACACACGCCTGCTTGACATACGCACCCAAGTGGGCCGCACGGGGCGAGTCACCCCATTTGGAGTCATGGAAAAAGTGCTGGTTGACGGCTCCCACGTGTCTCGCGCTACCTTGCACAACGCGTCCGAAGTGAAACGCAAAGGTGTGCTAATTGGTGACCTCATCGTGCTTCGCAAAGCCGGAGACATCATTCCCGAAATCGTTGCGCCCGTTGAGGACGCGCGCGACGGAACCGAACGCAAGTTCATCATGCCCTCCAACTGCCCATCATGCGGGGCCCATTTAGCTCCCGCAAAAGAAGGAGACATTGATCTGCGCTGCCTCAACTTCGAAAAATGTCCGGCGCAGCTAACCGAACGGATCGCGTACATCGGCTCTCGCAAAGCCCTTGATATCGAGGGGCTCGGCGAAGAGGCTTCCCTTGCCCTCACTCAGCCCGAGTTAGATCGAGAAGAGGTGGCAGCGGCCCTGGTCTCTGGGGAGGCGGTATTACTTGCGGATGGAACCGTGCTCCAGCTTGACTCATCCCAGGTTGAAACGCTTGGTCACGCGGACGAGATCACCGCCGCGGAAAGCCTTTTGCCGACACCACAGAAACCGGCTCTTGCTACAGCCGCTGACCTCTTCGACCTCAATGCCGAGACCGTGCGAGATGTGTGCGTCTGGAGAAGGCGCGCGTTCCCTACAAACATCGCGAAAGAAGTTGGCGTTAAAGAAGGCTGGCAGCAGGTTCGTTACTTCTACACTGCGGGCGTTCGCGACGCTGCCGGCGGAGGTTGGAAAACCGAGCCGCGTCCCACAAAAACCTTCGAAAAGATCATCAGCGAACTCGAGCGCGCCAAAGACGAACCGCTTTGGCGGGTACTCGTTGCATTCTCTATCAGACACGTTGGCCCCCAAGCTGCCCAAGCACTTGCAAACCGCTTCAGTTCGGTAGACGAAATCGTGAACACACCGGTTGAGGATCTCGCTCAAGTTGACGGAATAGGGCCTGAGATTGCAGGCGCCGTATCCGACTGGTTCATGCTCGAAGCCCACCGAGACCTCGTTCAAAAGTGGGGTGCTGCAGGTGTACGCATGGAAGCTAAACAAACCGAAGAGCTTGCGCAAACCCTCGCCGGCCTTACCATCGTCGTATCTGGAACCGTTCCCAACTACGATCGCGAAAGCGCCAAAGCAGCGGTTACCGCGCGAGGAGCCAAAGCCACCTCCTCAGTATCCAAGAAGACGAGCCTTGTAGTTGCAGGACCAGGAGCAGGATCCAAGGAAACCAAAGCCGAAGAACTTGGGATTCCAGTTATCGATTCAAACCTCTTCGATGCACTTCTTGCGGGAGGGGTACAAGCCGTCGGGCTTCAAGATGACGCAGGCGAATAGGCGCTAGAAGCCTAGAAACCAAAGGAACACGAACGAGCGGCGACTTTCTGCATCATTGCTGTCAGCTGTCCAGGTTTGCGGTCACCTGCACTATTGTGCCCGGTCCGTGCTTGCGCCTGTCCCAAGTGATAGTGCCCGCAAGCTCGCCGGCAACTACCGTTGACACGATCTGGGTTCCCAGCCCCGACTTGGCCCTATCCGGCTCAATACCGAGCCCATCATCAGACACGGTCACCTCAAGCCTGCGCCCGTTACGCTCGGCCTCAATACTTACCAGGCCGCCATAGTCGCGATAGCCGTGCTCAACCGAGTTTGTCACCAGCTCCGTTAATACTGTTGCCAAGGCTTGCGCCGCATCTGCATTTACCTTGCCGAAGTGGCCTCGCACATCAACGCTCACCTGCTGGTTAGTCTTAGCCAGTACTACCGCCAGGTGTAAAACCTTCTTAGCAACCTCGTCGAAATCAACGGTCTCGTCAACATTTTGCGAAAGCGCCGCGTGGACCGTAGCGATGGTGGTCACGCGCCGCTCTGCCTCTGAAAGCGCTGCGCGCACCTCCTCACTATCGGAGCGTCGTGCCTGCAGTCTGATCAACGCCGAAACCGTCTGCAGGTTGTTTTTCACGCGGTGATGAATCTCGCGAATCGTGGCATCTTTTGTCATCAGTTCAAGCTCGCGTCGTCTCATCTCCGACACGTCACGCGTTAACAAAACCGCGCCCACACGCTTATCACCTTCAAGTAGCGGCAACGCGCGCATTGTGACCGTAGCGCGCGTAGACTCCACCTCTGTCCTCCACGCCGCTTTACCCGTGACGACAACCGCGAGCGTCTCTTCAATAGTCTGATCCTGCTTCAATACGTCCGTCACATCTTCAATCAGCAAACGACCAACAGGGTTTTGCCGGATACCAAGCCTGCGCAAACAAGACACCGCATTCGGTGTCACCTCTTGCACCACGCCCTCGAAATCTAAAAGAAGCGCACCATCCATCACGCGCGGCTGGCCGTGAGTTACCGAAACCGGCGTTGCGTCATACGGGTACTCACCGCAGGTAATCATCTTGCACAACATATCTGCCGCGTGAGGTGTCCAAGTCTCCGCTCCCCCCAAGAAACCGGGCGAGGACAGGTTGGTTTCCCGCGTAATCACTGCAATTGCACGTCCACTACGGACCACCGGGATCGCAACTTCACTCATCGAATACGTCCCCACCCAACGTGCGCCAGGAGGCGATGCAATCTGGCAGGTCTCCATCGCTTCCTCCAGGAGCGTTTGCCTGGACGGCTGGATATACATGTCAACCACGTCATCCATGTGGATCGTTGAAGCCGTAGCCGGGCGCGCGTGAGCGACCGCAAGGAAACGCCCATCATGCGTGCGCACCCACATCACCAGATCAGCGCCAGCCAGGTCCGAAACCACCTGCCAATCAGCGAGAATAAGGTGAAGCCAATCCAAATCCTCGTGGTGGAGATTAGAACGAGCAGCGACCTGCGCAAGATCAGTCAACGTATGCATAGTCATACCTTAAAACAATGAGGTCCCACGCACCTTCACACGGCCTACTACTCGGCCATCCCATGCGAAACGTAGTTGCCCCCACGATAATGGATATAAATCGCGTTCGAATCTACCCTTGGAGGAACGCCATGGACTTTCATACATCTGTTTGTTACCCGGCCAACCTCGCCGCCGTGCAGCGACTTTTCCAAAGCGAGGACTTCTTCAAGGCGCGTGCCGCTGGCTCACCAGCCTCAGTGGAATCCGTGCACGTCGAGGCCCTCATCAGTGAAATCCGGGTCACCACCAAGGCCCGCATTGATGCGGCCGTCATCGACCTGCCGGCGGTTGCGCAGCGATTCATTCCCTCCTCAGGGATTGAAATCACAATAACCGAAACCTGGAATACAAGCGACAACACGGGCGTTATCCAAGTGCATGCCGATAGCCTGCCGGTTTCGATGTCCGCCACCTGTGCTTTCATTGAAGAAGACGAGGCCGTGAGGCGTGATGTCAACGGAAAACTGAAGGTTAACGTGCCGATCATCGGAGGCAAGCTTGAGCAGAAGGCGGTTGCGGAGGTTTCTAAAATCGCCAAGCATGAGCAAGAGATTGCCAGCCAATACTTGGTGTGACCGCCATGTGCAGCGCACGCTTGACGCTGTTGCTACGAGTATGTACGCCTCGAGGCACCAACCGCACGCTGAAACCACACACTTACACATACGGGAAGAGGAGACCATGAGTGATCAAGAAAAATATCTCTGGCTAGAGAGAGTAGGAAAAGGCTCATACCTAGGTAAGAACTCGCGCGGACTCACCGTGCCCATCGGACATGGCGAGGACGAATTCACCCCTGGGGATTTGCTTCGACTTGCCCTCGCCGGTTGTAATGCGACGAGTTCAGATTCTCGATTCGCCGCCGCACTTGGTGACGACTATCAAGCCACCGTGGGGGTTGAGAGCGACTACGATGAGGCCGAGAACCGCTTCACTAAGCTCGTTGTGGAGATCGTGACTGACATGAGCGGACTCAGCAACGAGGAGCGCGAACAACTAGAAAGCCGCGTACACCGCGCCATCGAGAAGCGCTGCACCATCGGCAATACGCTACGACACGGTGCGGAAAACAGCGCGGTAATCACCTGCGAGAGCGCCGAGTAACACCAACTACGCGACAGTTGTTCTAAAGAGGAGGAACGTCATGGGCATTGTCAAGAAAGCAAAGAACGGCACCCGGGCCGTGGCCGAAGGGCTCGCGACCACTCGGCGGTTTGTTAAAGACTTGCGGGGAGCTAACTCCATCCAGGATGTTATAGACGCGATGATCGATATACCCACCTCGCGGATTGAGAACAAAGTCAATCAACTACGCGCCAAGCATCCCGGCGCCACGCCCGCCGAAATACAGGAGATAGTTACCAAACAGTTCCGCAAACTCGCAGCCTCTACGTCCGGAGCTGCGGGCGCGGCTGCAGCTGTACCAGGCCTTGGAACCGCAGCCGCGCTTGGCCTTTCTTCCGCACAACTAACCGGTTTCGTATCCGAAGCTGGTTACTACGTGCTCACTCTCGCTCACATTCACGGCATTCCCTTGGAAGACAAAGACAAACGCCGACTCCTGGTCTTGACCGCACTGATGGGCGAACAAGGTGAACAAATCGCAACCTCGCAGTTTGGCTTCACCACGCTTACCGCACTCAAGGGTTACGCTAGCGACGTGCAGCGCCAAACCATTAATCAGGTCAATCGAAAACTGGCGAAGATGGCCGCTAAACGAGCTGCACGCAAAGGCACGACCGCGATGCTAGGAAGGCTCATGCCATACGGAATAGGCGCGGGCCTCGGCTGGGTGATTGGACGGTCCATGGCGGGCAACGTCATTGACGGGGCCATCAATGCGCTGGGTACTCCTCCCGCAACCTTCAGCTACCCCGTCACCATCGATGTCGAAGCGAACCCGCAAGAGATTAACATGAACCAGTGAAAGCCTGCGGCCGCCCTGGGCACGTTGATGTTTACCTCCGGGTGGCGAGGACCGGCCAAGCGCCCGCGTTCAAGCAGTGGACGAGCTAGCGATTTTTTAGATCATCCCCGCAAATGTGGATAATCTGAGAAAGTGAGCCCCGCGACCGCCTCCAAAATCGAAATATCGAGGACCAATGAATACGCAGTACGAAGACCTACTCCGAGATGTCAAGAGTAACGGGACGCCCAAAGGTGATCGGACCGGAACCGGCACCGTATCGGTATTTGGCAGGCAGCTGCGGTTCAATCTGCAAGAAGGCTTCCCCCTAATCACCACCAAACGCGTGCACCTAAAGTCGGTAGTTGGGGAACTGCTGTGGTTCTTGCAGGGCGATTCAAACGTGCGTTGGCTACAAGAAAATGGGATCCGTATCTGGAACGAATGGGCGGACGAGGATGGCGAGCTTGGGCCGGTATACGGCGTCCAATGGCGATCCTGGCCCACGCCAAACGGCGATCACATCGACCAGTTGGCTGGCGTGCTCGAAACGCTTAAGAGCGACCCTGATTCGCGGCGTATGATCGTATCCGCGTGGAATGTTGCAGAACTGGACAAAATGGCACTCGCACCATGCCACGCTTTCTTCCAGCTTTACGTGGCAGATGGCAAACTGTCGCTCCAGATCTACCAGCGATCCGCTGACCTGTTCCTCGGCGTGCCCTTCAACATCGCCTCATACGCACTCCTTACGCACATGATCGCGCAGCAGGCCAACCTGGAAGTTGGCGACCTCATTTGGACGGGCGGCGACTGCCACATTTACACCAACCACTTTGAGCAAGTGCGCACCCAACTTGAGCGTGAAGCATATCCTTTCCCGACCCTTGCGCTGCGCAAAGCGAAAGACCTCTTTAGCTACACCTTCGACGACATCACCGTAGAGAACTACCGGCATCACCCCACCATCAAAGCGTCTGTCGCCGTTTAAGCCGACGACAGGCCTCGCTGGCCCCGGGTTAGGCTGTTGCGAACTTTCTTCTCAACAAAACGGCACCTGCAGTCAGCGCCACGATCGATGAAGCCACGATGATGATCAGGGGAATACTTATCTGGCTACCCTGGCCATCGCCTGAAACCGGCGACGCCCCGAACATGGGTTGCGCCAACCCGTCACTCGCATCAGAATCCAGCGGCGATGCTGAACCCGCGGTTTCACCGGTTTCCGTCGTTTCAGCGTTAGAGGCGGTATCTGACTGAAGGCCCTCAGCCGCAGGCAAACTCGAAAGCGCCTGCAAGCCCGAGGGAGCTACGGCAGCTCCCCCACCGCGAGATACTGTCGCAGACGAATCTGAGCCAGACCCAAAGCCGTTTGCACCGCCCTGCGCAGGATTGTGCGGAGGAAGCACACGGTTTGAGGCTGTTCCTTCACTGCCTGGGCGAGCCGGCTCGGTGGCACCATGAGGCTTTGGGCCTTCGGGCTTTCCGCCCGGAGCCTCGCCCGCGCCACCCGGCTGGATGCTACCATCTCCCGCGCCGCTATCGCCAGGTGTTGCAGGCGCATCGGGATTTCCTTCATTTTCAGAGGAACCAGGTTCTTCCCTGTCGCCTACTTTGAAACGAATGTCAGCCGAAGAGCGGAAGTCTTTACCTCCTGCGTCAGTCCCCGACACTGAAACAGTCAACACGTACATTCCTGGCTTGGTGAAGGCCCAGTAAACGTGCTTGTGAAGAGGTTCGGGCGCATCGATCTGGCCGGGCTTCTGCGTGGAAGCGATCAGGTCAAGGCCGTTGAAAGAGTCGTGCGTGAACAACCACCACGAGCCGCCAGCTGGAGCTGATTTTTGAGCAATATCGAACTTAACGCCACCGGGGAATTTGGCCCGGTGAATGTGTTCAGAAGAAAATCCCGGCCACACAATTCCATTCTTTTGCTGCATCGGAGAGACAAAGAGCTCCGTTCCCTGCGGCCCCATGAAGTCAAACACCGGGTCGCTGAATACCTTCGGTGAGCGCTTGACTTTTGAATTTTTCAAAAGCTGGAGCGTAACGGAATCAGGGGTGCGCGCAACCGAAGTTTTTGCGTGCTCGCGCGAATCATCGTTGACTATCACACTCACCTTTTCGTCAACAACTGCCGGGCCTATATCCACGTGACCACGCGAAATAGTGACGGCATCATTTGCGAGGTCGCCGGAGTTGCTCTGTCCGGGATTATCTGGATTCTCAACGGGAGGATTGGGATCCGCGGGCTCGCTCGGATCAGGCTGATCGGACGGCTTCGAGGGATCGGGAGTTTCTGTCGAATCTGAAGGTGGCAGTGCCGGCTTATCTGATTCCTGCGAATCTCCCGGGTTTTCACCTTCGGAGTTTTCCCCTAGTTTTATCGGTTTCGGTCGCGTCTCATTCAAGGGGAATACCGCCTTACCGCCCGAGAGGGAAACAGTTGTTGGAGTGATCAGATTGAGCCGCACCTCCATGTTGTCACCAATGCAATCCCACCAGTCTCCGGAACTCCACTTTCGGTTCGTAGGCGTGGACACAAACTCAATGTCGCAAGTCGGGTAGGCGCTTCCTGGCTCGTAAGCGCCGCCTACAACTTTGAACCAGAGGTTCTTGTCCCGTGGAAGCACTGACAGCTCGGCAGCATCTTCGCTGGCCTTAAACTCAAAGCTCACAACCGGCGAGGAAGGCACGTATTCTGCCGTTGAAAATGCGGGAGCAGGGTCACGCACGATCTGCTGCGGGAACTGGCCAAGTTCTGTGGTGGAACCGCTACGGATAGAGCGCGAAATCTCGACCGGCGCGGTAATCCAACGAGGCGAGGGCGCCCCCTTAGCAGGCACGAATACGGCCTGTAGCGAAAGATCTTGCGAGCCAAGAAGCTCATTCCAACGGGCAACCCCGGCTTGGAGCGCTACCTCACCTAAGTAAAAACCGTCAGTGTAGAAAACAACTGTTCCGGTATCGGCTGCGTTGCCAGTGCTGAAGGTGAGCGATGTGAGGCGTTCGTCCCCATCGGCTTTCACATCCTGGTTAGGCTCCACTGTGAACTTCGGGGCAAACTCGCCAGTACCTGTTTCGGGCGAGGCGTTGTATGCCGCAACGACGTCAGTTAGGGTCTCGGACTCAGGATTAGGGCCACCAACCTGCCACACCAGCGTCTGCGGAGCCGAAGCAACCACGCGGTTTTGGTGGTCGCGAGCCGTCGCCCGGAATACCACCTCGTAACGCCCCGGTTTGGTGAATAGAGTCTGATTGTGCGTGTGGTTTCCTGGATCCACCCACGTTTGACGCAGGTGCGGGTCATGAGAAGACAGGAGGCGGCGAATAGGATAGCCCTCGTAGTAAGTCAGCATCTCCATCCGACCAGGCCCGCTAAAGCCCACAATCTCTAGGTCAAACTTGTTGTCACGAAATTTCTCGATAGGGATGTCCGTGTCCGCACCGAACCCCGCCCAGATCGGCCCATTATTACGACCATTCACTGCGGGGGCCACATACAGCATGTCACCGGCCTCAGCCCCGATAAAAGACAGGTCACCGTTTTCGGGCGCATCCATTGAGTACAGCTGCGAGCCCGTGATCGAGTAGCCTCGGCCAAGCCAATTGACCGTGTTTTCTATCGGGGTGGACTGGCCTCCCGCATCAGAATTCAGTGTGAAGTTGTTGCCCTGCCAGTAGACTTTTGGCGAATCGACATGTGCGTTGTACATGATCTTCTTGCCCATATCGGGCCCAGCTATCGCAGGTTGCGTTATTCCAGCTGCGAGGACGAGGCCGGCAATCGCGGCGCTAACGAGTCGTCGCATATTCGGTTTCCTTTCTAAACCTCGGCGAATTGTCATGTCGTTTTGGCTCTTAGGAGAGGCTGCTAAATACATTTGGTTAATCTCTACAGTTGTTTTTGCTAAGGAGAAGTTCGGCGGGCTGCTAGCGAGCTACGGCCTCGGACTTCTTCTTCGCATTGATTAATTTGGCGAGTCGTTTTTGGAAGGTTTTGAGACTAGTTCGGACTGCATGGGGTGATTGGAAGATCCACACGAGGATGAACTCTGCCGTGATCGCTAAGACCAGGGCCGCGCCTGTTGGTACCGACCATGACCACGACACCCACAGGCCTACCAGTGCCGCGAGGGTGCCGAGCATGGCTGAAAGCGCCATCATTGCGCTGATTCGGCGGCTCAGGAGGCGAGCTGTTGCTGGCGGACCTACAAGAAGCGCAAGAACAAGGATGTTACCCACGGTTGAGACGGAAACTACCACGGCCAGGGCTGTGGCGACGTAGAGGACAACGTCGATAAGACCGGCGCGGTATCCGAGTGTTTGTGCGTATTCGCGGTCGAAACTAACCGCCACGATGCCGCGGTGGAAGATCGCCAGGACGGTGAGGATCAGGGCTGCACTAATAGCGACGGCGAGGAGGTCTGCGCCAGTCACTCCAGTTAGAGACCCGAAAAGGAGAGACTCGAGCGAACCGGTGTACGTGGGCATTCTGGAGACAATTACAAGTCCGACAGAAAATGCCGCGGCAAATAAGATGCCGATGATGGAGTCTTCACCCACCATTTTGTTGCGCGAGAACAGGGCGATGAGTAGCGCAACGATCACGCCGGCGATAGCGCCACCAAGGAGTGTGGACGTGCCCGTTGCGAAAGCAACTGCAATGCCGGGGAACACCGCGTGCGCGAGGGCGTCACCCACGAAAGACAGGCCACGCACCACAATATGGGAGCCCACAATTCCACACAGTACAGCCGAAAGAATCGCCATGAGGAGAGCGCGGCTCAAGAATGCAAGTTGCGGGTTGGCCAGGTCGGCAAGAAACTCCATCGGGTTCACGCTCCGACCTCCACCTCAGTTAGCGATTGGACGGCGCGCACCAGCGCCGCGTTCTCGGACACCTCGTAGGTGGATGCCCAAAGTTCAGGCGCAGCTACGTTTTGCAACGGGCCTGCTGCGCGCACCGTGCGATTCAACAGGATGAAACGGTCGCACATACCCGCGGCCTGTACGAGGTCGTGGGTAGACATGAGAATAGAGATTCCCTTGTTAGTAAGTTCCATCGCCATCTTCGCGAGCGCCTCTTGGTTAGGCTCATCGAGGCCGGTGAACGGCTCATCCAAGAGCAAAAGTGACGGTTTTGGAGCCAAAGCCCTGGCAATAAGGACGCGCTGGCGCTGCCCACCAGAAAGCGCTGAGATTGGGCGAGAGCGAAACTCCTTCATCCCCACAGCATCCAGGGCCTCGTAGGCTGCACGCCAGTGCTGCGCGCCGGCGAGGAATCGAGGCTTGAGCGACGAAATCACGACTTCTTCAACCGTGATTGGATACTCCCACCTCGCCTCCTGCTTCTGCGGCACATAGCCGATTGCACGACCTCCCCTCTTGAATGAGGCTTCGGCAAACGCAGGGGTTTTTGACGTGGGCTTAGAGGGTTCGACAACAAGGGTGTGGGGGCCGGCCGTGGCGATAGTGCCGCTGTCTGGACGAAGAAGGCCAAGAATGGTGCGGATCAAAGTGGTCTTACCCGCCCCGTTGGGCCCAAGTAGCCCAACAAGTTCTCCGCGGTTGATGCTGAATGAGACGTCTTGCAGCACTCGCTGATTGCCGAAGCTGACATTGACGTCCGAGACGGAAAGTACCACCGGCCGGACTCTCGTTGTTACAGGCTTGAGAGGCGTCAAGACAGGGCCTCCTTTTTACGGCTACGGCTCATGCGCCCCATAACTACAGCTGCCACCGCGATGATAAGCACGGCAATAGCTACACCGATTCCGACCGAAAGTGCCAAGCCGTTGTCCGACTGCTGTGCACTACTGGCTGCCGCGCTATCGCCGGCCTCGCCTTCGTTCTTAGGATCGGCACCGCCTACAGGATTCTGCGTCGACCACGCGAGCTCATGCGCAGCCTCCACGCTGGCATCTGGGCCAACGGCAAAACGCAACGTCTGAGTGTTCGAGACGAGCTCGCCATCAATAGTGGCCTGCGCAGTTACCCGAACCAGGTGCTCACCCGGCTGCGTGAAAACCCACGAAACGTGCGTGTGCGTGGACGGCTCAACGTGGATCAGCTGGCCCTGCTCCTTAGTGGAATCCCAAATCACCTGCGGACCGGAGAAGTTCCCAGCTTCAACGAAAGTGGTTAGGACACCCGGCCCCTCGTGTCCCTCGAAAATCAGGTCCACACCGCCCGGAGCCTTCTCAACCAGCTGCGGATGCTGCGTATTCCAGCCAAGCCACGGCACTCCCTCAATCTCGTGTTGCGGGATCACCCAAGCCTGCCCCTCGGCTTTAGTAAACGCATACGCGGGGTCATCGGGAACCGTCAGTTTTCCCTCCTCGCCAATCACAAAAACAACATCGTCGAGGTGGCGCCAAACTGGCTCCGGGGTCGTATCGTCGCGCGCCATCAGCTCAAACGAATCCGAAAGCGTCGCCCCCATGTCCACGTGTCCGGCCGAAATCTCAACCCGCTCACCCTTTGGGGCAACCTTCTCGTTGCCTGTCACAGTCTGTGTAAGCGCCGGATCAACATCGGAATCGGCCGGCATCACGGGCAGGCCAGCCCCAGCTACGGGCGCGGCAGAAGTAAAGGCGGTCGTATTCAACAACGCGGGGGTGAGTTCAGGAAGGGTGGGCATCACCGACGTCGCTAGCAAGGTAACCCCAACAAGACTTGAGATTGCAGTTTTCATCAGATTCCTTTCAAAACTGGTTGAGAGGCGCGCGGCCACGCCCCCTGTGACGTGGGATCCAGACAAGCCTTCAAAGAGGTAACGTTCGCTTCGACGAGGCTTACGTACGTTGGTGTTTGCTGTGTCAAGCTGTCCGCGTAGATCGAGCACAGACGCACTCCAGCGCTTTCGGCCGCGCTTTGCAGCTCCGCCTGATGCGCCGCCGACGCCGGGTTTTCAAAAACCGCCGGTACGTGCAAGTTTCTAAGCTGGCGGGACAGAATCGCCATGTCGCGCGAACTGGGCTCTATCGACGGGTTTGGGGCAACAAAACCGGCGACCTCGAGGCCATATCGTGAGGCCAAATACCCGAAGGCGTCATGAGCGGTAACGAGCTTACGGTTTTGTGCGGGGATGGAAGCGAGCACCGCGGCGGTCCACTGGTCAAGCTGACGAAGCTCGGCCTTGAACTTTTTTGCGCGAGTCGCATAGGCCCGCGCGCGCTCCGAGTCAGCCTTTGCAAGCTCCTCGGCAATGACATCCACGTACGCGATCGCGTTGTTCACGTCATGCCACAGGTGCGGATCGATCTCACCGTGAATGTGCTCACCTAGAACCGCCTGTGCCAAAATCCACGTGTCCTCACCTGGCTTTCCCAAAAACGCCCAGTTTCCTTGCGGCACTTTGGCTAGCGTCCGGTTTGGCACCACGATCTGCACATCCTGTGGGTCGTAATAAACAGGCTTGCCGTCCTCGTCCGCAAGCAGGCGGATTCCTTGAGACGTCGCCGTAATATCCACGTGTCCCGCGTCCAAATGCACGAGGCCAGTGTCAGGCTCTACACCTACCGCGAAACGGATCACGACCTCGTCTTTCGGCGCGGCACTTGGGGGCTTCGAGGTGGACGTCTGTTGTTCTCCGTCAGTTTGGGTCGCGGAGGTGGGATTTGAGCTATTGGCACTTAGGGTATGGGAGAGCGAGCGCGGCTCATACTTGTCAGTTTGAGTCTCGGATCCATTTGAGGCCGGCTCCCTCTCACCGCTCGAAGTATCCTGCTGCCCCGCAAGAGGCTCCTGGTTTCCCAAATGCGGCTCTTGCACGAGGTTCAGAGTGTAAGTGCCGGCCTCGCTGAATGCCCACGACATGTGGGTATGAGCGTCGGGAGGCAGTGCCACAGCATCTGCCGAGCCAAAACCGTCAGACGACGTGATGTACGGGCGCCCCTCGCCAAACGTTCCGGTGGTAAACGCCGCCAGAGTGCCCGGGCCTTCCATCGAGGTGGCGCGGATCTGCCAAGGGCCTGGTAGCCGGTCTGATCTGAATCCGAGCCACACCGTCGACAGAGCAAAATCCTCCACCAGGCGAATGTGGCGCCCGCCGTACGCGGGAGCCTTATCTCCCAAACTGATCAGCGGCACGCCCTCGCGCAAGTTTGCCCTCATCGTGTGGCGGATAGCCCCAGATTCCAACAGAAGCCCGTTTTCAAACGCAAGGTCTGCCCATGCCACGTCACGCACTGCTCGGAGCGGCGGCTCGTCGGAATGAGGGTCCGCTCCGGCCGGCACAAGGCTGGTGACCGATGCGTCCTGCCCAGCCACGTTGCGTACCAGATCCGCGATGATAGGCGTGGATGCAACCACCTCAATCCGGCCATCCTTCGACGCATTCGCCGGCGTGCATCCTCCAAGTAGGTGCGCCGCAACCGTTACTACGACCAGTGGCTTGCTAATCATGAGACTGAAGGCGAGGCCGGCCTCGCGACCCTGATGAGAAGAGCACCCGCAACAATCATGCTGAGGGCTGCGCCAAGCCAGAGCAGGGCTGGTTCAGAGCCCGTCGTAGCGAGGCGACCTCCTACAACACCGCCCGCAGCCTCGATTTCAGCTATCTGTTCAGGGCTTAGTTCGCAGTCTGCTCCCGAGGCGGTTTTCCCCACGAACACCTTTGCGCTGCCATTGCCGGACGCACCAAACCAACGTTTACCAACAATCTGGCCGAATGATCCGGACTCAAAAACTGCCATCGCTCCGGGCCCCTGCACACTATTCACTGTCCAAGTAACCGGGCCGGTCGTAGATTGCGAAAGTGACGGATGCTGTGTATTTGCCCCCACCCATGGCACACCCTGCATTTGCGTGGAACTGATAATCCAAACTGGCGTACCTTGAGGTGCCACAAACTCAATACCCACCGGCGCCGCGACCTTAGCCGCATCGGACAGTCCAAATACGAGTTCGCCCGGGTTCCTCCAAGTTGCCGGCTGCGAACGGTCATCCTTCACCAGCATTTTGAGTTGGCCCGACTCGACTACCGATCCAACATCAAAGTGACCTGACGTCGCATTTCCGCTACCCCCAACATTGAAGGTAAGGGTGCCCGTTGCGCTGAGCTTCTTTCCCGATTTCATGGTTGCCGTCTGCGTGAGCGTAACCCGGTAGGTACCCTCCTTCGAGAACACCCAGTTTGGGTGAACGTGGGTGTTAGCCGGGATAGTGTGACTTCCCGATGCCGAGCCTGCCGCTGGAACCGTCACTTCTGTTGGGATGCATTGTTCTACCGCAGGTGCCGGCTGCGTAGGGTTTGCTTGGCTACCTGCTGTGGATGGTGCGCCTGGCTTGTGCCCGTGGGGTTGCTCACCCGCGGTTTTTGCGGGCCCAGCTTCGCCCTCTTTCCCAGGTTGGCCGCCCTGCTGGTTGCCACTCTCGTGCGAGCCGCCCTCGAGTCGGTTTGCCCCTGACTTTCCGGGCTCCTGCTGTTCCTCGGAACCGTTAGATCCGTTGGAGACCTCGGCACCAGGGCTGCTCGATTTATCGGGCGATTGGGTATTCAGACTGGAAATGCCGGCTTGAAGGTCTCCAACAATCCAGGTGAGCGTCGCCGGCTCGGACGTCACGGTACGCCCCTGAGCAGTTATCGAGGCGCGCGCAGTCATCTGGTATGCGCCCGGCTTCGTGAACAGCCAGTTCGCGTGCACGTGAGCGGGAGACTCCTCGGAGATCACAGCACCTGCACGCAAACGCGGCCCCTCGGCCGTGACAGCCTGCGGCTTGCCAGAGAAAGTGTCTTGCCACAAGAACACTTCACCCGGGCCGGTGAGCTTATCAATCGTGATCGTCACCACCGCGCTTGGCGCCCTATCCGCCACCGACATCGAATCCCATCCCGGCCACAACAGGCTCTGCGACTGGGTTTGTGGCAGCGCGTAACCAGCGCGCTCAATGCCAGCGATTTTGGCCGGCACATCCGTGAAGGCTTCTTGTTTCACGTGAAGTAGCACGTCCTCCGCCGCGCGGCGAACATGCGACCCTGTCACATCCTCCTTCACCGCAAGCGATACTTCCTCACCATCGAAATCCACCGCGAACGCGTCCACATGCCCTCGGTCTAGCACCACGCGCGATTCCATATCCGAGGAGGCGGGTTGCGCATGCCTGTTTTGCATACGGAACCCAGCTTGCGCCGCGCGCGGTTGTGTCGCGGCCTTTGCGCCCGGGAGTTGCACAGCCTCAGGTTGGCCGGGATGAAGCTGCAAACTATGCGGCTGCGCGCCCGGCTGCACTACACGAGGCTGGGCTGCTTGGGCATCTGGAACGCCGGCGAACACTGCCGCGGCGGCGAACACCGAGGCAACGAGGGCGGAGGTGAGGGGTCGTTTAAGCATGGTTTACATGATAACGCTTCTCATTATTCTTATCAAGCAGATGTGTCGGCGGACCTGCGCCCTCCCCGGACGCGCCCCCAACGGCATTCAGACCCAAACTGGCAGAAACAGCTGTAGAAGCAGACACTTTCCCTCACGGACGCAAAGGCCGCTACCACCTCATACGGTATTCAGACCCAAACAGACAAAAGCACCCTCGAATTCACCACTTCCCCTCTGAATACCGTCATGCGCAACTACACGCCACAGCATTCAGACCCAAACAGGCAAAACCGACGCCCAAAACAGGCAGTTCCCCTCACGGACGCAGGTGGGCACGCTGGCGTTGACCCACAAAACCGGGCAGCACCTCGAAACAGCGCTTCTAAACGAGGAGGGAGGGACGGGGGTGCGCGTCTAGTCGCGGCCTACCCGCTTGCTCCTCCTGAATCGAGAACGCAGGCGCTCACCCCAACGATCCGACCTGAACTCTGGGTGCAACCACGCTATCCCTGCAGAGGCCGAGACCGCCCCAACCGCCAACAACAACGCCGCCAGCGGCGACACGCCATACAACGCAGTGCCAGTAATCGGCGCGAAAACCCAAGTCAAACCACCGGTAGCGGAGAGAAGCCCGGCTACAGATCCCTGCTCATCCGGACCAACCTTCAGCGACGCTCCCGCGTTATAGCCAGGCCCCGCAAGCCCAGACCCAATGCCAATGAGCGCAACGCATATTATCGTGACCCACAGCAAAGACGACAGCGCAATACCAGCCACGGCCAGCACAACCACCATCAACCCCACGCGCAACAACCTGCGCGGCGGCCACACCAACCGCGGCACCAAAACCAGCTGCGAGAAAATCGCGCCAGCCGCCTGACCAAGCATCGCGAGTCCCGTGGGCAGCACCGCTCTCTCCGGTGCAATACCAAAACGGTCCTGCACCACAAACCCGATGCAAATCTGCACGATCCCCATCGCGAAGAAAAGACCAAAACCCGCCGCTAAATACGGCCTCACACGCCGGTCTAATGCGGACATTTTTGGAGGCTTCACCCCTCCCTCACGCCGCGTGGACTTCGGTAGCGTCACCAGTGCGATAACGAGGGCAATACCTACGCTCACCGGAGTTGCGTACACCGGCGCCATCAACCACCATGCGGCCAGTAGGCCGGACAGGAGCGCACCCACCATCGCAGCCACGTTAAAAGCCGACCCGAATGCCGCCATTCCGCGCACGCGGGAGGCCTCGTCGGGGGTGATCTCCGCGATTAACGCCTGCCCAGTAGGAGGGACAGCCGCCACCGCGGCACCGAAGAAACCACCCCTCGCCAAAATAATTCCCAACGCCGCCAGGCCCGCCGGGATCAGCGCCGCTGTGCGGAGCCAAACCGTCAAAGAGAACAACAACCCTGCGCAAAGAGCCAAAACCAGCGCAGACAACAGCACCGGCCGGCGCCCCCACGAAAGCGAAGCCCTCCCCCACGGCTGGCTCAACAAAGTCACCATAATCGCAGCCAACGAAAGCGCAGCACCCATATGCCACTCCGCGAGACCTAGCGCCCTCGACAATGGAGCAATCGCGGCATTCAATAAAAACTGACCAATGTAAGTGAAGAAAACAATCGCAACAATCGCCCGCAACATACGCTTAACATCAGTCATACATTCAGCATACGAAGCCGGCGTGCGGCCCTCCAAAACTGCACTCGCAAAAGACCACGAACATCGTCAACAACACACTGCGTCGAGAAGCAAGGACCTCCGAAGGTCCGCCTACGGACCGGAATGCTGCGAGGCGAGGATGCGACTGCGAGCTGGCGTGACCTGTCCGTGAGGAGAACTGCCAACCCGTCCTCACATATCCGAGGCATAGACTGAATGCATGGCTATACCAAGATTTGTTGCAGACCTGCGCGAGCACGTTGGACATGCACCGCTATGGCTGTCGGGCGTCACCGCGGTTATCACGAACGACGAGGCCACCGAAGTGCTGCTAGTGAAGCGCTCCGACAACGGCCACTGGACACCCGTCACAGGTATCATCGACCCCGACGAGGAGCCCGCCAACGCCGCCATCCGTGAAGCCATCGAAGAGGCCGGCATCATGTGCGAGCCAACCCGCGTCCTCTCCATCGGCACAGTTGGGCCGGTCACTTACCCGAATGGGGATGTGAGCTCCTACCTCGACATCTCTTTGCACATGCGCTACATCAGTGGCACGCCAAGGCCAATTGACGGTGAGAATTCCGAAGTGCACTGGTTCCCCATCGATGCGCTACCTGAGATGAACGAGCGGTTCAAACACGCGATCAGCGTTGCCCTCGCCGACCCGCAGCCCACACTATTCAGCTTCGACCCGGCCGCCGCCGAGGCAGCCGCGGAAATTCCCGACCTATAAGCCGCTCAACTCCGGGGATCTCCGCGCGAGCCGCAAGCCCGGCTCGAACCTATTCCTGTTTCCGCTGCGATAGCCTGCACTCAGGCGCCCTCGCCCACAACGATTCAGACCTGAACTGCCGCTTTGTCCGGCGCGAGACCCATACTTCCCTTTTTGCACCCAAATCCAGCAGTTCCCCTCACAGTCACTGCAGCATGTGCCCCTCTCAACCGGTATTCAGACACGAACTGACGAGAAACAATCCAAAACCTGGCACTTCCCCTCACGCACCCTCTTACACGCCGAGCACCTACACGGTTTTCAGACCCAAACCGGTATCTCACCCCTTGCAAACAGGCAGATACCTCACAGACGCGAGTGCAGCTCACGGGGTGGAATCGGCCCTTAAACACGAGCGTGAGGGGAAGCGGCAAGAACAGCTTCAAAATCGACACTTTGGGTCTGAATCGTTACAGAAGTCGCCACCTCGAGGCGCATTCGTGAGGGGAAACGCCCATTTTGCCAACCAAACCGACACTTTGGGTCTCAATCGATATAGCGCCGCCCACGCAAGTGGCGTCGCCGGACGCGCCACTACACAGAGGCAAGCAACCCCGGTCGGCGGACCTCTAATTCACCGACGTCGCAGGTACGTCGTCACTTTCCATCTCGCATCACCAGACCGCGGCCGCCACTGCGCGTCCGACCGCGCCGGATCGGCCCACCAAGATTCAGTATCAATAGTCGGCGCGTAAACCAGGTCGGGAGCAGGGGCAGCCTCAAGATCCAGGTCTGTCACCACAAGCTCGTCAGCGATACTCATCGCGTCAGCGTAAACCCGCGCGCCCCCAACGACCCACACGAGTTCCGCGGAAGTTTGTGCCACCGCGACCGCCTGCTCGAGCGAATGAGTGACCTTGGCCCCCTCGGCCACATAATCCTCTTGCCCCGTAATCACGACGTTCAAGCGGCCGGGCAGAGGCTTTCCACCAATCGCCTCCCAGGAACCTCGCCCCATAATCACCGGGTGCCCGAGCGTTGCCGCCTTGAAATGCTTGAAATCCTCCGGCACGTGCCACAGCATTTCTTTCCCATTGCCGAGGACGCCATTCTTGTCCTGCGCCCAGATCATCGCGATCGTCATGGGACACCCCCCGTTTCATCCGTTTACAACGCCAACCTCCATTATTACCCGTTCGAGGCCACCACAAACGCAATGCCGCGAAAACTCGGGCAAGACGTCTCAACGGCGGGCTGCTCGCAAACGCAGGTAGAGCGCAAGCATCAACGCAGCCAGCGAAAACACCGCGATGTAAGGCTGCAATGGGGCCCAAAACCCGAGGGCTCCAGCCGTGCCGAGCAACAACAAAATAATCTTGTTACACACCGGGCACGCAACCGCAAACAAAGTGAGCATCACCCCACCCAGCAGGCGCCCGTTCTTTTGAAACTCTATCGGCGAGGCCTGCACGGCAAACCACGTGAACGTGAGTGCCGTCGTTGCACCCACAACCGGGTACTCCCACCAGCGAATAGGCACTTCGCACCCAAAAATCGGGTTGGGGATCAGGTCCGTTGGCAGTCCCAGGAAAAGCAAAACCCCTACCGCCCACGCTGCCGCGATCAGTAGGCGCTTGCGCCGCTCCGCCCTCCTCGCTCCGGTCGCACCAATGTAGTCGGCGCCGAGCTCCTGGGGTATTGGCTGCGAAAGCACCTTTACCGTCGAGTTCTCCATGGTTCACCCCCTCCCTCACCCACCACACAATACCCCAGGGGGTTTCGTCCCGACAGCGCTCCCCGCTCAATGAGGTTTTTATTCAGGAGGGAGCGGCCACCTCCCTCATCAATCAAGAACGCCCGGACGGTTGCTGTCTGGCGCTACGTGATGGGAACTGCCTCACTTTGCTCCTCTACCCGAGGACGCTAACGAGTCCGCGCGCAAATACCAGGGTGGCCCCGACGCTGGCGACGATCATCGCGAAATTGCGCGCCTGCTGCTTAGTAATGTGCGACGAGACTTTGCGCGCCGCGACGGTACCAACCCCCGTCCCAGCAAGACCTGCAACGAGGGTCGCAACCGCCAGGCGCCCGTCGTGCGGGTCGTACCCAACTGCCAGTTTCAAAGGAATATTCACCGCGTTCATTGCCAAGAAATACACCTGCAATGTCGCAGCGAAACTGTGTTGCGACCACTGCGCCGCCCGCGCATAGGCCGTAAGGACCGGCCCCGCCTGCCCCACCGATGCGGACAAGAATCCACCCATTCCGCCGGTGAAATACATTGGGAAGACGCCCTTGCATCCGAGGCATATTTCGCGCAAAAACGGTGAACGCAACGAGAGCCGGCATTATCAGCCCCACCACAATGTCCATCAGGGATGCATCCAAGTTGCGGGTTAGTAGCACCGTCGCGAAAATCACCGGCACCGCCGCCACGAAGAAGCGAATCGCGATCACCCAGTCCACGTACTTACGCTTCTCGATTAGTAACGTTCCAGCCGTAACTGAACCAATTATGTTGCCCCACAGCACCCCTTCTGCGGGACCAAACAAAGCGATAAAAACCGGGGCCGCCACCAGCCCAAAGCCCATCCCAGCAATGCTCTGAACGCCCGACGCCACCAATGTTGCGCCCACAATCACCAAAAGCGCCCACGCCATTCCCATGGCCCTCACCCTACTCCCGGCTACTTCCTCGCGCCCAGTGTGTCAGCCGGCAGCTGCCGCGCTTCGCAGCGCAAGCGCCCCGTATACCTAGCAAGCCCCTCGCGTTTTAGGCTCTGTTCAACTTTGCGCCTCGTTTAATGATTTGCGAGGTTCTATCGGCCTCGGAATTGGGTACTACTCGTCGGGAACTGCTGTTTTGAACCCTGGTTAGCCAGTGGTGACGAAAAGCACCCGCTAAGCGTTTGAATTCCGGCCACCGGTTTCATAAAGTTGAAGTACCGACGCGGGGTGGAGCAGTTCGGTAGCTCGCCGGGCTCATAACCCGGAGGTCGTCAGTTCAAATCTGGCCCCCGCTACCACTTAGATCTCGTCACATTTCGATGTGGCGAGATTTTTATTGCTCTACGGCACCCCCAATAGCCACCAGGTTGAGGTTGAACGGGCGGTCCGATCAAACCGCATCCCAACCGGAGCTCATTCCTCCTTCGTCAACGATTCAGATCCAAAGTGGCTAAAACAGGTCCTATAACCCCAGTTTCCCTCACGGTTAGGCTCTTATCTACCACCTCCAGCGCGATTCAGACCCAAAGTGGCGAAACCGGCAGACAAAACGGGCAGTTCCCCTCACAAACGGTCATCCACCTGTCGGGTTCGAGCAGTATTCAGACCCAAAGTGCCTGAAACACCCTCCCAGATGATCAGTTCCCCTCACGGACGGTCGTAGCACCGCTCCTCCGCCGCAGCGCCCGATCACGCTCCCTCGGCCCGATCCTCTTCACTCCGCCCCGCCGTTCGCGCAATGAATTAGAGGAAATCTCAGCGCTTAATCATCAGCACGCCGTCCTCGCGAGGAATCTAAAGATGTACCGTTCCTCGCGAAAACTGTTTATCCTTGTGCTAAGAACGCTCACAGAAAGGTGGCGGCCAAGGGTCAAGACCATGAAAACGGGAAAGATTTTAGTCTCAGCGCTACTCGTCGCGGCGCTGGTGCTTGGCTTCGGCTTCATCGCATTTCACTACCTGACAAAATCGCAAAACAGTTGCGCTGAGGCCAGCGAAAACCACGCCGCCGCTGTAGAACAGTACGAAACCGAAGCCGCGAAAGCTCGGGAATTACTAAACTTTTTCAACGATGAAAACTCCTTTGGGTACGCCACCAGCGACGAAGCCGCTCCCCTCATCAAAGCAACCCGAGAAGCGTTGAACGAAGCACCCGAGGCTGTTGCGACTTGTTCCTCCGCTGCCGACGCGAAAGCAATCACTCGTACTGCTCACGACGTCGAAGCGCGCACAAAAACCCTCATCGAATCGGTCCAAAAACTCACCGAAGGCGTACTAAACTGCGCAGCGCCCGTTATCAGTGAGAAGAACGGCGAATACCGAACCGCGATTACCGAGGCTCTGGCTAGCGCGAAAGCGAGCCTAGCGAAAGCAAACTCCTCCGAAGGATACGGGAAAGTCGAAGGATCACTGAACCTTCTGATGGACGCGCAACGCCTAGTCGACTCACCGCCCGAAATACCCGAGGTGCCCAGTGAGCTGAACAGTATTGCCGATCTGCGCACGGCCAACGCTACGCTCGACCGGATAAGCGAAATAAAATCTAATGCCGAACACTACTCCGCCGCGCTCAAAGGCTCCATCGACAAATACAGCAACGAGCTAGACAAGAAAAAGGAAGAGCAGAAGAAGCAAGATGAGGCCAAGAAGCGTCGCGAAGAAGAGGAACGCAGGTCCTCTTGCAACGACATCATCGTAGTTGGAAAGCAGTGTACTAACTACAAGGAAATCCAGTATCTTTCGTCAAACGGTTGGGATCTGGACAGCGCTATCCAGGACGCGCAAAGTGAAGGGTGCGCCAGCATCAAACCCGACAGCAATCCTTGCAGCAACTGACGGCCTGCGGCCCTACCTGGAGGAGGCTGGTAACTTAGTCCTGCCTCCCCGCTACTCCCTCTATTTTAACGACAGTACCTGAGCGATATGAGCGCGCCGTTGGCATGCGCATCACTTTGCGTACTCTCCGTTGCGAGACCGAACCTACCATACGGCATAGGGCGTCTCAGCTTGGCCTCTTGACATGGCTCACAACCACGTCCGTGAGGGAAAGCGCCTGTTTCTGCTGGTTTGTTGGCAGTTCCTATCTGAATCATGCGCAAGTCGCAGGCTCTAGTCCCGATCGTGAGGGGAACTGCCCGTTTAGGTGCCTGTTTTAGCCACTTCGGGTCTGAATCGATTCCCCACAACAAGCTATTGGGTAGATGCTGCTCGACATGACGAGAAGCCGACCAGCTCCACCTCGTCAAGGCCTCCAGGGCGGAAAGCATTCGGTAGAGTCACTTTAGGTCTGAATGCCGGCAGAGAGAGAAACCCATGTGCCCTTGCGGTTCTGAAAAACCCTACGATCAGTGTTGCGCCCCTTTCCATCGGGGAGGCAACCCGCCCACTGCCGAACTCCTTATGCGTGCCCGGTACAGTGCCTTTGCGCGTAAAGACCGTGATTTCCTGCTCCACACCTGGCATCCCAGAACCAGACCGAACTCCCTCACCTTCGACGACTCCATTACATGGACAGGCCTCGAGATCATCAAAACCGTGAGGGGACAGCAACCCGACTCCATGGGCATGGTCCACTTCCGCGCGCACTACCTCACCCCGCAAGGCCCGGGCGTACAGGAAGAACGCTCACGATTCATCCGCCCAGAGGATGGCTCCCCTTGGGTATACGTCGATTAGTTTTTGAGGACGAAGCTGGCCCCCTCGCGCCACGCCTCAGTTTCGCTTGCGATCTGCTTAACCTGGGCAGCACGATCCTCGCGCATACTGAGGATCAATGAGGCCCGGTAGGCTCCTGTCAACGGTCTGGGTTTCATCCGGACGCTTGGAGTCTAGTAGCTAGGTTTTGTAAGTGAGATGATGGGCCTACGCACCTCGAACTCGCTGCTGGTAGACGTGGTAGTACGCTGCCTTGGCATATCGAAACTGGAACCAGCCACACTAACCTTCGCGTCCCACACGGTAGTCACGGACACGTGAGTTCGGCCTTCGTTACGGTAGGTCCAAGTGATCGACTCGTTCGGATATGGCGCGCCATCGGTGGAAACAACCAGCTCAGAGGCACCTCCGCCAGGTTCGTTGAACTGGATCTGGTGCTCTCGAACGCTCCAATTTACGGTAACGTCAAACCCATCGACGTTTACCGAGTTAGTCGGCTTCTCCCCAGTCATATACACAATTGTTGGCACCGTGGCAAAAACCCAACCCTTATTGGGTTGAACGTTAACTCGCATGCCTGCCAAGTTCGTATCATCGACCGCTTTCGCAACTATCTGTGACAGATCTACCGGACGATACTCAACCTCACCATCGGAGGTGCTACCGCCGGTTGGAGCCTGAACTCGACCAGTAACCGGATCAAAACACAGCTGATGCGCATGACTGCCATTAGAGAACCGGCGCAAACCACACACCTCAAGCGTGTCCCAGCCCGCCTTGCCAGCCGAATCAAACCGAACGCCCTTAGAACCATCAGGAACCAAACCCAAATCATAGATGCCGACATGCGGAAAAATTGGCGACGACAACGAGGGAAGAGCATTTCCCGGCTCGGTAGCTCCAGTCAAGGGATCTCTTCCGTTGGTTTGTGCAAACGACACATTGCTCGCTCCTAGCGATATAACCAAGATGAAACCTAAGAGCACTCTCACCGTTGGATTAATCATCATCTGCATCCTTCATTTGAAGCTCCACGACTTTCCACCCGTCGCGCCAGACAACTTCTACAGCACCTATGATGTCTGCGTCCTCATATCTGACTATCTCACCCGTCGGGCCCTCGTGAAGGACGTGTTTCGGGACAAAAGCTGCTAGCTGAGTACCATACTCTGCCTCAGGGCGACTCCCTCCGTCTAAGCTTCCGTTCACCTTGGTGACCTGAAGCTCGTAGTCTTCATAGTACGAACCTTCTTCGATGACTTTCCTCATACGATCTAAAAAGCTGTTGCATGATGCAGAGTCTTCAATACATAACGATGCAAATGCCTCAATATCCTGAGTAGCGCCTGTATATCCAAACATTTCCAGTACATACACAGAAAACGCCTGCGCTCCTAGTACGGAGTGCTCGTGTGCCTCGGCCGGCATTTCTGGCTTGGGGTGCGGGTAGAGCACGTCTGCCGGTGGGATTGTCGGGGCCGTGCTTGACGCTTCAGTTGCGGTTTGGGAAGCAAGAGAAGTTTGGGCATCCTCGGCCCCATTCTTCTCCGGTGAAGAACACCCTACGATGCCCACGCTAAACAAACTTAGTATGGCCACAGCTGTCATGGTTTTGGGATGGCGCATCGCACTGAACTCCTCGCATGTGAAACCTGTACAAGGAAAGTACGACATAACCGCGCCAATTCATAGACCGTCTCAAAAACTGTGAATAACTCGGACCAGAACGAGCGCTTGTCCAGCTCGGTGTTATGCCACTTTCAAAAAGATAGCAATATGCGTGTCGAAGGCACGCCTTGAAAAGATTTATGAGAACTTCTGGCACTATGGATCTGAATCGCGAGTGAAAGCCAAACACCGGTTGGAGAGGAGGTGCCCCGATGAGCGCATTTCCGCAACCTGAAAAAGACTGGAACATCGACGAGAACGACGCGGACAACGAGTCTGAGACCCCAAATGCCCGCAGACATAGCCTCCCTCAGCTTCGAGACAACGATTTCCGAGGAGACACTGCACGCATCGATCATGCATCCGCCACTTCCCCACGGGCACCACGCATTCCCCGGGTGATCGGTAATGCCAATACCAGCCACTCGCAGGCAGACCGCAATTCATGCCGGGCGCCTATGCCGACGGATGACTCAGAGGGAATCCAGGGCAAGCGACCCGAACCTTCGCCAGATACAACAAGTGAAATGGCGGTGACCTCGGAAACCTATGTGGTTACGAAGATAAAACATGCTTTTCAGACCCTAAATACCAGCCTCAACAATCGCCGAGATGCCGACAACAAGCCGCAGAAAGACAGGATCGTGGCTGGCATGCTGGCCATTTTGCTGGGCGCGTTTGGGACCCACAACTTTTACCTAGGCAAATACAAGCTAGCGGTGATCCAGCTGCTGATCACCTTGCTATCTGCGCTCGGGCTCGCTCCCATAGTTGCTATGTGGGGAATTTTCGAGGGGATCATGTACCTCTTCGGTTCGGACCCGAAATGGAAAGTCGACGGGTGGGGACGTCCTCTCGCCAACTAGGTGATCCTCCTTTGCGGTACAGGACGAATCACGATTCAGACCAGAAGTGCCACAAGATGGCCCCTGACATGCCACTTCCCGTCGGAATCGCAATCATACAGAGGCAATTTCGTCGCGATTCCGACCTAAACTGCCGTGGCTAGCTCAGGTTTCCGGCATTTTCCGTCTGAATGTCTCTCCAAACCCTCACGGTCTGCCTCCGAATGCCCTCACCTAGCCTCCCCTGCTAATCCTCCGCACTCGGTATCCCTAGGCACCGCTCGGCCCCGGCTCATATGCTCTCCATGACCTACAGGTTTCCCCAGGCATCGCTCCGCACATGGCGTCCACAACCCTCGCCGGCGAACACTCCTCGAACATCACCATCATGATGCCCTTTCATGCATGGAGAACCTTCACAACATCACAACATGGGCGCAATCAGGTCGCACCATCACGAGGCGCAAAAACAGTAGCCGCGTCAGACTCGCCTACGGGCTCTGGGCTCAAATTCAACCTGGCCCTCCTTGGGAAATCTGGGAAGCCGTCCAAAAGGAGCGCGCCCGCCGCGTACTTAACATGTCTGCCGAAGGCACGGCCCTAGACGGAATCATCGCCGCCCTCATCCACGGTGCACCAATCCCACACAACACTTGGGATATCGAGCTCATCACGGGAGTCAAGCATTCTCGCCACCACTCCAAATGCAAGCTACGTTTCGTAGGCGAGGCCGCTTACCAGTGGTTTGGCAACGCCCTCGGTATTTTGCCAGCACAAGTACCGTCCGGTTCGCCTGGAACGAGCCTCGAGCCATCCGCGCCAACGCGCAGCCACAACCTGCCTCAAATCCGCGAGGCAGTGGTCAAACGAAGCTCCAGAACCCTTCCCACTTCCGCCTACACAACAATCGATGGCATGAAGACGCTGAGGTGGGACTACCTCTGCGTGGAACTACTGGCGCGCCACCCCGCGCGCCATTGTGTGCCCATTGTCGACTGGTTCATCCAGCAACGAGTCCGTGAGCACAAACGTGACCGGGCCACCGTCGAGGCAGCCTTTCGGATCATCCTTCTGAGGCTCGAAACAATCCTGGCAAGCCGCAAAGATCACCGTGGAAAACGACGCGCACGGCGCAATCTGCGTCTCATCTCACCCTGGTCGGAAAGTATCGGCGAATCACTGCTAAGACTCGAACTCCATCGTTTCGGATTTCCTCCCGCCACCGAACAATTCGAAATCGGAGAAGGCAGACGCCGCTACTTCACGGACTTCGCGTACCCCTCCAAGGGGCTCGCGCTCGAATTTGACGGCATCATCAAATACGACGGTAGCCTGGCAAACCCCGAGACTGCCCTGCATGACGAGCGCCAACGCGAAGAGATTATCCGCAAAAAGCTGCCACACCTTGAACGGTTCACCTGGGGAGAGTTCAAATCTGGGAGCCTCGCCACTCGGCTCGGCAAACTTAGATCCAGATACTTTCCCGGAGTATTAACGAGGCACCTCATCTGAACATTGAAAACGAAGCGCTACTACACGTGTTGAAACTCATCTCAAGGCTCGTGCGCGCGCTCCCTATGACACAATTTTTAAGCCGGCAACGCCCGCAACAATCATGCCTATGAAGACCAATTTCAAAGCTGTTAGCGTCTCCACCCCAGCGAATGCCGCCCACAACACCGTGGTTGCCGCACCAATCCCAACCCAAATCGCGTACGATGTTCCAACCGGCAAGTCACGTAGCGCAAAATACAGGCCACCCACAGAGATTATCGAACCGACCACAAAGCTCAATGCATTTAGCAAAGTGAGCGCACCACCCGCCATGCGGTCCAATGCACTCGCCCACATGGACTCAAACATCGCGGAAACCACTAGAACCACCCACGCCATCGGTGTCCTCCTTGATCAACTTCGAACGAGCCCGCCGCTAAAGTTAGCTCCGATTCAAACAATGTGCGAGCATTCTCATTCATAACCGCAAAAACAATCGTTTGCAAAGCTCTGCAAGCACCATTCTCTGCACTGCTCCAGGCCATCACAGCTGAAGCCGCGACGCGCGCGACCTCGTCCATCTCCCAACCGTACGCGCCAGCAGAAATAGCTGGAAAAGCCACCGATCGAGCACCTAACTGTGTTGCCAGCTCCAAAGAGTTTCGAAATGCCGACTCGAGCAGATGCGGATCATCCTCGCCTGCATGCCGATTCGGCCCAACTGTGTGGATGACCCAAAGTGCGTGCAGATCGTATGCCCTTGTAGCTACGGCCTGCCCAGTTGGTAGTCCGTCCGGCAACTCCGTGTCCCGTATCCTGCGGCATTCCTTAAGCAAACCTGGACCAGCTGCCCTATGAATTGCACCGTCAACACCGCCTCCTCCCAGCAACGAGGAGTTTGCCGCATTCACAATCACATCGACTTCGAGCAGCGTTATATCTGCAACCTCGACGATTAAGTTCAAAACGGCCTCCCATCCCCTAACTACCAGCTACAACCGTACGTCATACACGTCTCGATTGCGTGCGAGACCCAAAGTGACACAGAATCCTGATCATGGAGGCATTCTCCATCTCACAACCGTTCAGCACGCGAGCGCTCCACTGGCTTTCAGACCCAAAACGTCGAGAACAACGGGAAATCGGGCGTTTTCCCTCACGCAGGATGGTCCGCCGATCCGCATATGACAGCATTCCGACCTAAACCGGCACAGTTACCACCGAAAATGGGCGTTTCCCGTCGGGCACGCGGTTTACAGTTACCAACCGAGCATCCGAGCCGTATGCAGAGGCCTGGCACACCAAAAGCGCATAAGCCTCGGCCGACCCCATCAGCTCCTCATCTACGGATCTAACACCGCGCGGCTCTCACCCCACGGTAGAGCAAGGCCTCCCGCCTTCCAGCTTGTTACCGACCGACGGGAGGCCTCAGGTTTGCGCCACTACTTAGCGGCTGTGCCCTCTGGCTCGGTGGGCGCGGCCGTTGGTTCGGGCGCGTCAACCGTGAGCTCCTCAGGGCTGAGCTGGCTTTGCGTGTCCAGCTCGTTCTGCAAACGCAGCGCCTGAGTCAAGTAACTCTGCAAGCGTTGCTGCTGCTTACCGTATTCGGCCCAATCGCCAACCTTCATCGCATCCTCACCCGCCATGATGGCATCACGTGCCCCTTGCAGGGCGCTTGTCAGCTTCTGCTGGGTCGACAGGTCGGACTCTTCACCGTCACCCGATCCGGATCCGTCCTTGCTTCCCGTACCTTCAGCCAGCTCTGCAGCCGAGTCACCCTTGAATGTCATATCGAGGGCGCCCTCAAGTGTCTCGCTGAAGCCAACGGAATCGCCAAACGCGGTCATGACCTTACGCAGAACCGGGTACTTGGTTGAGCCCGTACCTTGCAGGTAGACCGGCTGCACGTATAGCAGTCCACCACCAACCGGCAGGGTCAGCAGATTTCCGAGGATTACCTCAGACCCTTCCTGGTCCATCAGGTTCAGCTCACGCGCGATCTCCGCGTTCGCGTTGAAGTTGTTCTGCACTTGGCCCGGCCCTGGCACAGTGGTCGAGGATGGGAGCGCGAGCAGGCGTAACTGACCGTACCCCTCACGCACCTTGCCTGCCTCGGACCCTGTCTCGGAGTCAACAGCGAGGAAGCCTGCCATCGGCTCTCGATCCGCACGTCCGCCCGGCACGAATACCGAGGTAAGTGAGAACTCCGCGCTCTCTTGACCCGGCATCTGCATCGTCAAGTAGTACGGCGGCTGAACCGGCGTGGAGCCATCAACATTTCGCACTGAAGTCGGGTTTTCGGACAGCCTCCAACGGTCACCACCCGTGTAAAAATCGCCGGCCTCGGTCACGTGATATGCGGCAAGTAGCGACCTCTGAACTTTGAATAGGTCCTGTGGGTAGCGAAGGTGCGCCATCAGATCCCCAGAAATATCCGCGAGCGGCTTCACCTGACCGGGGAAGGTCTTCATCCACGACTTAAGGATCGGATCCTCCTCATCCCACTGGTAGAGGGAAACTGAACCGTCGTAGGCATCAACCACTGCCTTCACCGAGTTACGCATGTAGTTGATGTTCGGCTGCGCCGCGTACAGTGCTGAATCCTGTGTTGAGGCATCCGCAGTTGCTGATGAAACGTTCACGTGCTGCGCATACGGATAATGGTTCGACGTGGTGTAGGCATCAACGATCCACACGAGGCGTTTAGGCGTGGACGGATCGCCATCCACATCTACCACTGCCGGGTAGGGCTTACGGTCAAGCGTGAGGTACGGCGCAACCTTTGAAACTCGTAGTGCCGGGTCGCGGTCGTACAGAATCTGGGATTCAGAGTTGATTTGTGATGCGAAGAAGATGTTCGTCGACTGGAACTTGATCGCAAAGAGGAGCTTGTTAAAGAAGTTGCCAATGGACGGGCCGCCGTCACCATCAAACGTTGTTGGAACCTGGCCGCCGGACTGCTCATCGGGGTAGTCCAATTCGAGCGGGTCGGTTCCTTCCGGAGCGCCAACAATCGAGTATTCGGGAGAGTTCGGCGAGAAATACACTCTCTGCTCATACTCGCCAACGTCACCAGTGGAGGGAATACCGTCCTCCCACCATTGCGGCTCGCCCTTTGAGTCAACCCTGTTGCCGTAAGCGGCCACAACGCCGTAACCGTGCGTGAAGATGGTGTGCCTGTTAACCCAGTTCTGTTCGTTGTTATCGAGGCCTTCGAGGTCAATCTCGCGAACCGCGATCACCGTGTCCCTCTTCTGACCGTCAATCTCGTAGCGATCAACATTCAGCTGATCCTCGAACGTATAGTACGAGCGCGACTGCTTTAACTGTCGAACAGTCGGTGAAATGATGTCCGGGTCAATAAGGCGAATCTGCTGCGTTGACGCCGCATCATCACGGAGCTGGCCAGTAGCGGTGTCAGTCCTTGCCGCGTAGGTCTGCACTTCAACATTCTCGAGGTCGTATGCCGCAAGCGTCGCGTCAATGTTGTGCTGAATGTAGGGCGACTGCAGGGCGCGCTCGTTTGGACGCACCTTGAACTGTTGGATCAGTGCAGGATATGCCATGCCCAGAACGAGGGCGGAAACCACCGTTACAGCAACGCCCGCCACGGGTAGATGCCACGTGCCGCGGAAGGCCGCAACCACAAAGAGCACCGCCACAAGCACCGAGATAACCGCGAGTATCAGCTGCGCCGGAATGTAAGCATTAACCTGCGCGTACAGGGCGCCATCCGAAGGCGATCCTGTGGTCTCAACCAGCGCTCGGTAAGGGGCAATCCAGTAGCGCAGGCCAACCACTAGCGACAGGATTGCCGCAAGGATTCCAACCTGGCGCCGAGCCGGCCTCGTAACCCGAAAACGAGGAGCCACCTGAATAGCACCGTAAAGGTAGTGCACCACGATGGAAGCGAGAAGGCTCACAACAAACACCGTTGTAAGCAGCGAGAGGATCATCTTCAAGAGCGGCAACGTGAACACGTAGAACGAAACGTCAGTGTTGAACTGCGGATCCGCAACCCCAAACGGAGTACGGTTCATCCACATGATGATCTGCCGCCAATCTGCGGCAAGCCCAAGGCCAGTAAACAGGCCGATAATCAGCGGAACTCCCCAGAAAATGACGCGCCGGAGCGAAGCCATTTTCTCCTGGTACTGCATCAGGCTTTCACTGCGGCCTCCAAGCATTGAACGCGGACGTTTCTTGTGCGCCCAGTTCATGTTCAGGCCAACGATAGTGGCGTTCACAACCGTTGCCACAGCAACAATCGCTAGAATCGACAGCCACTTGGTCCACAACACTCGTTGGGCTCCCAACTGGTCGAACCAAAGGACCTGCGTCCACAAATCGGACGCAACGTAGATGAACACCCCAAGAATCACAAGCACCAGGATTGTGATCCGGAAAGGCGTCATCCCTTTCTTAGGATGACTGGACTTTTCTGGCCTGGGCGGCTCAGGAAAGCCCTGGAATGGAAAACCGCTCACGTTTTTCCTCTCGAAAACTAGCGAGTTTGCTTACATTGTCCGTCCAGTGTATCGATTGGCGAGGCATAAGGCACACGGGAATAATGGTGCTTAACACACCCGCCTTACGCTCTACCGATCGGAGCTGAACGTTCTGGTATAAGTGTAGGGCGCGCTACGGACAAAGGAAGTGAACAATGTTGAACGAGGACGGGGGCGCAGCAGCCTCCCCCAAGTCAAATGGCGTAACCGGCGCTCAGCTGGGGCTCACACACGCTGTGTACGAGATTGAGCGGGCGGCCTCGGCCTTGGGTTGGGATCACGCCTCCACTGTTTACGCACTGGTACCCACTGGCGAGCTATTGGCTTTGGAGGAACTCCCCGCCGACATGCGCGCACACCTCGAGGCCAGTTGGGACGGCACCGAGACCGCACTCACTGCAGTCATTCAGGAGGATTTGCCCGGCGAGGACCTTGAGGAAACCCTCGCGCAACTGGGCTGGCCCGAGTCGGTTGCGGGCGCAGCAGTTGCCACAGAACGAGTTATGGTTCCGCCCGCCGTGCAGGAGCAGGCGCCCGCCAATCCGGTAGAGGCCGTCGAGTTCTTCGCTAACCACCCTGACCGTGACGAAGTCCGCATTGTTGCGGGTGTTCTGCGCACCGGCGAGTCCTGGTGTGCTGTGCGAGCCCGCTCCCATGACAACGATGATGAGGTCGCCGAAGGCACCAACCTCGTTCCCGGCCTGGTTGAAGCCCTGTTCACCACGTTCATGCCCGCCGAAGAGCGCCGGTCCGGAGGATGCGGTAGCGGTTGCAGCTGCGGGTCCGGAGGACGTTGCGGGTCCGGAGGTGGACACGGCGGCGACACTGGCTGTGGGGGCGGCGACTGCGGCTGCTAGCCTCCCGCTCTCTCGGCGGTTCCACACGTCTCGCGCTAGTTTTTCTACACTCCTCGCGCTAGTTAAGGTGCGTGAGGGGAACTGACCTGAAGCGGCGTAATAATCGCCGCTTCAGGTCTGAATACCGCAAAGAAGTGAAAGCGCCTCCTACATCCGTGAGGGGAAGTGGCGTTTTTGGGTGCTGAACCCGCCAGTTCCCCTCTGAATACCGCAAACCGATACCTCCGTAACCACATCCGTGAGGGGAAGTGCGCAACTACGCCCCTGTTTTTGCCGCTTTGCGTCTGAATACTGGGAGGTGAGGAGTCGCCCTGTCGGATCTGTGAGGGGAAGCGCCTAATCGACCCCCGATTCATGCCAGTTTGGGTCGGAATGGTGTACGCCGCTGAGCCCCTGTGCCTATGGAAGAGAACCCGAAGCGCCTTTAAGCCCGGCGAGGGCTCACTTGGCCTCGCAAACCGGGTGATCGATCGTGGCTCCCTTAGAGATGGCTTGCACCGCCTCGCGTGCTTCGGCGAGCGTCGAAACCGGCCAAACCTCTAAACCATCGGGAATGTTTCCCACTACCTCGTCGCAATTCGACTTCGGGGCAAGGAACCACTGGGCTCCATCGCGCTTTGAACCGTACATTTTCTGCACAATGCCGCCGATTGGTTGCACCTCACCGTCGTATCCTATGGCGCCGGTGCCCGCGATGATCGCACCGCCGGTTGAATCGCCGCCGGTGAACTTGTCGATGATTCCGAGTGCGAACATCAAACCGGCCGATGGGCCGCCGACGTTCTCCAGGTGAATTGTTACGTCGACTGGTAGTTTCACGTCCGCGCTTAGGTAGATACCGAACCGCGAGCCCATAAAGTCCGGCCCCGTCTCCTCAGGCAGATAGGTGCGCATGGCAAGGGTTTTCTTCTCACCGTTACGCAAGATTTCCAGTTTCACGGGCGTCTCTGGCGGGAGGGTCTTTGGAAGCGCGAACGGAACCGACGGCCGGTCAACCGCATGCCTCTCCCCATCCGGAGTGATGATCGCTTGGAGCACATCGCCCTCCTCAACCACGCCCTCAGCGTGCGATCCCGATGTTGCGCCCGCAATCGTCATGGTCACGTCCACGTCGTATCCCAGCGCCTCCAACGCCACTGAGGCGGCCGTCGATTGCGAGGACGTCATCTGGATTTTGCTAAGCTCATCCAATTCTTCGCGGGTAAGATCGCGCGGATAGACCTCCTCCACCGGCCTCACATTGCTCGACGGATCTAGCTTCGCCAATAGAAAATCCACCAGGGAAACGTGTGCATCCGGCCCTCCTAAACTCGACACGGTGACCATGCGCAGCTGCCCCTCGGACTGCTTCGCGACGTCGGGGGCGGTAATTTCGATTACAGGATCGCCATTCATAGAACCGAGGACGTCGTACGTCGGCCCCGGAGACGTAATCACGTACGGCATCGGCACCGCGAATGCAATGACTCCGACCAGAACTAACGCACCTATTAATGTGCCCCACCGACCTATTTTCCTGCGGAGGGAACGCGCATGGGCGGGCCGATTCTCGCCGTCCTCTTTCATTTCCAAGGGGGCGTTGTAATCCTCGATAGCCATATGTTCCTCCCACCGGCCTAGCACTGTCTGGACCGCCGAAACCATTTTGCGTGAATGGCTCGAACTTGTCCAAGTGCGAGGAGGTGCGGGTTCACTACGTGCGTGAGGGGAGCTGGCAGGTTCAGCACCCAAAACCGTCACTTCCCCTCACGGATATTATTGAGCCTCTACTCGCCTACGAGTATTCAGATACAAAGTGGCCGAAAAGGGAGTCTGATTGACCACTTCCACTCACGCAGCTGATTCCATCCAAGCGTTCCTTTGGCATTCAGACCGGAAGTGACGGGTCTAAGCACGAAACCAGGCACTTCCCCTCACGCACGTGAACGGCAGCGTCGGTCGGAAAGAATTTCGGCCGCGCGGGCGCACTTCCCCTCACGCACGTGAACGCCATGGTTCAATTCCCGACAGTTACGCCTCTCCTTCTCCACCACTTCCCTTCACGTATAGAACCAGTTCGCTATGGGCTAAACCTCTAAATACCAGCCAAAACAGCCTCATCCCACGCTCTCTCAGCGCACCGGTTCAGAAGAGGCGGTAATTTGTAAGGCATGAGTGAAAACAACCCGGACATGTTTGACTCGAACGACGACTCCAAGAGGTCGCCGTGGGAGGACATGCTGCGAAGCATGCTCGGCCGTGAGGCTGCTGACGAGATGATAAAGGCAATGCGCGCGAGCGGCGTTGACCCCGCGTCGATGGGCGCCGGCATGAAGTTCCCCGGCACTCCCGAAGAGATGCGCTCGATGCTTGGGCAGCTGAACTACATGATGAGTTCAAGCAGCGGTCCAATCAACTGGAAGATGGCGCATGAGATCGCTCGCCACCGCGCATGGGGTGATGGTGACTTGCAGATTTCGGCCGCGGAGGGCCAGCGTATCCGCCAAGCATTACAGGTTGGCGATTTGTGGCTGGATGCGGTCACGGATTTAACTCCTCCGCAAGGTGAACGCCACGCATGGCGCCGCTCTGACTGGGTGGACAACACCCTTGACACATGGAAGCAGATGGTCGAGCCGGTTGCGGCGAATGCGGCGCGCGCCCTCTCGGATGCGTTGAAACAACAGATGGACCAGATGACGAATCAGGGAATCGGCGAATTGCCGGAGGGGCTGTCTGCCATGTTCACCCAGGCGCAACCCATGATGGAGCGTCTCTCCGCAGCGGTTTTTGCCGGCCAGATCGGCGAGGCCCTCGGAGGCCTATCTCATGAGGCGTTCGGCTCAACCGACGTGGGCATTCCACTAACCGACGGAGGTAGCACTGCCCTCGTTGTGCCTAATGTGAACGCATTCGTGGATGGTCTTGATATTCCAACGGATGAGGTTTACCAGTTCCTCGCATTGCGGGAGGTCGCGCACGCCAGGCTGTTCCATTCCGTGTCCTGGTTGCGGTCAGAGATCTTGCAGTCCGTGCAGAACTACGCGGCCGAGATCCGCATTGATACAGATGCGATTTACGAGGCTGCCACTTCGATTGACCCGACAGACATGGCGGCACTCCAGGATGCGATGACAGCCGGGGCGTTCAACGGGGAGCCCACTCCCGCGCAGGAAAAGGCACTCGAGGATTTGGAGACTCAACTGGCACTCGTAGAAGGTTGGGTTGAGGTGATCACTCTCGAAGCTGGCCGCCCGTACCTGCCGCACATTGAACAGTTGCGCGAGTTGATGCGTCGCCGGCGCGTTTCGGGTGGCGCCGCGGAGCAGATGCTTGAAAAGCTGATTGGCCTTAAGTTACGTCCTCGTCAGGCGCGTAATGCGGCGCAGCTTTGGCAGATTGTTTCAAGTGAACGAGGCCGCAGTGAGCGCGATGCTCTTTGGAATCACCCCGACTTTGCTCCAACAGCTACGGAGCTTGCGAATCCGGAGGCTTTCCTTCTTTCTCGTAAGCAAAAAGCTGACGCCGATGCAGACATTGACGCGGCGCTGGAGCAGTTATTGGAGGGTACCCTCGGCTGGGCTGAGGGGCTTGAGCCGGGCCAGGATTCGGAGGGCGACGCAAAGCGCGTCGGATCCGCCAGCGCCGTTTCCGATACGTCAGATTCTGATAATAGCGGATCGAGTTCTCAGGGTAGAGGGTCCGCGTCCGGCGTTGAAGGATCGGATTCGGATAATGATAGACAAGGTCCGGGCGACAACTCCGATGATGACGCTACCTCTCGCGATGACTAGAACCGACAATGAGGGGCAATACCGGGCATCTCTGACTTCCGAAATTAGTTGTGTCCCCTTAGAGGGCGTTGAAGCATAATGCTTCAGCGCCTCTCGGCATCGACCTCCTCATCGGCCTCGTCGTCGGTGTCCTAGGCGCTGACTCAGGAATCCTCTCGATACCCACATGTGTCTTCCTGCTGGAGTAACCTCCGCATGAGGCATCAGTTGGATCTTTGATCATCATGGGAAGCACCTTGCTTATAGCGCTAATTCCCAAGTCCTTGTAGAGCCAGGTGCAACGCGAAGAGGGCTTCATCTTTGGAGCCCTGTCTACCGTTGCCATCCTTTCGGTTCCAGGCTTTCGTTACTTGTCAGCGCTAATCTTCTGATGCTAGTTCTGCGGATTCTGCTAACCATCGGCGGCACCTTCCTTTCCGCAGTGCTTTCAAAAGCAAGAAGCTAGCAACCGATGTGTTGAAAGGCGAATCTAAAAAGGGCGTTTTGGCGTTCACCGCGTACGCAAGCCGACAGGGCCGTTGACCAGTTTCTTCGGTGTGGGCGGAGGAATCGTCGTTCCGATGCTGATTCTCGCGCTAGACTTCAACATCACAGACGCTTTAGGCGCCTCTCTTCTGTCCATGGTTATTTCATCTGCAAGAGGTTTGATCTCGAGCATCGAAAAAATTTCACCACGGAATGGCCGATAATCATCGCCTTCGCCCTGGCATCAATGATGGGCGGATTGGTTGGAGCTCCGGCGTCTCGAAAGGTCAAGGGAAATATGCTCACCAGAATCTTCGCGTTACTGCTTCTGTGCGTCTCGACGAGACCTCTCTTATCAGTCCTGACATAGAAAATGTGGGAGCTAAAGCTCCCACATTTTTGAAGTTACGAAATGCTATATCGTGTTTACGATGAGTCCGATGTGCGTGTAGAAGTTCAAGCAACCGAACAGACCGATCAGAATTCCGCAAATCATCCACAAACGCATCACGAGAGCCATCAGACCGCCGCCCTTAGCCTCGCTGTTGGCCTGATTCGAGGCCCGGAAAACGCCAAGCGGGAACAGCAAGCAAGCCAGGCCGATGACGAAGAAGAAAACCGACAAGAAGATTGCTTCGAACCAAGGCCAGGTAGCAAAGAAACCGGAGATTGGTTCCTGAGGCGGCGCGGTGAACAGCCTGTACATGACGCCGGCCAGGGAGATACCCCAAAGACCCAAGCCCAAACCACCTGCGAAAATGGAAAGCGGTTTCGCGGTACTCAGCAGATCTGAGTAAGCGTCCTTAGACTCCATAAGATCACTACGACGCTTCCAAAGGTAAAAAGAAGCGAAGATCAGCAACGCACCGAAACCGAGGCAGGTCTCACCGAAGATGATGTTGTCATAAGCGAAGCCGCCAGCTGCTAGTGGCCAAGTAGTGGTCATGTGGAACCCGGTAGTTACCAGAATCAGTCCAAGAGCACCGAACGCCATCGAGTAGCCATCAGCCTTAAACGGCTTGCCCTGCAGCGACTTCCTCAAGTCTCCCAGCATCATCGCCAAAGCGATCAGCGCGGCACCTGCCGCCACCGCCATAATCGTGTTGTATGTCGGCATAGTCGCCCAGTCGATCATGCCAGGGCTCTCAACGCCCCAAAAGAACTCATCCATGATGCCTCCTACAAAAAACATCGATTTAACGGATTACCTCCGTGGTTAAACTTCAATGCTAGCCCGAAAAATTAAAAACCGTGAATGCCCTATGGGTTATCAGTTCCTAAAGATAAGAGAGAAAAATTTACTAAACCGGCTGGTGATCCCTGACATAGGGACGAGCTACAATCTTTGCGCTCTTTAGCCGCCAGCTCATCGCTGAATACCGCAACGCGGCTCAACTGCAGCTACATCCGTGAGGGGAACTGCCCACACAGCGCCCCGTTTTGGCCACTTTGGGTCTGAATACCGGCAAGAGTGGAAACCCCTCACCACATCCGTGAGGGATAGCACCGGATCGGAGGCTGCTTTCCGCCACATTGGGTCTGAATCACGCACGAGGCCGCGGCTACAGCTACATCCGTGAGGGGAACTGACCACACAGCACCCCGTTTCGGCCACTTTGGGTCTGAATACCGGCAAGAGTGGAAACCCCTCACCACATCCGTGAGGGAAAGCACCGGATCGGAGGCTACTTTCCGTCATATTGGGTCTGAATCGATGAAAGAGCGGGTTTTCCACAGCGGCGGCCCACCCCTGGACCCTGCCATCACATTCTGGAATCGTGAGAGCCATAGAAAGACACAAGCTCGGTCAACCTGCTGCCCGGTTGGTACAAGTAGAGCCCCACACGGATCCAAGGAGGAAGAATGCAGCTTCGTGAAGGAACAGCCATTTTTGTTCGCGCTAACGGAGACGTACAAGTTGGTATGGGGCCAGCGAGCACACTGCTCACCGGTCTTGAACCCGTAGAGCAGTCCTACTTGCAGAGTTTGAAGTTCCGCTCGTCCAACACGGCCACACATGCACGCGCGAAGAAGCGCAACATTTCTGAAGCTCGCGTCCACAAGCTTGAAGATCTACTAAAACAGCGCCATCTAACCCAGCTTGCCGCAGAAGCACAGTCAACCAGTGACAGCAAGCGACTAATGCGAAGAGACGGCACCACCATTGCCCTTGGTAAGCGCGAACAGATCCGCGTTGACATAGTGGTGCACAGTTGTGGCGACCCCACGCAGTTCCTCAAGATGAGGACCTATTTGTCAGCCCTCGTGAAGTCGCTTCGCGGCGCGTCGATCAAACGACTTGACCTGCGGTATTTGGGCGATGACATGGGCAATTCTTCTCGCACAACGTTAAATCAGAGTGTTGGTTTGGGCAAACCGTTGGCATCTGAACCACATTTCATTATTGCGTTGTTCGCGAGGGCATCGTCATACTCGTTAATCCGCGAGTGGCAAGATTCAGGAATCCCGTTGCTGCCAGTGGTTTTTAACGAGGATAACGTCCAGGTCGGCCCGTTTGTCCGCACAGGCGGATCCCCGTGCCTGGAATGTGTGGACCGAAACTTGCGCGATGTAGACGAGGAGTGGCCCGCGTTGCAGATTCAGTGCCGCCATCAACCATTTCCTAGCCTCTCCCCTGACTTGATAACGGCCTCTGCGATGATGACCGCGCGCCTGGTTGCGAATGAGATTGACGGTTATGGTTTGCCGCCGGGCGAGGTGCGGTTCATTGACGAGAATTTTGTTGTGGGCAGATTCAGTTGGCCGGTCCACCGTGAATGCTCATGCACTGGCCTGCCTGCCAGCGTGAAGGTTCCGGTGCAGAAGAAATCGGATCAAGCCGAAGAGGATAAGTCACCGAAATCGAGGACTCGCTAATGTGGTAGCGGGGAGCGCAATGCGGGTTTTCGCTCTCGGCCTCCTGGCGAGCAACGAGACCGCAACGACCAAGCGGCCCTCACCCGCGTTTCACTCCCCCGCGTTGTCCCGAATAATCTTCAAAACATCGACGCCGTACTTTTCGCTCTTAGTGGCTCCAATGCCGGGGATTGTCCGCAGTTGAATCAGCGTTTCGGGCTTCGCCTCGGCTATGGCCATGAGCGTGCGATCGGTGAATGTGGTGTAGGTCGGTTTGGAGATCTCCCGAGATAGCTGCAAGCGCCATTGCCTGAGTTCTTCGAATAGGCGCTTTACGTCTTCGGGAGCATCGGCCAGCTCGTCTTTTAACTTGGGAGCAACGCGTTTAGGTTTGACGGGCTTGTACTCTTCGACAGGCCAAATCGAGTCGAGGAATCTCGAGTTCTCACGCGTCTTGTTTCTGCCTGCTCCGCGCGATTTGGCGTAGGAAACCACGAGGTGCGTTTTCGCTCTGGTCACTCCCACATAGAGCAAACGCCGCTCCTCCTCAATCGCTTCCGGTGTTTTTGCGAGCGAGATGGGTAGTAGTCCCTCGGATGCGCCCGCGAGGAAAACGGCTTCCCATTCCAGGCCTTTCGCGGCGTGGAGTGATGAGAGGGTGACACCAGAAATGGTGGGGGCCAACTGAGCTTCGGCTCTTTCATTGAGCTCTTGCACAAACTCGGCAAGTGGTAAATCTTCGCGCTCAATGGCAAGGTTCACGAGGGCGTCAAGGCTCTCCCATTTTTCGCGTACCGCACCTTGCCCCGATGGAGGTTTCACCGTCCACCCCAGCCCGGAGGCAACGTTTTTAACTGCTTCAACAGTGTTTTCTTCTAGGCTCAGCCCGCTAGCGTCCACCTGTTCTGGTTTACCGGGTGCGTCTAGATTTCTGGCTTCACTCCCTCCTCCAGAATTCGTGGCAGCGCTGGGCAGGTTAATGCGTACCAGCTGGCGCAGGATAACCATCGCGCGTCGAATTTCTTCGCGTTCAAAGAACTTCTCTCCCCCGCGAATGATGAAACCTATGCCAGCGTCCGCGAGCGCTTGCTCGAAGGCCTCGGATTGCACGTTGGTGCGATAGAGGATCGCAATGTCTTGAAGTGGGATGCCGTCTTCCGTTAGGGATTTGATGTGGGCGGCGATACCGGCGGCTTCGGATTGGTCATCGGCGTAAGCGGCGAAAGACACCGCCGGCCCTGAGGGGCGCTGCGATTTAAGTCGAACGGCACCTTCGGGCATGCCTTTGCTCGCAAGGGCGCTCCTGCGCCGGGCGTTTGTGGCTCCTTCGAGGACTTTGTTGGCGATTGAAACGATTTGTGGCGTAGAGCGGTAGTCACGGTTTAGTTGCACTCGCCGCGCTCCGGGATGGTGTTTTTCGAAGTTTACGAGGTAGGCCGGGTCTGCTCCGGCGAAGGAGTAGATTGTTTGGGCCACGTCTCCTACTACGCAAACGTCGTGCCGCCCGCCAAGCCATTCTTGGAGGAGCGCGAACTGCAGGGCTGACACGTCTTGGAATTCGTCGACAACGAAGTTGCGGTATTGGGATCGCACGGCTCGCGCGATGTCGTCGCGTTCCTGCAGAAGGCCGGTTAGCAGGAGGAGGACGTCTTCGAAGTCGATGACGCCCCGCTCGTCTTTGGAATCTTCGTATGCGGCCAGCAGGGTTGCCATGGTTTCAAGGTCGAGGTCGGCGGGCGCTTCGCGTAGCTGCGTGGTGGCGGCGTCAACGTATGCGTCAGGCCCAATCATGGATACTTTTGCCCATTCAATTTCTGCTGACATGTCGCGAATTGCAGTCTTGTCTATGGATAGCCCTAGGTGCCTGGCGGCGTTGGCGACGATGGGAGCTTTGTAGTCCATGATGGGCCGCATGGGCCCACCGATGGCTCGTGGCCAGAAGTAACGAAGTTGGCGTAGTGCGGCGGAGTGGAAAGTTCTGGCTTGCGCGCCGGGCACGCCGAGGTCTCGCAGGCGCGTGCGCATTTCGGCGGCTGCCCGTTGGGTGAAGGTGACAGCGAGGACGGATCCGGGATCAAACGCACCTATAGCGCTGCCGTAGGCAAGCCGGTAGGTGATGGCTCGGGTTTTACCGGTTCCGGCGCCGGCCAGCACAGATAGCGGCCCAGTAACTTGCATGGCCACTTGGCGTTGTTCCGGGTCGAGCGCTTCAAGTAGGGCGTCTGGATTATGTTCCAATCTGCGTTACCTCCTGTCCTCAACCATTATGCGTTATGGGACGGACAGCAAATTGTGGGCGCGTTGATTGTGGATTGCATAACCTGCTTCATTCGCGTGGTTTTCCATGGTTTTTAGGCCGTTGGATAACGGTTTTAGAGATTGACCGCGCGATGGTGAAGGTGCTCTTTATTGCCCCTGGGTTGCACCGGGGTGACTACTCGGGGCAGAGGAAACCAAAGCCGCTGTCAGGCTTGGGTGGCACCTGCCCACCAAAGCGGCGCGCCTGCAACGAGGCTACTCGTCGCCGGGCAGGGGCTGTCCGTACCAGTGGCGAATGATGGCGCGGGCGATGGAAATTGGGCCGGGTGCTTCTATCTGCCCATTTTTAAGGGCAACGCCGTATTCTTCACGCGTGTACCAGCGGGCCCAGTCGATCTCTACTCCGTCCACAACCGGTTCCAGCCCGGCTCCATCCACAACCCGCGCACGGTAGCCGAGCATGAGGGAGCGGGGGAAGGGCCATGCTTGGGATGCGACGTACTCGATCCGATCTACGTGTAGCCCAACTTCTTCTAGTGTTTCTCGCGCGACGGTCTGTTCGGGTGCTTCGCCCATTTCCATGAATCCGGCTACTAGGGAGGCGTATGTTGGCCGCCACCGCGTGTTGTGCGCTACCAGAATGCGATCGTTTTGATCATGAATCGCAACGATTATTGACGGGTCGGTGCGCGGGTATTCGATGCGTGCACAGCCCAGACATTTGCGCTCCCACCCTGCGGCTGCGTAGGTTGTACGCTCGCCGCAGCGCGCACAAAAAGCGCCGTTGTCGTGCCAGTTTGCCAGCCCCGAGCAGGTTGCCAAAAGTTGCACATCCGTTGAGTCAAGGTGGGTGTTTTGACGCAGGTCGGCGTATCCGTCACTGTCGGTGGGGTGTAGTTGAATGCCGAGGAGGGCCGCGCCGCCCTGCGCTCCGAGAAAGAAAACTCGTTTGATCTGGTGCGGATCCACGCCGTCGAGGCCGTGCCTTGCTCCGCCTTGGGAGTTGGGAATGAATCTGCCTCGTTCACTGATCAGGTAGGCAAAGGTGGTTTCAACCTGGAGACCGCCGCAGTGTTGTGCAATGGTGTCGTACATTGTTTTGGCTGGAATTGCACGTTTGGCGACTGCTCGCGGATCAATGAATGGGCGCGCATAGGTGCAGGGATTCCAGTTACCTTGCGAGAGCGGTAGTGGCATGTTCATGTTTCCACGCTATTACGCGGTACGGTTGAAGTATGAGTGATTCGAAGAATGTTTCAATGGTCAGGCATGATGGGCGCGCGCTTGACGAGCTTCGTCCAGTTAGGGTTCAGCGCGGCTGGATTGATAATGCGGAGGGGTCTTGCCTGATCGAGTTTGGTAATACTCGCGTACTTTGTGTGGCGTCTTTGACTGAGGGCGTGCCGCGTTGGCGCACGGGTAGTGGCGAGGGCTGGGTGACGGCCGAGTATGCGATGCTCCCGCGTGCAACCTCGTCGCGTTCGCAGCGCGAGTCTGTGCGCGGCAAGATTGGGGGCCGTACGCACGAGATTTCCCGTCTTATTGGCCGCAGTATGCGCGCGGTTGTGAACACAGCGGCTTTGGGTGAGAATACGATTGTTCTTGACTGCGATGTTTTGCAGGCCGATGGGGGCACTCGCACCGCGTCAATTACGGGTGCTTTTGTGGCACTTTCCGACGCGATTAGCTGGGGGCAGAAAAAGGGCTTGATCGCGCCTGATAAGGCAAATCGTAAGGTGTTGTCGGATTCGGTTTCGGCTATTTCAGTAGGCATTATCGATGGCGTGCCAATGTTGGATTTGCCGTACGAGGAGGACGTGCGCGCTGACACGGATATGAATGTGGTGATGACCGGGTCGGGTAAGTTCATTGAGGTGCAGGGCACGGCCGAGCACGCCCCGTTTGACCGAGGTGAGCTTGACCAGCTACTTGGTTTGGCCCAGGTTGGCTGTGAGCAGCTGCGTGAGATCCAGTTGGCTGCGTTAGCTGAGGAACTGTAACGGTTCAACGCAAAATTGCAGGCGTCCAAAGAGGAAAAGGGCCCTGCCGAAGATCGGTAGAAGCTGGAAACAAATGTGCAGGAGGCAAGACGATGCCCGATTTTAAGCTGGTTTTAGCTACTGGGAACAGACATAAGGTGGATGAGCTACTCGCAATCCTCACTCCCCTGATGCCTGCGCTCACGGCGGATCAGATTGCCACTACTCGCGATTTTGATGTGCCGGAGCCAGTTGAAGACGCGACCTCGTTCGAGGGCAATGCTCTCATTAAGGCGAGGGCGCTGGCTGCGGCAACGGGTCTACCTACGGTTGCTGATGATTCAGGCCTGGCCGTGGATATTTTAGGCGGTGCACCGGGGATTTTCTCCGCTCGTTGGGCGGGCCACCACGGCGATGACGCGGGGAATCTGAACCTCTTATTGGGGCAGTTACACGACGTTCATGCCGAGCATCGGGGCGCCCAGTTTGTGTGTGCTGCCGCGCTAGTAACGCCGGGTGGAAGTGAAACGGTTGAGGTTGGGGTTATGCGCGGCACGCTCCTTGACGAGCCGCGTGGCCACAATGGTTTTGGTTACGATCCGATCTTTGTGCCCGAGGGTATGAGCCAGACAAACGCCCAGCTTGCCCCGGAACAGAAGAATAAGATTTCGCACCGGGCTAAGGCTTTCACGGCCCTTGCACCGCGAATCGTTGAGGCCCTAAAAGCTAACTAAAGCAGGGATTTCTTCGCTTTAGGGGCCCGCTAACCCGCTCTAGGTGCGCTCAGCTTCCTTGGCCCACCCTGCCGATCCTTACAGCGAGTAGGTGGCTCCCGCGTATGCGGTGGATATCGCGCCGTCCCACTCCTCACGCGCCTCCGCAATGACGATCTTCGGGTCGGTCCAGGGCTGAATGTGGGTGAGGACAAGCGACTCCACGCCTGCCTCGCGCGCTATTTTCGCGGCCCTCCCGCCCGTTAGGTGGATGCCCCGGGCGGTGTCGGCACGGGTGAAGCCAGCCTCAGACAGAAGTAGGCTGACCCCATTTGCCATGTCTTGAATGCTGTCGCAGGTGTCCGTGTCTCCGGTGTAGGCGAGCTCCACGCGACGCGTAGGATCCCCCTCGGAGGGGCCTTCCACGCGAAATCCAAACGCGGGAACCGTGTGGTTGGCCGCGTACGGCGTTATGGTGAGCGGGCCTACTTGAAGCGGCTCCCGGTCGGCCAGTTGCACCGGCACGAACTCCTTGTCATAGGTTTCTTCAGGCGCGTACCCATCAATGCCGCGCACACGATCCATCATGCCTTCCGGCCCGGCAAGTAGTAGAGGCGGTAGCGGACCGGTGGGATACCAACGTCTGTGCACCTGCAGCGAAATGACGTCTCCCATGTGGTCGGCGTGCAGGTGTGAAAACAGGACGGCGTCTAACTTCCGCGCGTCAATGTAGCGCCACAGCGCACCGAATGATCCGGGCCCGAGGTCCATCATCACGTTCCACGTACGCATCTGACCGGTGCGGGGGTCTGCTCCTTGCGCTTGCACCAGATATGAGGACGCCGCGGAGTAAGGCCCCGACATGGAGCCGGTGCATCCAACCACGGTTAGCCTCACGAGTGCACCTCCATGCGCGAAATATCTCCCACCTGCGGGCCGAGGAAACGCTTAGCCAGAGGGGCAAACTTGCGCTCATCTCCGGTCACGTAAAACTCCGGGACGGGCTCGCCTAGGTCCGGGTCACGCAGCTTATCCTCTTCAACGAGGCGGCGGTAAACGTCGCGAGCCGCAGACTCTGACGAAGACACTAGCTGCACGTCCTCCCCCATCACGTAGGAGATAACACCGGTCAGTAGCGGGTAGTGCGTGCATCCGAGCACCAGGGTGTCAACGTCGGCCTCTTTAATTGGCTCTAAGTATTCGCGGGCAACTTCCAGCACTTCATCGCCGGTAGTGATGCCAGCTTCAGCGAATTCAACAAACTTGGGCGCTGCTTGTTGCACTATTTCGAGGCCGGGAACAGCCGCGAGCGCATCCAGATAAGCGCCGGACGTAACTGTGGCTTCGGTGCCAATGATTCCGATTCGCCCAGTTCGAGTTGTGCGGGCGGCTCGGCGGGCGGCCGGTTGGATAACTTCAACTACGGAAATACCGGCGTCAACCTCGTACCGTTCACGCGCGTCTCGAAGCACGGCAGCCGACGCCGTATTGCACGCGATTACAAGCATTTTCACGCCGCGCTCGGCTAGGCGGTCCATGACGTCCAGCGCGAGTTCGCGCACGTAGGCAATGGGTTTTGTACCGTACGGCGAATGCGCCGTGTCACCAACGTAAAGGATTTGTTCACCCGGCAGTTTATCCATGACCGCGCGGGCAACAGTGAGGCCTCCTACGCCGGAGTCAAGTATGCCGATTGGAGCGGAATCCATAGTTTAGAGGTTACTAGCAGTATCTCCCTCTTGGACCGCCTGAAGTAGTGAATCTTGCCACCAAGATACGAGTACGAATACGAGGCCCACAAGCTCTTCCGCACTAATCTTGCGCGGCTTAGCAGAATCGTGGTCGAGGAGCGTGGCGGTGCGCTCGTACCAGTGTTGCGTGTCATCGGGAGAATTCACCTCGAGGCGACCAGCTAGAACTAGTCGGAGATCATTGAGGCCGGACAGCCACTGCCACACGTCCTCACGCTCGATGGTGAACGTGCGCGATTCGCTGGCGGCTAACTCGGCAAGTTTGCGGCCGATTATCTGCAGGCGTTCCGTCTTGAGCGTGCGCAAGGCATCTTCGGTAAGTGCGCGTAGGATGCTGGCCTCTTCGGGATCGCTACTCATCGAGGGCAGGAGGATCTTCAGCGTGGGATCATCGGGCTCATCACGCTCATCCTCCGACAGAAGAGCGGATAACAAAGGCTCCTGGGTGGGCGCGTCGAGGATGAGGATCGTCTCGCCAAGCAGGGTCTGCAATAAGACAGCTACGTCCTCGTCAATCGTTGTTTCGTAACCGTCGGGTGTGGATCTGAATTCGCTAAGTAGCATTAGTCGCAGGCTCAATAGTGGCTTTAAGGCCGTAGGAATGCATTGCGTAAACGTCGGCTTCCATGCGTTCGCGAAGGCCGGTTGAAACGATGGCTTTACCAGCGTGGTGCACTTGGAGCATGAGGGTGCGGGCGCGATTTTCGGTATAGCCAAAATGGCGGCGGAACACGCCAACGACGTACGCCTGCGTATTGATGGGGTCATCCCACACCACGGTGCACCACTGCGCGTGGTTTTCGCGCGTAGTGGCGGCATCAGCCCTGACGCGGGTGGCGGTTGTGGGGGTTGCACTCATGTTTTCAGCCTAAGAGATTGAGGCGCGCAAAGTGCCGGTTTGGGGATAAACTCGACTTATGCCTGCTTCTACATCTACAGCACTGTTAACCGACATGTACGAGCTCACTATGTTGGACGCCGCTTTGAAAGCGGGAACAGCGGAGCGTAAGTCCGTTTTTGAACTTTTTGGGCGGCGTTTGCCCGCAACGCGCAGGTTTGGCGTGGTTGCGGGTACGGGCCGAATATTGGAGGCGCTGGAGCGCTTCACTTTCTCTACCCACCAGATCGATTACTTGCATAAGAACAAGATCGTGTCTGATGTGGCGTTGGACTATTTGAAGGATTTCCGCTTTTCGGGCGACATTTTTGGGTATGCCGAGGGCGAAGTTTACTTTGAGGGTTCTCCCCTGCTGACCGTTGAGGGTACGTTTGCCGAGGCCGTGCTTTTGGAAACGCTTGCTCTGTCAATCTTGAACCATGACTGCGCGGTTGCATCAGCCGCCTCGCGTATGACGATCGCAGCACATGGCCGCCCGTGCGTGGACTTCGGAGCACGCAGGACGCATGAGCGCGCCGCTGTTTCGGCCGCCCGCGCCGCTGTTATTGCAGGATTTGTGGGTACTTCCGATCTGGAGGCCGGCATCCGCTACGGAATCCCCACCGTTGGCACGTCCGCGCACTCGTTCACGCTTTTACACGACTGCGAAGAAGACGCGTTCCGCTTCCAGATTGAAAGCCTTGGCCCATCGACCACGCTCCTCGTGGACACTTACGACATTTTTGAGGCAGTGGAGCGGGGTGTGAAGCTCGCCCGTGAGATGGGCGGTGAGCTTGGCGCAGTCCGCTTGGATTCTGGTGATCTCGTGGCCCTGGCATTTAAGGTTCGCGGACTGCTCGATTCGCTGGATGCGAAATCCACTAAGATCACGGTGACAAATGACCTCGATGAGTACGCGATTGCCGCCCTGGGTGCCGCTCCCGTGGATTCGTACGGTGTAGGCACGAAGATGGTGACGGGTTCAGGTGTTCCCACCGCCGCCCTCGTCTACAAGCTTGTTGCGCGCGAAGATGGCGCCGGCAACATGGTGAAGGTGGGGAAGAAGTCCGCGTCAAAGTCCACAGTTGGCGGTCGCAAGATCGCGGGCCGCATTAGGGACGAGGAGGGCTACGCCTCCGAAGAGCTCATCGTTGCCGGTGGAACCGTGCAGGAGGCACACAAGATTTTGGAGGCGGAGGGGGCCCGTCCGCTGCAGATTCCGCTGGTTACGGGCGGGCAGATCCGTTCGGAGCTGTGGGGGCCTGGCGCGCTGGAGGCGGCCGCGGAACGCCACCGCCAGTCGCGCAACGAGTTGCCGTACGCCGCGTGGCGCCTGTCAGCTGGCGAGCCGGCAATCCCCACCAGGATGGTCAAACTCGACGACTAGCCCAGCGTTTGGAGAGATAGCCTCGTTGGGAGGAATAGCCTCTCAGAAGGGACACTCCCGCATGGAAGTTTGGTGGCGGCCGCGTTTGGCGGCCGCCACTCGTTTATGAAGAAAACCGCCCCTTGGGCGGTTTTCTTTTCTGGGCTTGTTTCCCTATCAGGGTTTGATGGACTCTGTTACTCGTTACCGTCGGAGTAGGGCCAGTTGGGGCCGTGTGCCCCCATTTCATCGCGCAGGGCTTTGCAGCGCGGGCAGACCGGGAACTTGGATGGGTCCGACATGGGGATCCACACTTTGCCGCACAGCGCGATCACGGGTTGCCCGGTGATCAAAGACTTGGTTACGCGGTCGCGGCGCACGTAGTGAGCAAATCGGTCACCATCACCTGGAGAGTGTTGCTCTTTAGTTTCGGTTCGCTCCAGCACCGAAGTGCTGGTTGAGCGCGAGGGCGCGCTTGGCGCCTGCGGCTGGTCTGGCGCATCCAAGTTGAGGCTGAACATGCCTCTAGTTTAGGTAGTTTCCATCCCCTGATCCACCGTCGCTGGCCCACACAACGATTCATACCCGAACTGCCGTAACGGTATTCCGACCCAAAGCGGCAGAAAACAGCGTCAAAATCGGCACTTCCCCTCACGGATGCGGTTCTAGAAGCCACCCGAAACAGTATTCCGACCCAAAGCGGCAGAAAACAGCGTCAAAACCGCCACTTCCCCTCACGGACGAAATTTTAGAGGCCCCGCTCGCGCACCTCGAACCCCCGCCCGGCTGAGAACACACAAAAGGGCGCGCAGGCCAGAACTTGAAAAGTTCGCCTGCGCGCCCTTCGAGTTAGCTTAGAAGTTGGCTGAGTAGTAGTTCTGCCAGTCCTCGCGATAGTTGGAGGCAAGTTCAAGCTCAGAAGCGGCTTCCTCGTCTACCAGCACGTATACGGAGGGGTGGAGCTGGAGCACGGACGCCGGCCAGCGCGACGAAATACCGCCCTCTACCATTTCGCGGATTGCACGCGCCTTACCCTTACCCTGAGCGAACAGGATGATCTTGCGCGCCTCGAGGATAGTGCCAAGGCCTTGCGTCATGGCGCTGGTGGGCACCTGGTCAATGTCTCCGTCAAAGAAACGAGCGTTGTCACGACGAGTTTGGTCGTGAAGGTAGACAACGTGGGTGCGTGATGCGAGGGATTCTCCCGGTTCGTTGAACGCGATGTGACCGTCTGAACCGATGCCGAGAACCTGGAAGTCAACTCCTCCAGCTTCGCGGATGGAAGCGTCATATTCCGCGGCAGCGGCATCGAGGTCGGTAGCAAGCGCGTTAGGCGTGTTTACCGCTCCGTCAGCGAAGTCAACCTGGTCAGTGAATTCGCGGTGAATGAAGTTCACGTAGCTTTCCGGGTGTCCAGCTTCGAGGCCAATGTACTCGTCCAGAGTGAAAGCGCGGCACTGGGCGAAGCTGATCTTACCAGCCTGGTGACGTGCGATGAGTTCTTTGTACAGAGGCAAGGGGCTAGAGCCCGTGGCCAAACCAATTACAGACTCAGGCTTATCTTTGAGTACCGATTCGAGAATATCGGCGCCGACTTTACCAATAGCTTCGTTGTTTGGAAGAATTGCGATCTTCATTCGGTTTCCTTAACTAGATTGGTTAGCGTAGCCAAGCTACTTATTAGATTATATGCACCCTCACCTAGACCGATTTGTTAGGAAGAAGAAAAGTGGCGAGGTTATCCTCGCCACTTTTCTTCAGTTCGCTTCACGCGATGCTTACTTCTGGACAGCCTTCTTCAGGGTGGAGCCAGCGGAGATCTTCACGCCGAAGCCTGCAGGAATCTGAATCTGCTCGCCGGTCTGCGGGTTGCGGCCGGTGCGAGCTGCGCGCTCAACACGCTCAACGGAGAAGAGGCCGGTTACCTTGACGGGCTCGCCAGCGGACAGGGACTCGATTAGGACTTCCTGGAATGCGGCTAGGGCAGCGTCAGACTGAACCTTGGTGAGGTTAGCCTTCTCGGCGATCTTAGCGACAAGCTGAGTGCGGTTTACGGACATGTTGGAACCTTCCGGTAGAAAACCAATATGAACAGTTACGAGCGAGTTTCGCTCTCACATCCACACACTAAGGGTTTAAATGCGAGTTGTCAGCTTGAAACAGCGAGTTTTGAGCGTTTTGGGGTAATTTCCCACATTTTTTAGCCGTATTTTTACGCCCGTTAAAAATCGTGTTAAGATCACTAGTTTTTCGCGTGTTCATGGGCTTCCCGCGGGTGTTTTTAGATTTTGAGCAGATTATTCGGGTGTCCGGTATTTCTAGCCGAGTCAGAGGGTTGTTTTGTTCTGTATTGTTTGCCCTACTCCGTGTTTTAGAGTTGAGAGGCAAGCTTAGAAAGGATGATGATGCGTATACCTTCTGCGTTGGATCGCGTAACGGATGATTTTGTAGCAAGTCTTATTGGTTTGGTTCCGGAAGTAGCGATTGGCATGGGTGCGCCGTTCGCGGACAGGACAATCTCGGATTTTTCTCCCGAGGGCGCCGCGGAGCTTGCACAGCTATATAGGCACACGCTTGAAAATGTTGCGAGCGTGCAAGATGAGGACGAGGTTGATTCGGTTACTCGCAAGGCTGTGGCGTGGGATTTGGGTAACCAGCTGGAGTTGTTCGAAGCCGGTTTAGCAGTTGGCGAGTTGAACAATATTGATTCGCCGGTGCAGGCAATCCGCGACCCGTTTACACTGATGCCAATGGAGACCGCAGAGCACTGGGATGATTTGGTTCGGCGCGTGCAGGAGGTTCCACGGGCGTTCAGCTCTTATAAGCGTGGTCTTGAATGGGCGATTGAGGCCGGGCGTGTCCCCACGAGAGCGCAGGTTGAGTTCGTGCTTGGCGATCTGACGGCCCAAGGTGGCGCGCAGGATCCGTATGGCAGGTTGTTGAAGGAGTTCAATGCTTCGAGCGTGGCCAGCGATACGGGGACGCACAAGAGACTGGAGGAAGCCGCACGGAGCGCACAGGCTGCAACGCGTGATTTTAATACTTGGCTTAAACAGAAGGTAGCTCCGGTTGCAACTAATCGCGATGCGGTTGGGCGAGACGAGTACATCCTAAAGTCTGCTCACTACTTGGGCAAGAAGATTGATCCAGAAGAAACGTATGAGTGGGCACTGGAGGAACTGCGCGATATTCACGCCCAGCAAAAGGCAATCGTCAAGGAGCTTTACGGACCTTCGGTGACGGTAGGTGAAGCGTTTGACAAGCTCAATAGCGATCCGGCTCACCAGGTTCACGGCGTGGACGGGCTCCAGCGTTGGATGCAGGAGACCTCGGACGAGGCTGTGGAGTACTTGTCGGGCCGCCATTTCACGGTGACGGACGAAATGCGCCAGTTGGCGGCGAAGATTTCTCCAGCTGGCGATGGGGGCATTTTCTACACTCAGCCAACGGATGATTTTTCCCGGCCGGGAACGATGTGGTGGGCTGTGCCGCCGGGCGTGGAGGTGTTCCACACTTGGCAGGAGAAGACAACCGTCTACCATGAGGGAATGCCCGGCCATCACATGCAGCTTGGCCGCGCAGTGTCTTTGAAAGACACGCTGAACACGTGGCGCCGCCAGTTGTGCTGGTTCTCCGGTCATGGTGAGGGTTGGGCGCTGTATGCCGAGCAGCTCATGGATGAGCTCGGATTCTTAAAGCACCCTGCTGAGCGGCTCGGCATGCTGGATGCGCAAAGACTACGCGCCGCACGAGTCCTCGTGGATATTGGCGTTCACCTGGGTCTTGAAAGGCCTTCAAACGCTTACCTGTCTTCTATTGGCATTTGCAACGCCGCATACGAGGATGCCTTGAACTCCTCCCCGTACTTAGACCTAGGTAAACCTGACACAGCAAAAGGCGTGTGGGATCGCAACGACCTGTGGGCATTTATGAGCTTGAATGTGGCTATGGATCCGAAGTTCCTAGAGTTCGAGACCACCCGCTACCTGGGTTGGGCAGGGCAAGCATCTTCTTACAAGGTGGGCCAGCGGGTTTGGCAGGATCTGCGTAGCAAGTGGCTGTCCGCGCCGACTGCACAAGCGGCTCAGAGTAGTTCCAGTGACACGCGTTTGCGCGAGTTCCACGACACTGCGCTTGCACTTGGCGGCCTTCCACTCGCCGTACTTGAGGACGTGATGAGCGGTGAGTGAATCCCCCGCCCTTTCTCGTGGCAATCACGGGGAGGCCAGCACTGTCCTGGTGCTGGCTTCGGCGTCACCCGCGCGGGCCAAAACGCTCCGCGCGGCGGGCATCGAACCACTTATCCGCGTGTCAAATGCGGATGAAGACGCCGTCCTCGCCCAGTTTGAGAACTCGGGGTCCGCTAACCAGGCGGCGCAAAAGGTCATGGCCCTAGCGAAGGTGAAGGCCGGGTCAGTAGCCCAGGCACTTAGCGCAACTGAGATCTTCGAGTTCGCACGCCAGCAAGGTATGCCCGCCCCCTCCTCGATTATCGTGGTTGGCTGTGATTCAATGCTGGAGGTCAACGGCGCGCTGGTTGGCAAACCTCATTCCCCTGAGGTGGCGGCGCGTCGTATTCGCGAGCTTTCACGCAATGACGTGGTGTTGCATACAGGTCACGCAATCACGCTGCTGCGCATAGATTATGATTCGGCCGTCTCGCTAGGAAGCTCGAACGGTAGCCCAAATGGATTAACGGTTCTGGAGACTCGCTATGACTCGTGTGCCACCACGGTTCATTTCGGCGAGCTCGATGAAGATGAGATCCGCGCTTACGTGGCCACGGGAGAACCTTTGGAAGTTGCCGGAGCATTCACTATTGATAGCCTCGGCGGCCCGTTCATTGAGGGAGTGACTGGGGATCCGCATTCGGTTGTGGGAATCTCGCTGCCTCTTCTTCGCCGGATCACCAAGGATCTTGGCGTCTTTTGGCCTAGCCTGTGGAACAAGTAGTACGGCTACCGCAATACGCAGACAGGGGGTGGGTTGGACCGAGAATCGGTCCAACCCACCCCCTGCTTAGTAGCTTCGTGCGTGAGCTTTAGTTGCTCTTGCGAAGGCGGTTGCGTAGCGGAATGTATTCGCGCTCGGTTTCGCCAACGTAAACCTGACGCGGCCGGCCAATGCGTCCCTCTGGATCGCGAGCCATCTCCCTGTACTGCGCAATCCAGCCTGGTAGGCGACCCATTGCGAACAGTGGGGTGAACATCTTGGTTGGGAAGCCCAAAGCCGAGTAGATGAGGCCCGTGTAGAAGTCGACGTTCGGGTAGAGCTTGCGCTCAACGAAGTAGTCGTCGTTTAGAGCCATTTCCTCAAGCTCCAACGCGATGTCCAAAAGCTCGTCCTGCTTGCCCAGGCGCTCCAAGACATCGTGGGCAGCACCCTTGACGATGGCAGCGCGCGGGTCATAGTTCTTGTACACGCGGTGGCCAAAGCCCATGAGGCGGACGCTCGAAGACTTGTCCTTCGCCTTCGCTACAAAGTCCTTCACCGTCATATCCGAGCCGCGAATCTCCGCGAGCATGCGCAACACAGCCTCATTAGCCCCACCGTGAAGCGGACCGGAGAGCGCGCCAACACCTGCGGCAACGGATGCGTACATGTTCGCCTTCGCGGAGCCAACCATGCGCACGGTAGAGGTGGAGCAGTTCTGCTCGTGGTCAGCATGCAAAATCAGAAGCATGTCGAGAGCGCGAACGATAGCCGGGTCAATATCGTACGACTGGTACGGCAGGCCGAACGTCATGCGAATGAAGTCTTCGGTGTAGGAACGTTGAGCGTCCGGATACAGCGGCGGCAGGCCGGCAGCGCGCTTCGCGATGGTCGCGATCATGGTTGGCACCTTTGCCAGTAGCAGCACGGATGCCTTATCCATCGCCTCATCATCGTCCGGATCCAGCGTGTGCTGGTAGTACGTTGCGAGGCCGGCAACGCCAGCCTGCAGGATGGCCATGGGGTGGCCGTTGCTGGGGAAAGCACCAAAGAAGGCCTGGAAGTCCTCGTGTAGCAGACGGTGACGCTGCACGCGGCGGATGAACGCTTCGAGGGTTACCGCATCGGGAAGCTCGCCGTAGATGAGCAGGTATGCGACTTCGAGGAAGCTGGAGCTCTTTGCGAGCTGCTCAATCGGGTATCCCCGGTAGCGAAGGATGCCTGCACCGCCATCGATGTAGGTAATCGAGGACGAGGCCGACGCCGTATTGGTGAAGCCGGGGTCGTAGGTGGTTACGCCGGCGGTTGCAAGAATTTTGTTGATGCCTAGACCGTCCGAGCCAGCGGTGGCCACTACTCGCGGAAGCTCAACTTTGTGCTCATCAACCGTGAGTAGCCCGTTTGCTTTCTTGGTGTCCTCCACCTTCTCGGCTACTTCTTCCTTTGGGGTCTTGCCCTTTTCAGTTGCCATCTCCGCCTTCCTCCTGAGCTTGCGGAAAACCTTTGGCTTCGCTCCTTTGACGAAGCCGTCAAAAGCAGATTATCTCAACATCGAGATTTTTTCGCGGCGAATAGAGTTTTTACCTGTGACAAACGCTTAGCAGCGGCGTCGATGCGTTCATCCTTACCCGATAGAGAAACTCTTATGAACTCCTCGTTACCTTCTCCATAGAATTCTCCCGGGGCTACAAGGATTCCGAGCTCGGCAAGTCGTTCCACAAGAGCGCGCCCACCCGCCTCGCCCCGCTTGTCACGCAGCCACAGGTATAGGCCGGCACGCGATTGGGGGTCATTTTCGAGGCCGACGCTCGCAAACGCGGCTTCGAGTTTAGCCCGGCGCCTAGAGTAGATACCCCGTTGGATAGATACGTGTGAAACCTGTTCGCGCATGTCCACTTCTGCGTTATCCGACTCCTGCTGGAGTCCTTCGCGGGGGTTAGCGAATGCCGACGCGCTATCGAGTAGCGCCACGCTCATTGCGTGCATCACGGGTGACGACACCATCATTCCTGCGTGCTTGCGTACCGCCACCGCCGCCTCAACCAGTTTCGGGTCACCCATCATGATGCCCCCGCGATAGCCGGCCATGTTGGACTGTTTGGACAGCGAGTACAGCACCAGTAGGCCGCTCGCATCGCCCTCGCACACCGCGTCGGACAGCAAAGAGGGAACTCCCCCATCAAGTAGGGATTCATCCCAAACGAGGGCGGCGTAGCACTCATCCGACGCCACAACCGCGCCGCGCTTCCTTGCCCACCAGACGATTTTGCGCAGTTGCTCCACGTCGAGCACATGACCGTTAGGGTTTCCCGGCGAGTTAAGCCAAACCATCTGAGCGTCTGGCCATTGCGCGGGATCCTCATCCACTGCAATGGGCTCGGCGCCAGCCAGGCGCACCCCGATGTCGTAGGTCGGGTAGGCACACCTCGGGATTAGAACGCGATCTCCTGGCCTCACCCCCAGCATGAGGGGAAGCCACGCAACCATTTCTTTAGAGCCAATCGTTGGGACTGATTCCGCCCCCTCGTCTAATGCGGAGATTCCGCGCGCACGAGCCCAAACCTTGGTGGCTTCGAGGACCTCCTCCGTTCCAACCACCGTGGGATATCCCGGCGCATTTGCTGCCTCTTTCAAGGCATCTTGGATTATTTGCGGCGTCTCATCTACGGGAGTGCCGATGGACAAGTCCACGATTCCGCCCGGATGTGCGCTAGCTACCTTCTTCGCGTCGATCAGCGTGTCCCACGGAAACTGCGGCAGATCAACGCCGCGCGGTAATGAGCTTGTCATAGCTTGCCCCTCTTCTCCCCCGCTATACCTGGTTGCACTCTAGCGACCTTTTGCACCCGCCTCGACATATGCGAAACCCTCTGCGTCTTGCATGCGTCGCAAAGTTCAAGTGGACGAGTTTCAGCCGAGCTTTCCCCTCGATAAAGATATGCAACAAGGGCCCGACAAACGCCGAGCCCCATTACAAAAATCTGGCTAATCCTGATTTTGGGGAGGTAGCTTCGCAATGACCTCGTGGTCGTAATCCACAGCGCCCGTGCGGGCAGCGCCACCTGGTGAGCCAAGCTTGTCGAAGAAGTGCACGTTTGCCTCGTAGTATTCGGACCATTCTTCAGGAAGGTCATCTTCGTAGAAGATCGCCTCAACCGGACAAACGGGCTCGCAAGCACCGCAGTCTACACACTCATCCGGATGGATATATAGGCTACGCGCGCCTTCATAAATGCAATCAACTGGGCATTCATCAACGCATGCGCGGTCTTTAACGTCTACACAAGGTTGCGCGATAACGTAGGTCAAAACGGTCTCCTTAAGTCATTTTGCGTCGAAAATTCGCGGGCTGAAAACCCCGGCTACTTTTCGTGCCTCATATGGGGTTTATTATCTCACCATGAGCAGTTTTTCGACACCCGACCCGAACGAGGCTCCCCCAAGCCTGCCGTGGATGCAGTGGCAGGTGGGCCAGCGCGTTGTTGTCCGCTACCGCAAACCTGATGGGTTGTATGACGCCCTCGGCCACCTGACGGAGGTGGCGCCAACCCACGTCACGGTAAACACACGCAAAGGGCTCGTTACCGTTCCAGCTAGCGTCATGGTTACCGGCAAGCGAGTGCCAGAATCACCGTTCGGCAACTAGATGATTTCAGTTCGCCCAGGCAAAAGGCCCGCTCCGGTTTTAGCCAGCATGGCGGCATTAATACCAGTGCGCGCCCGCGCGGCCTCGGGTATCGAACTACTTTGATTCGCGGCGTGCGCGCGCAGCTATCTTGAAACGATCCTGAGTGGAAAGCACGTTCTTGCGGATGCGAACAGCGTTGGGTGTAACCTCAACGCACTCGTCCTCAGCCGCGAATTCTAGCGACTCTTCAAGCGTGAGCGTGCGCGGCGTATTCAATCCTTCGTAGGAGTCTGCCGATGCTGCGCGCATGTTCGTCTGCTTCTTTTCACGCGTGAGGTTCACATCCATGTCCTCATTGCGCGAGTTTTCACCCACAACCTGCCCCTCGTAAACCTGGCTGCCAGGCTGCACAAGGAACGTGCCGCGCTCTTGCAGATTGATCATCGCGTAAGGCGTTGCCTGTCCGGCGCGATCCGCTACGAGTGAGCCAGTGTTGCGCGAAATGATGGTGCCCTGCCACGGTTCGTAGCCCGCCGCGTAGGAAGAAGCGATGCCAGTGCCACGCGTTTCGGTAAGGAAGCGCGTGCGGAAGCCGATCAGGCCGCGAGCGGGGACTAGGAACTCTAGGCGCACCCAGCCCGAACCGTGGTTAGCGATGCTTTCCATGCGGCCCTTGCGAGCGGCCAGAAGCTGCGTTACCTCGCCCATGTATTCTTCAGGCACGTCAATCGTCATGTGCTCCATAGGTTCGCACTTGACGCCATCGATAACGCGGGTAACAACCTGGGGCTTGCCAACCGTCAGTTCAAAGCCCTCGCGGCGCATTTGTTCAACAAGGATTGCGAGGGCCAGTTCACCGCGGCCCTGCACCTCCCACGCGTCCGGCCTCTCGGTGGGTAGGACGCGCAGAGAAACGTTGCCGACCAGCTCACGGTCAAGGCGGTCCTTCACCTGGCGCGCGGTAACCTTAGTGTTCTTCTCGCGGCCAGCCATCGGCGACGTGTTTGTTCCAATGGTCATAGAGATCGCGGGCTCATCAACCGTAATCAGAGGTAGCGGACGCGGATCTTCTAAATCAACGAGGCTTTCACCAATCGTAATATCTGGAATACCCGCAACCGCCACGATGTCGCCGGCTTTCGCGGTTTGGGCTGGCACACGATCCAGGCCTTCGGTGCGGAGCAGCTCGGTAATCTTCACGGAGGTGAGGGAACCATCGGCATGCGCCCAGCCCACGTTCTGTCCCTTGTGGAGTTCACCGTTGTGAATGCGTAGCAAGGCGATCCTGCCAAGGAACGGGGATGCGTCAAGGTTCGTGACGTGCGCCTGCAGGGGCGCGTCTTCGTCATAGGAGGGACCGGGAATACGGTGGAGCAGCGTTTCAAACAGTGGCTCCAGGCCCGACGTGGGAACCTCCCCAACAGCGGGCTGTTCAAGTGAGGACTTACCAAGCTTTGCCGACGCGTACAGGACGGGCACTTCAAGCAGGCCGTCCACGTCAACCTCGCGCCCCTCATTCTGCAGATCTTCCGCGATGGATAGGAGCAGGTCCATGGTCTCTTCCACGACCTCCTCAATACGCTGATCCGGGCGATCAACCTTGTTCACCACCACAACAACCGGTAGCTGCGACTCCAGCGCCTTGCGGAGCACAAAACGCGTTTGCGGTAGCGGGCCCTCAGCCGCATCCACCAGGAGGAGCACGCCATCAACCATGGAGAGAGCGCGCTCGACCTCGCCTCCAAAATCTGCGTGTCCAGGCGTATCAATCACGTTAATCGTGATGCCTTCAGGTAAGCCTAGCTTCTGTGCAGAAGGACCCCGATAGTGAACGGCCGTGTTCTTCGCGAGGATCGTAATGCCCTTTTCCCGCTCTAGATCACCAGAATCCATGACGCGCTCACCACGCGACTCCACGGTGTCGTGGTCAGAGAAGGCTCCGGACTGCCATAGCATTGCATCCACGAGAGTCGTCTTACCGTGATCCACGTGGGCAACGATCGCGACGTTACGAATATCTTCGCGAATAGTCATTTTGCCTCCTGGCCTCTTCTTCTAAGCGTGCGCGCCAGCGTGGTTTCGCTAAAACATGCGCCCTACTACCTTATGCCCCGGAGCTTTCGATCACGCACTTAGGTTTCTGCGAAATGCGCCACTACCCGATAATGCGTTGCCATCTAAAATGGAGGCATGCATCCAACGATTAAGATCGCCTCTGCTCCTGCACGCTACGGAACATATTTTTTTGCCGTGCTGGCGCTGGCCGTTTCAATTGTGACTATTACGCGTGATGGCGTATCCGTAGCTGTTGCAGCCCTGCCGTATGTTTGGCTGGTATTTTGGGCGATTTTCATGCTGTGGTGGATGCCGCGCCTTACTATCGCGCCAGACAAAATAACGGTGCGTAACATGATTTTCTCGTGGACCGTGCCGTGGGAGCGCTACACGGGCGCGCGCCTGAACCTGGGTCTCATCCTCGAGACGCGTGACATCGATATTCGCGCAGCCGCCGCTCGTCCTCGTACCGGCGTTCGAAACATGAAAGCGCAGTACGGCCCCCTGCAACTTCCGCACATTGACGAGGAGGTGCCGAGCCACCTTCTTGACTTGGATTCATCTCAAACAGCCGAGTTGCTGCGCACCTACTATGAACGCCACCTCGAGGCGGGGATGACGAATGCCACTACGAAGGTAGAGCGCAAGCTCAACACCGCCCCCCTGCTGGCTGCACTCGTGTTGCTTCTGGCCACATTCATTCCGCGCCTCTGACTCAGTTCGCGCCCCCGCTAGGCTTGCCGTTACATGAAGGATCGCCCCGCACATTGTGCGGGGCGATCCTGCCACGTTAGCTATTCAGCTAGGCTCGTTTCACCAAGTGTTACTCCGAGACGTAGCCGATGTCCTCAACCTTGCCGGAAGAGAAGCCGAAGGCGCCGTAGTTGGCGAGGGTCTTCGGAACTGCAACGTACTCGACGCGGCGGTACAGCGGAACAGTCATGACACGGTCCCAGATGGCAGCGTCAACTTCGTTCGTGTACTCAACGCGCTTGTTGTGGTCCATCTCGACGTCGATCTTCTTGATCAGCTCGCTGATCTCATCGTCGCATAGGCCCGAGAAGTTCGAGTCGGAATCGCAACCGTAGATCTGGCCTACGTTAGCCATCGGGTACGGGGTACCCTGCCATGCGAACGAGGTGATACCGAAGGTGCCATCAAGCAGGAATCCGGGGAAGTCATCCGGCGACTTGTTAACCATATTGACCTTTACGCCAATGTTGGCCATGTCAGACTGAAGGAGCTTACCTTCGTTTTCAGAGGTTGGGATGCCCTGGAGTAGCTGGTACTCGATTTCGAGGGTCTGGCCGTCCTTGGTACGGAATTCTGCGCCGTCATCAAGCTTCCAGCCGAGCTCGTCAAGCTGCTTGCCTGCAGCCTCGGGATCGAACTTGAAGTCTTCGGAGTTGTCGGCGTAACCTTCCTGGCCAGGCATGAAGAAGTGGTTACCCATCATGAGCTCTGCCGGCTCAACGGGCAGACCAGCAAGGTCAGATGCTGCGATAGCTTCACGGTTCAGGCCCTTAACGATTGCCTGGCGAATGCCCTTGTCCTGCAAGAGGCCAGAGTTCGTGTTGAACGTGAAGTGACGCCACTGCTTGCCACCTGCTTCACGGATTTCCGCATCTGCACGGCCGGCAACAGTCTGGTACTGGTCGGCGTTGATAAGACCGGATACGACGTCGATCTCCTTATTAGCGAAGGAACGGGTCGAGGTCGACGGGTCGAGCTCGCGGAAGCTTACCTTGTCGAGCTTCGGAGCATCGCCCCACCAGGTGTCGGACGGAACGAGGGTGACGACGCGCTGCGAACGGTCTACCTCACCGAACTTGAACGGACCTGCGGTGAAGTCGTTGTTCGGGTTATCCTTACGCGCGTTGTCGAAGTCTTCAGGTGTAGAAATGGCAGCCTTCGGCTCAACGCCGGACCAGGTTGCAGACCAGTCAGCGTAGGTCGTGTTGTACGTGATTACGACCTGGAACTCGTCCTTGCCCTTCTCGACCTTTGCAACCTCGCGGAAACCGTCGGTGGTAGCTACCTGGTAGTCAGGGTTGGAGCCGTTAGCGGCCTTCCAGGTTGCCTCGTAGTCTTCCCACGTGATCGGCTCGCCGTTGCCCCAGTGTGCATCCGGGTTCAGAGTAAGGGTTACTACCTGCGGAGGTCCGTCCACTACCTCGTAATCGAGAACGTAGTTCTTGTTCGGCTCGAAGGTGGAGTCCTCTGCGTAAATCCAGTTGCTAGGCATTACCCAGCCGGCAATCTCGTTGTTGTCCACCTGGTTTCCGGCAGCATGCAGGATGTTCCACTGCTCAGGGAACTGGCCGATTGCGAAACGTAGTTCGCCGCCTTCTTGCACCTTGTCGCGGGCTTGTGCGTTGATATCGGAGAGCGCCGGCAGATTTGCGTCGCCGCCGGATCCCGATTCTCCGCCACCTGCACACCCTGCGAGTACGAGGGTTGCGGCGGCAGCTACTGCAGCGAATGAACGTAGTGAACGCTTCACTGTTGTACCTCCATAATGTTGACATCTCTTGCCGGGCGTACCCGGCCACGATGGATAGGCTACTTTAGCGCACCGGCTTCTTGATAGTTGAGAGCCGCCTTTCGGTCCCTCCTTGTTCTAATCGCAACAAAAGTCCCAAATAATGAGAAAACGAGCATTCGCCAAGATTTTCGTATATGTCTGCGGCGCGTGATCTCGCTTGTCGATGTCTGCTCACCTTTCTAACTTCCGCCCTTGACCGCAATGCGGTCAACAACCTTTCGCCATTTTGATCCTAGATATCGGTTTACAAAAACCGGCGGCCTGCATCCATTTTTGGTTGCAAACCGCCGGCTTTGAAGTTGGTCAGTGGTGAAGCGTGCGCACAAGGCGTTACTCCACCCGGCTAGAACATGTGGGCCTCTTCGGGGTAGTGGCAGGCGTTCATCGAGTCGACGTCGCCGTCACCCTTGAGCTCAGGATGTTCGTTGACACACCGTTGCTGTTCTGCTTCGCCTAGAGTGAGGAACTTCGGGCAACGCGTCCTGAAGCGGCAACCCGAAGGCGGGTTTGCGGGCGACGGAAGGTCGCCTTCAAGCAGGATGCGTTCACGGGAACGTTCCTTGCGTGGATCCGGAATTGGGATAGCCGAAAGCAGAGCTTGCGTGTACGGATGACGCGGCCTGTCGAATACCTCTTTAACCGCACCGATTTCAACAATCTTGCCCAGGTACATGACGGCCACTCGGTCCGCGATGTGGCGTACAACGGAGAGGTCGTGGGCAACAAATAGGTATGAGAGGCCGAGCTTGGCACGCAACTCCTCAAGCAGGTTAATGACACCAGCTTGAATCGACACGTCGAGAGCCGAAACCGGCTCGTCAAGCACGAGTAAGCGCGGACGCAACGCGAGCGCACGTGCGATACCAATCCTTTGACGCTGACCACCGGAGAAGTGACGCGGGTAGCGGTTAAGGTGCGCAGGCTCAAGGCCAACGAGTGTCATGAGTTCCTCAACCCGCTCGTCGATCTTGTCCTTTGGATAGTTGTTGTACTTCAACGGCTCCGCGATGATGTCGGAAATCGGCATGCGCGGGTCAAGCGAAGCCATCGGGTCTTGGAATACAACCTGTAGGTCTTCACGCACCTTGCGGCGCTCGCGGCCAGACATGGTGGAAGCATCCTTACCGAACACAACGATGGTGCCACCCTGCGGCTTTTGCAGGTTCAGTACTTCCAGAAGAGTTGTGGTTTTACCGGAGCCGGATTCGCCTACGAGGGCCAGAGTTTCGCCCTCGCGAATGTCCAACGAAATCTCATCAACGGCGTGAACCGTACCCACCTGTCGCTTGAATACTGCGCCCTTCATTAGCGGGAAGTATTTCTTGAGGTCGGTCACACGCATGACTTCGTCACGCTTCATGCGGTCTTCATCGGCAATCGGAGAGCTGAATGCTTCCGGTATCGGGTAAATGCCCGCGTGATCCCAGTTGTTTTCAACGATGTCTTCAGCACGCACACAAGCAACGGTGTGATCGACGCCGTCGTTCGGATTGTTATTGGGTGAGACGCGAAGTTCCGGCTCGCCGTTAAGGCACGCGTCCGTGGAGATCGGGCAACGAGGCGCAAACGGGCAGCCCGTGGGTTCTTGCAGCATCGAAGGAGGGTTACCTTCAACAGATGCGAGGGGCTCAGAAGAGTCCTGATCTGGACGCGGCAGAGAACCGAGAAGCCCAACCGTGTACGGCATCGTCGAGTGATAGTAAATGTCATCAACCGAGCCGTATTCAACGCAACGTCCCGCATACATAACGGCAACGCGATCAGCCATACCCGCAACGACACCGAGGTCGTGGGTAATCATGAGGACAGCTGCGTTAGTTTCGCGTTGTGCCTTCTTTAGCAGGTCAAGAATCTGCGCCTGAATGGTTACGTCCAGTGCGGTGGTTGGCTCGTCCGCGATGATTAGATCCGGATCGTTGGCGATTGCAATTGCGATCATCACGCGCTGGCGCATACCACCGGAGAATTCGTGCGGGAATGCCTTGAATCGAACCTCGGGGTTTGGAATGCCAACGAGTTCGAGTAGCTCAATCGCTCGCTCTCGCGCCGCGGTCTTGCTCATCTTCTGGTGAATGGTCAAGGCTTCCACGATCTGATCGCCAATCGTGTAAACGGGCGTTAGTGCAGATAGCGGATCTTGAAACACCATCGCGACTTTTTTGCCGCGGATCTTTGACATCCACGCGTCAGATTTGCCGAGGATCTCGGTCCCGTGTAGCTTCACGGAGCCTTCAACCTTGGCAGATTCGTCAAGCAGGCCCATGACAGCCAGCGAGGTAACGGATTTACCGGAGCCGGATTCACCAACAATGCCCAGCACCTCGCCGGGGTGAACTTTCAGGTTGACGCCGCGAACAGCGCGCACAACGCCGTCTTCGGAGGGGAAACTGACGTTTAGATCCTGGATGTCAAGAACCGGAACGCCTTCTTGGCGCTGCGGTACCGGCGTGTTGTCTAGCTTGCGGTTTTTGCTGCTCATGCTTGACCTCCAGACTTTGAGGACGGGTCGATTGCGTCGCGTAGTCCGTCGCCGATGAAGTTTACGAAAATGAGGGTCAGGGTCAGGATGGCAGCCGGAGCCATAAAGATCCACGGCGAGGTAGTTGCCATGCCCTGCCCTTCCGCAATGAGAACGCCGAGCGAGGTCTCCGGCGGTTGCACGCCGAAGCCAAAGTATGAAAGCACCGTTTCTGACATGACCGCTGCAACGAAACCGAGCGCCGCATCGATGATCAGGTAGGACGCCACGTTCGGAATAATGTGCTTGGTAATGATGACGCGTGCCGGTACCGACATGTAGCGCGCCGCCGTTACGTACTCAAGGTTCTTAACCGAAAGCGTCATCGAGCGAACAACACGAGCGGTCAGCATCCAGCCGAATCCTGCCAGCAGAAGGATAAACAGGAACGTCGAGGAGTTCTGCCCACCGGTCTTCTGCGAGATAACAGCGATGATGAGGAAGGACGGGATTACGAGTAAAAGGTCGATAACCCACAGCGCAGCTTTTTCAAAGAAACCACCGAAATAGGCTGCGGAAGCGCCAACGATTGCAGCAACAGTTACCTGGATTGCTGATACCGAAACGCCAATGATTAGTGACTTGCGCAGCCCCTCCAAAGTTAGTGCGAGGACATCGCGCCCACCCTGGGTGGTGCCAAACCAGTGTTCAGCGTTTGGAGGTTTCAGGAAGGAGCTAGTGACCTGCTGGTAGTCCCACGGAACCACCATGGGGCCAAAGATCGCGATGAGAACAACCAGCGCGAAGCCGATAACACCGATCTTGGAGGTGGTTGAGCGCATGAAGCGCCGACGAATTAGGGTCGCGCGAGAGAGACGCTTGGATTTGCCTTTTTCGTTCTTGCCGTCCGCCCCGTTGGGCGCGGTCTCTTTTGTGAGGTCCGAACCTGCGGTCAGGGCGGTTTCGCCGCGCGCAGTTTCAGCGTTGCGGACGTCGCGCTCTTGCGGTTGAGATTGGTTCGACATGTTTAGCTCACCCTTACACGCGGGTCGACAACGACGATGAGGAGGTCAGACAAAAGCGCACCGGCTAGCGTACAGACGCCTGAGAAGGCAACTACTGCAGTGGTGCCGTTGATGTCTTGACCGCGAATGGATGAGACGCCGAAGATGCCCATGCCGTGCCAGCCGAACACCTGCTCGGTAACGGTTGCGCCGAGGAACAGGGTGGCTACTGCAAAAGCGAAGAACGTTGCCATCGGGACTAGCGAAGTACGCAGTGCGTGGCGGGTGACAGCCTTCGACTTGATGAGACCCTTGGCGCGCGCGGTCCGCACGTAGTCAGCTCCGAGCGTGTCAAGCATCAAGTTGCGCTGGTAACGCGAGTAGGAGGCAATGCCGGTTAGTGACATGGAAATCGTAGGCAACAGTAGGTGTTGCATCCTGTCCACAAGGGCCGCGCCGAAGTAGTTACCTACTGTTCCGGTCTCGCCTGTGAACTCAAAAAACTGCGTACCGGTTGCGACGTTGAACTGGGTCGCTCCGATCTGCAAGAGGTTAGCAAGAACAATAACCGGCGTAGAGATGATGATGAGGGCGAGGATCGAAACGATGCGGTCGGTCTTGGAGTACTGCTTAGTTGCAGTCCACGCACCCACAGCCACGCCACCGACCATGCCGATGATCGAGCCGATGATAATAAGCCTGACAGAAACCCAGATACGAATGCCGATGATGGAGTTCACGGAGGCGCCCGTTGGCGTCATGCCCCAGTCCCAGTCGGTGAACACGCGGCCAAGCCATATAGTGTACCTATCCCACACGGGCACAGTGTCTGAGATGTTGTATGCAATGAACATTCGCTCAAGCGCGTCCCAGTCACGCGTGGGGTCCGTGAGGTCGTAAGCGGCCTTCGGGTCTAGCGTGTTGGAGGCGATAATGTACGCCAGTGACACGGCAATGAACAGCAGGAGAGCATAGTTGGCAAGCCTGCGTGCCAGGTAGTAGAACATAGGCTCTGACTTTCTTCAGGTCATGTTTGTCGCATAAGGTGTTTGGTATTCCTCTTAGCTCGCAAAATTTCCTGATGGTTTCAGAATTATTGTCAAAACTGTGTATTGACTTTAGTGAATTTCGTGGCAAATGAGAAACCAGAAAGGCATTTTATCGAGGTTTATCGACCTTCCGGCCGGTTTTTAAGGCCTACCTCCTAGTATTCTGCGCAGACGTTTTTGCAACCACTACGGTTCATAATTATCCCGTCTGGGTGCCGAATTTTAAGACAGTTATCTCATTTAGTTCCCCATTGTGTGGAATCTGCGTAATGCTCGGAACACTTCGGATGTGGCGTTCTTGACATTTATTTCCGCGCCGTTCACTTCCCTTTGACGTTTAGCACTTGACGCAGTTCGTGGACGATTTCAACAAGGTCTGCGGCGTCCGAAAGCACGCGAGGCACGACCTCTTTAAACATCTCTATTCCTTGCATTTTTGAACATGGTTTGGTTGGGCCGCCACTCGGAATACGCCGTCCTAAACCTCTCGTCAGACGTTATGAATAACATTCGCAATGTTAATCTAGTGATGAACAGATTAATCGACATCATGTGAAGCAGTTCAAGGAAATATCTACCACTTATAAGCGTTTAGCTACTGATTAAATCACTGCGGTCGAGACATACGACGGCGTAGAGATTGGACATAAGCAGATGAACAACCCATTAGTAATCGCTATTGATTCTTCAACTACCGCCACGAAGGCGGTTGTGATCGACACGTCGGGAAACGTTATATCGATGGGACGAGCGGAAATTGAGCTCCTTTCCCCGCAGATGAATCACTACGAGCATGACCCGCGCGAGTGGTGGGGTTCCACGCATCAGGCAATCACGGAGGCGGTCAGTAGCCTGAGCGAGAGCGACAGGGCGCGTATTGCCGCTATTGGGATTACGCACCAGCGCGAATCGTTTGCGCTTATCGACGAGGATGGCAACCCGATCCGCCCGGCAATCTTGTGGCTCGATTCGCGAGCGGGTGAACAGATCAAGGAGTTCGGATCTGACCACATCCACGAGTTGTCCGGCAAGCCGGCTGATACTACACCCGCACTGTATAAGCTGGCTTGGCTTAAGAAGCACGAACCAGAAGCTCTAAGTCAGGCCTTCAAACTGGTTGATGTGCACGCATACTTGTCCCACGCGCTTACCGGAAAGTGGGTTTCTGCAGAAGGCTCGATTGACACTCTTAACCTGTTTGATATTGCGGCGCGAACATTCTCTGAAGAGCTACTTGAGATCGCGGGGCTACGCCCAGATCAGATGGTGGAGTTCACCAGGGCGGGTGATGTTATTGGCACGCTGCTACCGAGCCTCGCTAACGAATGGAGATTGAGTCCGGAGGTTGTACTGGTTGCGGGCGTTGGTGATGGTCAGGCCGCTGGTCTTGGCACGGCCGCGATTGACCCGGATGTAGCTTACGTGAATATCGGCACCTCGGTTGTGTCGGGAACGCATTCGAACGAGTATCAGTTCGATCGCGCTTACCGCACACTGATCGGCGGTATTCCGGGCACTTACGTACTGGAGATCGTTCAGAACTCTGGTTCGGTGCTTTACAACTGGTTTAGGAAGAATCTTGGCGATCCTGCTCTAGAGGGAGGCTTGGACCCAGCTTTGGAGGCAGAGGCGAGCCGTATTGCCCCTGGTTCTGACGCCTTGTTGACGCTACCGCATTGGAATGCAGGCCAATCACCAGATTGGGATCCGTTTGCGACTGGAGCAATGGTGGGATTCACCACGGGGCATACGCGTGCCCACGTTTTCAGATCTATTGTTGAGGGCACTGCGATGCTACTGGCAGAGAATCTGAATCGCGTGCAGGAAGTGACGGGCCGAAAGCTGGTTGAACTTCGTGCCACAGGAGGGTCGGCCAGGTCCCCCTTTATTAGGCAGATTTTTGCAGACGCTACGGGCCTTCCAATCGTAATGTCTGAGGTTGATGAGCTGTCCGCACACGGAGCTGCCATGATTGCAATGGCTGGCGTTGGCGCATATCCCGATGTTGAATCGGCTGCGCGAGCGATGGCTCATTTGGGTGAGAGGACGGAACCGAATCCGCAGGCTCACGAAAAATATGTTACTTGGATGCGGCTACATAGCCGTATTTACCCACTCCTTGCGGAGCTTATGACCGATATGAAGAATGTTGAAGACTAGGAGAAGTGATGGCAAAAATAGTCGTATTTGGTTCGGGAATTATGGGGACGGCACTTGCGTTCCCTTCGGCAGAGAACGGCAACGAGGTGCACCTGGTTGGCACCTTCTTGGACCGCGAGATTATTGAATCGATCCAGACCACGGGTGTGCACCCCAACCTTGATTTGAAGGTCCCCGAGTCGGTTCAGGCCCACCAGCTTGAAGAGGCTACGGAGGTCATCAAGGACGCGGACGTCGTGATGGGTGGTGTGAACTCGTTTGGCGTTGAGTGGGCGGGCGAGCAGTTGGCCGCCATGATGCAGCCCGGTCAGCACTTCCTGTGCGTAACTAAGGGTATGCGCGCGGATGAGGATGGCAACCTGAAGCTACTGCCCGATGTTTATCGCTCCTATTTCGATCCTAAGCTCGCCGACTCGATCACGTGGAACGCCGTTGTTGGCCCCTCCATTGCAGGTGAGGTTGCGGTTCACCACGACACCGCGGTTGTGTTCACCGGCGAAGACAAGGAAGCTTTGGAGTACTTGGCTGGCCTTTACCGCACGGACTACTACCACGTATGGACGTCCACTGACTTCGTTGGCCACGAGACTGGCGCCGCGACGAAGAACATTTACGCTTTTGCTGCTGGCTTCGCAGACGGCCTGCTTCGCAGCCAGGGCAAGGAAAATGACCGTTACGTCATGTACAACATGGGGGCTGCTCTCTTTGCTCAGGGCCAGAAGGAGCTGCGCTCGTTCGTTAAGTTCATGGGCGGCAAGCCGGAAACGGCTGACGGTCTAGGCGGCGTTGGCGACATGTTCGTGACCTCCATGGGTGGCCGCAACGTGAAGGCGGGCGGCTACGTTGGTGAGGGCATCCCGTTCTCTCGCGTGCGCGACGAGCTGATGAAGGGTGTCACGCTCGAGGGCGTTGCCGCGATCAACGTTGTTGGCGCGGCTTTGCGCAAGCTGACCGAGCGCGGCGTGGTTCGCGAGGAGGAATACCCGCTGTGCCGCTTCCTCTACTCCGTGGTTGCCGAGGACGCTCCCCTAGATATTCCGTGGGATAAGTTCTTCGCAGACCTCGTCTAGCCCGCTAGCGCCCATGCCCGAGATTAACGTGATGTGTGTTCGAGGCCGAGGCTAGGCAAGCTCATACAGTTGTTGCCGGCACCTTTTGGTGCCGGCAACAAACTTTACCTGGACTGTTTGCTCGCTTCGTCCTCGGACACGAAATGGATGGGCCGTATCAGGTTTTAGCGTAGCGAGGCGAGTGCGCGTTCCATCTTGGCCAGCTCATCCAGAGCGGGCGCCACAGATCCGGCGATAATCTCATTTGGCGCAAACTTGCCGTCCACAATATGTGCGCCAATCATCGGGATCATAACCTGCTCGGTGATTGGTACCATTTTCAGCGCCGAAAGCACTGGCTTCAACTGCTGCACAGCACGGAGGCCAGCGGAGATACCGCCGTATGAAACAAAGCTGACCGGCTTGTACGCCCACTCTTTAAATAGATAGTCAATCGCGTTCTTAAGCGGCGCCGGGTAGCCGTGATCATACTCGGGCACAACAAAAACGAATGCATCCGAGCGTTCCACAATATTTGCCCAACGCTTAGTGTGTTCGTGCTGGTAGGCCTGCATTATGGGATGATTCGGCTCGTCCATAAGCGGCAGGTTCAGCTCCGCCAGGTCGGTAACCTCAACCTCAAATGCGCCGTGTTTACGCGCCTCCTCCGCAAACCATTCGGCCACGATTGGGCTCACTCGACTGGGGCGAACACTTGAAACAACAACCTGCAATACCGGCTTAGACATTCCTGTTCCTCTCAAAACGAATGCGGTTCTGTTCAAATTTAAACTAACTCGCTCGAAGTGGCATCACGAGTCCAGGCGACAGTAGCACTCCCAACACAACCATGCTCATTTCACATCTCACGACCGGGGTGTGAAAGTTAATGCACGTTCCAGCTTTCTCGACCCAAATATCTCTCTTTAAGGCATAGCTTTTCGGTAGAGTCTTGGCTATGACGAGTTCCGGATCACAAATCGAATTCCTCTCTGATGGCGAAGGCCTCATTATCTTCAGTCAGGATGAGGATTTAGAAGAGTTCGATAACCGTGATGGGTTTTCCGTTTCAAAGGTTTCTCCCCAAGTCCTATTTCGCGCTCAGAATGTTTTCTCCACATTCAGCGAATTTCAAGTGCGCTCAAGCCGCTACGTGAAACTCAGCCCGGAGTCAGCGAAGCTTATGAGGCAACGCGTCACCAAAGGGCCCGTGAGAGGAGCGTTTCGGCGCGGTGATTTCAATCTTGCCGGAAACCCGGGTCAGTTTTTCGACAAATTGAGATACGAAGTACTGGCACCTTGGCCCCGGCATTCGTGACTGCGGGAGCTAGCCTAATCGCGCAAGCAACTATCGAAGCAAAGCTCGACACGCTTCTGCGACAGAGCAAAGTGGAGTCTTTGGGAGAACTCGAAGGCATCTCGAATGCTCTCAAAGAAGTTGAAGATTACTACCGAACAAATAACAGTGTTTCAGTAACCAAATGGTTAACGATCAGCCACCTAGGCGCCTCCCTCCACACCATGGAAACTACCGCGCTTGAGCAGATATCGAGTTTGGTGGAACAACTGGCGGCAGGCCAAGGTAACTCGAAGAAAACAGCCGAATCTTTCCAGAGCCTAGATGAGAACCTTTCATTCTGGCTCGGTAATCTTGGCTGGAGTATTTGGCTACATGACCGGTTTTATGTCTTGGAGATCGCACACGCACAAGAATTCGAACCCGACCACTTCGACGGCTACCACGCTTCAATCCAAAGAACCCGTCAGGAAAGAATCGAATCTGTAGCCTGTCGGTTACTGAGAATGAACGATTCTATTCGTGCCACTGCGAACTTGGGGAACAGTGTTTGGGCCACGCATTACCAACGAACTAGAAAGATAATCGAAGCAGCTAACAGGGCAGAAAGCTCAATTCAGCGTTTTGCCCTTCACGTTAATCTCAGCTTTGAAGAAAAAAGCGAACTTCAAATACGGGGGTGGAAAGAGTCTGTATCGGGTTTTGTAGGCGACTCTGTACAAGCAGTCAACCAAAGCCGCCAGAGAGGTGTGGAGCAGATACAAAAGACTGGTGAACGGTTGCGCACGTACCGCGAGGATAGGACTCTGGCGAAGGCGGACAAGATTAGGGCTCGGCGAAATGCGAATAATAACCCGCCAGATTCCCCTTGATTTGCACCGTTGCCGGTGCTTACTGTCTACTGGCCGCTTTTCTTGGTTACACGAGTTTTCGGGCGCGTACCAGTTCGTCATAGGGGTGCTTTGAGTTTGCGCCTCGTTCAATGACTTCGTATTTCTCGACCGTCCACTTTGGCGACAGATTTTCGAGGACTTCGCGCGCGCTCATAACCTTCGAAAAGTCCGGGCCGTGTCCGCGTGGCTTATCCGGGTCAGGCATGTGGTGCACAAACAGGAGGGTTCCGCCTGGTTTCACGAGCGCACAAACATGATCGAAGAAGTCGGAGCTCTTCTGAATCACGGGGTAGAAGGCACTGACTAGGTCATATTCCCCACTAACTTCGCGAGCGTCAGCGACAATCCAGCGCACATTCACTGAGGCCTTGTGAGCCGCAGTCTCGGCTCGGTCTATAGCAATCTGTGAAATGTCTACGGCACTCACCTGCCAGCCTTGCTGGGCCAGCCAGATCGCGTCTGCCCCCTCGCCCGCCCCAACATCGAGGACGGTACCTGGCTTCATGTCTTCAATTTCTCTGCGTAGGAGAGCGTTGACTTTACCGCTCCACAGGCGCTCTTCCGAGGCGTAACGTGCATTCCATTCCTGCGCTTCAGTACTCACGCGAATAAGGTTATCGAAATCCGCACCCTATAGCGCTAGCCAGCACCCTAAATAAAATTCAACGCGAAATAACGTTAGATATAGATGCTGATGAAAATGCCGTAATAACCCAAGTTATCAAGGGATGCGAAAACAAAACTCCACTTATATTCACCGACACCGAAGGCAAGGTGCAATTATTCCAGTCGAAAGTGTCGGATACGTGCAGTGCAATTCAGGGAACACTAGACGCGTCGGATTTGGATTCTATTTCAGCACGCCTTTGGTTATCGTGTATATCTGATCGGCAAAGCTAGATGTGTCCGAATCGTGTGTAACCACTATCACCGCGGCACCGTCATCAGTAGCTGATCGCAACAAATTCATTACCAATCCGGTAGACTCCTCATCTAGATCTCCCGTGGGCTCGTCTGCTATGACCACCTCAGGTATGTTTATCAATGTGCGCGCAATTATTACACGGCGCGTCTCACCCCCAGATAGTTCCCGCGGGTAAACCTCGCTTAGGCCCTCAATTTGCAAAGCTTTCATTAGTGATTCAGCCCGCGCATTGACGTCGTAAGGTTTTTCTATACCCCGTTCTTTAGCGATCAACGCCGGTAACAAAATATTTTCACGAACGTTAAGACTAGCGATAAGAGTTTCCTGTTGCGTAGCATATCCAATTCTGCTGCCACGCAAAGTCGAAAGCTCAGAATCATCCAAGTCGCCTAAAAGCTGGCCGCATATGCGAACCTGCCCTCTAGTTGGTTGCAACAATCCAGCAAGCATATTAAGCAAGGTGCTCTTCCCGTTGCCGGATCTGCCCTGAATCATTACCATCTGCCCGCTACTAACCTGTAAATTTGCCTCTTCCACAGCGTTAAAATAGCTTCCACGCCGGTAAAACTCGCGGGTTAATCCACTGGCTTGCACAACGACAGAATTCGCCATTTTCCCTCCCTTTACCTTGCCGCACGCAAAGTCAAATAAGTCTCATTTTTCAAGGTTTTACCAGCAGCTATTATCGCTGCGAGTATAGAAATGAGGAGGGCTCCGATTACACAGCAAGCAACTATTACAGACGCTGTTGCAAAACTTATATCAACATAGGGAAGCTCCAACTTGGCACGTATAAGATTGGCAAAGGGATACATTATTACCTCCCCTAATACGCCACCAATCAATCCACCACCCAAGCCGATGAAAAAGCACTCTTTCCCTAGCATAAACATGAGGTTCTTACGAGTCGCTCCCATTATTCGTAATGATGCCAATTCCTTTTTACGTTCACCTACGGATGTGGCCACAACTGCTACCAAAACTATCAGGCCAACCAACCAAAACATTGCAACTATCAACCAAATGTAACCGATTATAGTTATTGCATTAGCCTTTACCTGCGATGCCATTCCCGCAGAGGAAACTACACCCACATGTTGCATTTTATTGGCCAAAGCATCCCCTACGGCTTCTGCCGGATAGTTCGGATCAACTTTTACCAAGATAGACGAAATTGCTCTACCGTTTGGAGGGTTGTGAATATACTCCACTTGCGAAGAATATTTAAACATTTTCTCCACTGTGTTTTGATTTACGAACACAACGGTGTCATACGAAGTTCCTGTGCGCGCTAACTTAGCAGCAACATGCCAAAACTCATTAAAAAGACGCACCTGCCCATTTGGGTCAGCAAACACGTCAGCGCCTACTATAACTTCGTCATCTTTAAGCTCACCAGCATACTCAGTGGCTATCCACGGTTGCACTACAAAGTCGGTTTTTGGGTTGAATCCAATGATCTGTACATCCACCGCGCAACAGCCAGCATCAAGTGAGGTCAAGTAGGTTTCAGGGGTTGCAGCTTTAACTCCCTCTACCTTACGTACCTCTTCCAATATAGAGTCATCGTTAAAATAAAATTTTTCTTTGGATTTACCAAGTAGAAAGCTTTCGGCTGCCTGCTGGTGTTCGTTTGGAAACACAATCAGATCAGCCCCCATGCGTTCCTCCATAGCAGAAAACCCTCGGCTAAGAGCTAATGACATGAAGGTACCGGAGAAAAAAATAACACTTAAAACAATTACTGTGATTGAAAGACCTAACGTGCGTCCCGAGTAATATTTAAGATTTTCCTGTGGAAGCTTTCGTAGCCCGACACCTACCGACGAACTTTTTCCTGCCATGGAACAACCCTTCTTGAGTGCCTATTTACAGTGTTTACGCACTTTTATTTCGCGATCTTTTCACTACGGCAGTCAAACCATATAGCCACAAGCGCACACAGCAACGCCAAAACGCTCACTATTACGAGAGTTGGCAACATTACCTGCCTGCAATGCATGGTTGGCATATCACATACGCCTATGAGCAACGTAACCACTAATATTTCCAATACCGCAGTGGCTGCTACTGAGATATTTAGGCCAATGCGTGTTGGAGCCTTTACTAAGAAGTTAATAAGACCCAGTACGGCTATCATGGCGCCAATACCGAGCGAGGCTTTAGCGCTCCAGTGACAAGCCATCATCGGATGGTCACCATGAATTGGACAAGGCTGAGCGATTGTCATAGGCGCTATCGCTATCATCGTTCCAAAAAGAACTGCTGGGATTCCAGCGATATATTTGTTTTTCATGTGTCTCTTACTTCTACTTCAGTGTCGATTAGAAACGCATTGTGCGAGTCTAAGGCTTCACCCGTCGCGAGCCAAGGCTATAATAACCTGTTAGGTAAGCCTTACCAATGTCTTTACGGTGTTTGGTGCGAATCTAAATGCTCATAAAAATAGCTTTCCCCTGCAAATAAACACATCACACACCAGCTCGCCCCCAGCAAGCTACGCTTTTCACTTCACACACGATACTGTAAAGACCACTTAACCATTTGAGGATTAAAATCCCATGCTGGTTAATTACCTCGCGCTTTGCTCACCAGCACTGCTCGTATTGTAGGATGATTTTAGGGATGCCTGGTCGTCAAGTTTATGCAAAAGGGTTTTCACGATCGGCTTGCGGGTGCTTTTTATCTGACGCACCCTGGAGTGTCCTAGGTTTTTAGGTCCAGGTGACTTGAGTGTGGTCCATTGATACCCCGCCACTAGGTGGGGAGAATGGAGCAATGGTGAAAAAGTTCAGTAAACACGCGCCCGAACAAATTGTTCGCAAGCTCGACAAAGCGCGAGAGTTGAGGGAATCAGGATCGACGACAGCTCAGACTTCAATCTTCTTGTGCGGTGCAAATTCGGAATATGCCAGCCTATCTAATACCGCTGTATTTAACAGTGTTTTAAATCAGCATTACACCCAAAACTAAAAGCTTTTTATTGAGTCCTAACTCGCTGTGCTTCCAGCCACTGCTGCACTCCCGGATGAGCAGTAATCTGCAAATTAGGACTAGCTAGCACCCGACCATCTGCCGTGAAAAAAACCGTGTCTATGTGCTGTTGAGTCGCATCCAAATCCATAGCTCTTTCCAAACCCAACACTAAGAACGCGGTTGCCCAAGCCTCACACTCCATACCATCAGCCGCACAAACTAAAACGGCAACAAGGTCCGTAAATGCCGGTTTTCCAGTACTTGGATCTAAAACATGGCTAACGCGCTTACCCGAACCTATTCGCGTAGCTGTATCAGCACTAACAGAAAGCGCCGGATGAGTAAGCAACAAGTGCCCAAACTCTTCTAATCCCTCCCAAGGGCTTTGCAGGCCAACGCATACTGGGTCACCCGCAATCGAAATAGAGGAGGAACCAAATGACACCACCACGTTTTTCCCCCCCTTAGAAACTACCAAATCACGCACCTGATCTGCCGCATACCCCTTGGCGATACCTCCAAAATCAATTATGGAATCACTAAGCTCAAATTCTCTATTCGCCCTTTCAGCCACCAATTTTTTCCAAACATGCATTTGACGGCCCAAAAACGGGTAAAATGCGCCTTGAGTCAAATTCGCGAATTTTACGGATGCTTCCATGACTCGTGCCAGATCGGAAGAAAACCGATTTGCTTGCAATATATCTTCCAATCGGAAAAGTAATTCAGCTCCAGCATCATGATTTTCCAAACCAACTTCCGCGCTCTCTGCCAAGCTGTAAACGTTGGAAGAATGAAAGAGGGAGCTTCTGAATTTTTTCAAAATATCTTCCGAACCAGCATTTAAAATACGGCTAAGTGCGACCACCTGCGAAGTTTGCTTAAATATGCTAAGCCTATTTTCTAGTTCCCTAACTCGTTGACGAATAAGACGCTGAATTTCTTCAACATTCCCCGCCGGTTCCCAAGTGGCGCACACCAACGTACCCATAGCGGGAAAGCTACATGAACCATGCCCGATCACTCAGATTACCGGGTCTTACTTTTCGGCGCCAGCGTTAAGCACGGCGTCTTCAACCGCCTGCATGAATAATCTGTGTGAAAGAGATCCACCAGCGATGCGCTCAACCTGATTTTGATCCGACGTCTCCTGGAACTTTTGCACATAGCTATTTTCGTGCTTTATCGCGTCTTGCGCTCTTTGATAAAAAATCGGATCATGTGCTTTGCCATCGGTTCCCAAACCATAATCTTCATCATGGGGCGTACCATCAGCATCCTTTACTAAAAAGTTTGCCTTAGTGACTTTTCCTCCACTAATTGTGAAATTCACTGTGCCGTAAGAACCATCAGCTTCTTTTTGTGAAACTCCTTCATATTCCCCATCTGGCAAAGTGTTTGCAGCCGGCACATCGGCCGAGCATCCGCCAAGTACTGCAACTCCCACAATCGCTGCTATAGCTAACAATCGGGAACTTCCCATAAGGCCCTCCAAGTTTTCTAACTTTTAAATATTTGGCATTTTGTGATTATTCGGTTCCTGTTAATAAGTTTCACTGAAACGTAATTCTTTTATAGGAGAATCGGCCAGATCGGTAACCTCTTGGGCAATTCGCCCGTGCTCTAAAATTATTTGTCGCTGCCCTTGTGCAGCCACTTCGGCATCATGCGTTACCACTACCAAAGTTGTTCCCTCTTCATGCAGGCGATGAAAGAAATCTATAACTATTTTTTCATTAGTCTCATCTAAATTTCCGGTGGGTTCATCAGCGAGTATCACGGCCGGACGATTTATCAAAGCTCTGGCCACACAAACACGCTGTTGCTCCCCTCCAGAAAGTTCATGAGGTAGATGCGTAGCTCTGTCTTTCATCCCCACCTGTTCCAGTGCTTCAAGCGCTTCCTGCTCATCAGGAACCGAATGATAGTACTGCGCCAACATCACGTTTTCCACAGCGGTTAGGTGTTTAACAAGATGGAACTGTTGGAACACTAGGCCGATTTTATGACGGCGCACATCTGCCAGCTCCACCTCGCCCATTTTATCTAGGCGGTCGCCTTCTAAAAGAACCTCACCCGAAGTGGGGGAATCCAAACAACCCAAAATATTCATCAGGGTCGATTTCCCCGAACCAGATGGGCCCACTATGGAAAGCCATTGACCACGCGGAATTTCCAAGCTCACGTTGTCGAGTGCCGCAAGATCGCCGTAGTGCCGACTAGCCGAGCGTACTGAATATATAGAATCTGCGGGCATTATTCTCCCCCTAGAACTTGTGAAGGATCTATTTTGGTGATTCTGCGTGCTGGTATCAAACAGCCCAGCATCGCTATGACTATTGAAAATATGAGTGTTATTGGCACGACCCACCAATTTATATTCAGGTTTATGGCAAACACACGGCGTGATATTTCCGCTGCGATCCACACCCCTGTAGCTGCACCTAACGTCCCCCCGAATACTCCCAGCATAAGCGATTCTCCTACGAATTCGCGCATAACATCACCGGGCAGTGCACCAAGAGCCTTCTTCAATCCGATTTCCTTGGAGCGTTCCGAAATTATCGAATTAAGAGTTGTGGAAACCGCTATCAAGGTGAGCAGCGATATTATTGCCGAAACTATCCAAATTAAGGTACGCAAAGTGGTGGCGATTCCGGTTTCCGCCTCTGAAATACGGCGCACTACTTGAGCGTCAGCATTTTTTACTTTAGTGTTTATTTGTTTGGCGTATTGCGCAATTACTTTAGAGTCTGCATCTATTGAGTACTCGATGATGTCATAACCACGATCTCCTAAAAATTCACTTAGTGTTTTAGTGCTCATTACTATCTGCTCGTCTTCCGGCCCTCCGGTGTGAATAATTCCAGAAACCTTCATCTGTTTAGAGACCGCATTTTCAGACGTGGGTTGCATCAGACCAACCTCATCCCCAATTGAGAAACGATAACGCGTAGCCACATCTGCGCCCACCAAGAATTCATCATCATTAGCAGGCATTTTCCCATCTAAGTTCCAATATGGGCGGACACCTTGCACAGCGTCCAAATCCGTTGCCATTACCTGCAATGGCTGCTGATTGTATAGTAGGTTTCCATACTGGTATCCGGCGCGTTTAAGTACGCTGTTGCCAACTATGGAATCAGTTTCCTGCAATGTGCCATCCGTAAGGTTTTCTGAAGAATCAGGCAATATAACCATATTGGCACCAAACGCACGCAACTCCTTACTCATTTGGGCCGGAACAGTGAAGGCCACCAAACCCAATGCGGCCAAAGTTGTACCCCCCACCGCTATTGACAGGGAGGCAATGAAAACACGGGTAATCCGATTTAAAAACGCCTTCCAGATCATGCGCAAATACATCGCAGTATGCTTATTCTTCACGGTTACCTCCCGTGCAACACTTGGGCCGGCTGCACACGTACCAGTGAACGGATGGCAGGCAAAGATCCCAAAAGTACGGTTACAAACACAATTAACGCCATTAGAGGGGCCACAATTGGCCGCATAGCTATAGCGGATCCAAAAACAATGTGTCCGATTAGTTGAGCCAATCCGAAACCTAAAGCAAATCCAACAACTCCGCCAAACAACCCAACGATAAGAACCTCTGCCAACATGAGTCGAATAATTTCTCGGTTTCGTGCACCTATAGCCTTCATTAAACCAATTTCACGTGAACGCTCCATAACCGAAGCGAACACCAAATTCGCAATCCCTAAAGACGATCCAATCACTGCAAATAGGGCAACAAAAGCCATGATAAGCTCAGTTTTATTAAGGATCTCCCCCTCAGTATCTGCAACTTGACGTACGGGCTTAGCCACTGCGTTGGTCATAACTTCCTCTATCTGATAGGCAATAGAGGAAACATAGGCCGTGCAATACCATGTTTCCCACTCGTCCAAAGTGAGCAATGTAGGATCTTCAGCAGCTTTACGAGACAGATCATTATCCGGCGTAGTAATTGCGCGTACCTCTACCCGATCAACCTCATTATCCCGCCCGGTAAGCTGTTGAACCAGATCAAGATCTGCATATATTTGCGAATCTTCTGCATCTCCGCCCGTAAAAATTCCGGAAATAACCACATCGACAACATCACCGTTTTTATCACGAATTTGTAAAGTATCGTCAACTTTCCAATCATTCTTTGTGGCAATACGGGAACCCACTATTACCTCTTTAGGCGTCTTTCCCCAAGTTCCCTCCCATTTCCACCATTCCCGCATGCCGTCCATACCCGTCATAACCTTTTCTCCGGTTGGAATGGCGAGTTCTTTATCAAACCAGGTACCCCGCACCTGCTCTTCTTTACCGTCTACTTCAAGCTTTGTTTCCAAATAGGGAGTGAAGTTTTCAATATTGTACGTCCAAAATATGGTTTTCATATTCGGTAATTCATCTTCCCGCAGCGCGCCGCCGCCCTGCTCGGAAGAGTCAATATTGTACAAATCCGCGGCCATTGCCCTACCTTGGGGAAGAACCTGCAAATTAGAACCATAAGAGCTGAGTTCTTCTTGCACTTTATCTCCAACATCAAACATCACCGCCAGCATCGATGTTGTAAGGGAAGCACCCAACATTACTGTCACAGCTATCATCAGGCGTTTAACTGCCTGCCTACGCAACGCGCGGGCTATCATAATCCAGAAAAACATATCAGCTAAACACCTTCTCGTGGCTTTCTAACTCTTCAGCGAAAAACTTTAAGCGAGTATCTTCCACCTCATATTTGATTGGGATCGGGTTGCAACCGCCGGGGAATCCAATGGTTTGCACGTTCATCATCACGTCACACTTAGAACAAATTATTTTTCCCTTATCTTCGTAATATCCCGAATCTCCGCAAATTTCACAGGCATCTAAACCTACGCCAAAAGCGACCTCATTTTTACGCACCACCAAAAATCTAACTTCCACTCCGTTTGCTGTTTTGTACCCAAAACGATGTAGGTGACCATCAGAAACCAGCAGACGATCCACGTATACAAAATCGCCTTCCAAGGTCGTGGCTTCCAAATCTGTTAGTTCAGGAACATACTCTGAGCGTCTCTTTCCATCCGTCAACGACCAGGCAAACGCAATTGCAAGGACCGAAGATAAACCAAAAAATTGACGGCGGCTTATGGTGTCTGCTTTTTGTAAACGGCGCTCTGCAGGATTATGTGGAGGTTTTTTAACCTGCGTCCACAGCGCTATAAAACCAGGGAAAGCAATTAGAAACACTAGTATCAGCTGAGTCATCGCCTCATTGCGTTGAATCCACAAAACTATGTCAAATAGGCCGGGGAAAGACGGCACTATCCGCCTCGTAGCGAACTGTTGATACAGCAAAATCATGCGGGGCAGTATCATCGCCATGAAAACTACCGAAGTGACTAGGGTGCGCACCCACCAAGGAACTTTTTTCGCACATTGGACATATCCCCAACAGGCAACCACCGCCAAAATTGTTCCTAAAGAAAACCCGGCCAAACGTAAAAGGGAGGCGGTTTCAAAAACTGATCCACCCGTGTGCACAATCGAATCGGTGGAATAAAAATATGGAACCGCATAGTAAAGAGCAGAGGTACATATAGCCAATATCGCGGTTACGGTCAGCCCCCGGTGGCGCATTCCCTGGTTTATATCATGCAAATCCCTATCGCCAAACAACCAAAGCATTACCAAAAACGCGAACATGGTAATAAACAGCGCGATTCCCGCCCAGGCGGTAAAAACAGGAATATCAACGTGCGGGGTGTTCAACCGCAACCATGTGAAAACACCCGCGCCCAAAAGGCCAATAGCGGTTGAAGCAAAAGTTAGTTTGGCAACCGTTTGTCGCTCCATAGGTGCATGAGCTCGGCTGGCTACCAAAATACTCACCGCTAGACACAAAGGAAGCGCCGTTTGAATTGAAACAATGAACAATTCCAACATGTAAATCCCTGCAAAAAGTTAAAAATAGCTACTAGATTATTTAGTTAAAATAACCGATCATGAAACTGTACATAAGTGTGAGAGCTCGGCGGCAATGCCCCGAGCTCTCACACGCGGTTAGCTTAAAGCAGCTGGCCGTCCCACTTCCAGTTTTCGAAAGTGAACTTCAGTGGCTCGGTCCAGAAACGCCCGTCAACAGCGGAGGTATCTTTTCCAGTGTGCAGCATGAACTTGTCAGCAGGTGAAGGAATCTCAACTTCAACACGGTACTCGCCCGGTTCCAGCTTGATGTTATTTCCGTAGTGCGGGCCGTCAGAAGCCACCATGGGCATCATCGTCCCTAAATCCTTGACCAAGCCACCCGTGGCCTGATCATAAATTTTCACGTTTATCTCCAAGTAAGGCATGAACTGATCGGCTTCATAACCGATTTCAGCAGCCTTCTCATTGGTAGCAACGTCAACTTCGAAGTGCATGTCAGATTCGGAAGCCGGCGGTACTAGCACCGAGCCTTGCTCCATGTCGATTGCCTGGAAGTAAACCAAATCAACAGTTAACGGACCACTGGTCTGCGGGCCTGAATCGCCAACCGGAATTTCGTTAATTCCTACTGCCTGCCCTTTTTCAGCAGAGCTCGTCTTTTCGTCGGCGGTAGTCTGCACAGAAGTACCCTTTTCATCCTTGGGCTTGTCACCAGAATCATTCGAGCAACCAGCAAGACTCAAGGTAAGCGCGAATGCCGCTCCAAGAGCAACCATTGCTTTCTTGATCTTCATTTATTTTTCCTTTCGTGTTTCGGGATTTCCCGGCCAAAATTGGAGATGTTAGAACTGATGTAACGTTACTGACTAAACAGAAGTTGTATCTTTCACCGATCTTTGTTCGTTATTTGCTGCGCTAGCACAGCTCTCCCGTTTTGTGTTTTTGCTGATGCGATATTGCACAACAGCCAAAATTATGAGAATTACAACCACAATTGCCTGTGCCACCAAAGTCTGAACCGTTGGGTAAAGACCAAGCACAGCTATTTCCGGTACGCCCGGAACATCAGTTGTATGCAGCCAAGTTGCATCCTGGAACTCTTTAGCAGCGCCACCCGCAATGGTAACTGCCAACATGCCCAACAGAACCGAAGTCCACCGGAAGAACTTCCTGATTGGTAGACGAACTCCAAATACCCACACCAGTAGGAATAGGATTATCAAAATGACTAGTGCAACTCCCACCCCAAGCCAAATGAATGCGTAATCCGAACCGGAACGCGCCGCGGTGAGTATAGGAGAGAAGAACAATATGGTTTCCGCGCCCTCACGCAATACCGCCAGGAACGCAACCAAGGCTAGTCCGAATACGCCACCCGACTGAGTCTTAGATCCGGCAACAGATTGCATGTACTCATTCCATTTGGCCCCATGAGACTTGGAGAAGATCCAGTTGGAAACGTATATGAGCATCAGCACCGCAGCAATACCGGTAAAGCCCTCGATCAACTCTTGTGCCAACCCTGAAACGTTTGATGTGAGGCGAGCCAGCACTATAGCGATCATTACCGACAAAACGATGGCTGCGACCACGCCGACTATGATTCCAGCTACCTGATCCTTACGCTTTGCCTTCATAGCATAGGTAATAACAGCAGCCACAACCAGGAGGGCTTCAGCACCCTCACGCAGCAGAATTAGGAACGAGGCAAAGAATCCCTTCCACCCAAGTCCCTCATTGGAACCAGCCAGCTTGTCCAGCTCAGTGGCGTCCTCATTCACCATTGACTTTAAGTTTTCAGCTATCTTGACAACTTCATCGTGTGCCAATCCGCCACGAATTCCCTGACGCAGATCTCGGAATCCGTTTTCAACTTCAGAAACTCGCCCCTGCCCTATGTAGGAGATTGTTGCCTTCTCTAGCCCCTCGGCTTCATAGTGTTGTAAGTAGGCAGCGGTAGCGTGCTTGTAGCCCTTATCCACATCACCCGCGCCGTACTCTTTAACAGAGGTGTCAATATTTTCCACGATTGCTTGGGCTACCCTAGTCCACTGATCTGAAATAGTCTTAGTGGTGGCAAGTTCGGCAACGTCTTTATTTAGATGGTCAATGGCAGTTTTTACCGCTTGTTCGACCTCGTCTTGAGGTGCCCCCTCATTGGAAAGCGTGCGCACGTTTAGCAAAACTGCAACAAAGTCTTCTTGCCTATCCCGCCCGAGCCTGTGGCGAATTTGATCTTCAAGGCCGGAAACCTGGTAAATATCATAGTAAGCTTTTCTGATGGAGTGTTGAACTGCCTTAGAATCTCCCGAAGCATACTCGGCAGGAATACCCTCCAGGTACTCTTCCATTTTTGTTACTACCGGCTGCCAATCCTCTTCTTCTTGTGCATTCGCCGTAAGAGACGAAGAAAGAGCGAAGAACACTCCCACAAAGAGGAAAATCGCTAAAATCTTCGATATTCGCGCGCCCGATGCACTGCTAGGCGAAAACGCCATCATTCGCCCTCCAGCTTTTGTTAGCCTAACCTAATGACCAGTATGAGCATACGCGCTACCACTTTAATTGCGCAAGGCCGGCATGTTGAAAATAGGATCTTTGAGAACAAGTTCTCAAGGGATACTCCAAATGAACCGCGAGTTCAAGAAGCAGTTCGGCATCTCCATCCCCCTCATCCCCTTGAAAGAAACAGGTTAGATCCACGCTGGTAACGCCACGCGCCTAGACTGGGACGAGGCCTGCCCGAACAACGGCGAAGACGAGATCTACCTGATCGGCAACCCACCATATGTGGGATCGAGCATGCAGACCACAGAGCAGAAGGCGGATTACCCGGTGGTTTTCGGTAGCTCCAAGTACCCGAAGAAGCTCGACTACATTTCTCTCTGGTTTATCAAGGGCGCCGCTACATCTCCGGCACCCGTGCCGAGCTGGCCTTTGTTTCTACCAACTCCATTACCCAGGGCGAACACGTCGGTCTTCTGTCCCCCCCTGCTTCACGAACAAGACGTAGAGATCGGGTACGCCTATACCTCATTTAAATGGGGGAATAATGCCAAGTTCAACGCCGGCGTCACGGTTGTGGTTGTAAGCCTGCGTCCCATCTCCAATGCGCCCATATATTTCCATGAGGATATTCGCACAAACGTATCCCAAATAAATGGATACTTATTAGATGCACCGTGTGTATACGTTGGGCCTCGACCGCGCCCGTTGAGCTCAGAGCTACCAAAATAATAAAAGGCTCTCAGACTACGTATGGGGGGGGGAAAAAATCACCTACTCACGGTGCCGGAGAAAGAGCACCTTAACGGCATTTCATCGCTAGCCTCGTCTTGGATCCGTAATTATGTGGGATCGACGAGTTTATTAACGGTTCACAACGATACTGTCTTCGCGTTCCGGATGCAGACCTTGAGCGAGCGCAGGACGCAAAAGGCGGCTTCGGAAACCCGAAGCCGCCCTAGGCGAAAAACCGGATTGAGTCCTAAACGTTGAACTTGAACTCCACCACGTCGCCGTCTTGCATCACGTAGTCTTTGCCTTCCAGGCGTAGCAGGCCTTCAGCGCGGGCCTCCGCGATCGAGCCGGCCTTCACTAGGTCCGCGAACGAGACGACCTCGGCCTTAATAAAGCCACGCTCAAAGTCCGTGTGAATCACGCCAGCAGCCTGGGGCGCCGTCCAGCCTTTGCGGATCGTCCACGCGCGAGCTTCCTTCGGGCCAGCCGTCAAATAGGTTTGCAAACCAAGCGTGTCAAAACCAACTCGCGCAAGCTTATCCAAGCCGGATTCTTCCTGGCCAACCTCGCCAAGCATCTCGCGAGCCTCGTCCTCGTCAAGCTCCACCAGCTCCGACTCAAACTGGGCGTCCAAGAACACGGCCTCCGCTGGAGCAACAAGTTCGCGCAGCTCCGCCATTTTCGCCTCGTCCTCAAGGCCCTCGCTGTCCATGTTAAATACATAGATAAAAGGCTTCGCAGTCATCAGCTGGAACGACTTAACGATGGCCGGGTCAAGGCCAGCAGCCTTCATACCTGCGGAGATGAGTGTGCCTCGCTCCAGCATTTCGAGACACGCCTGCGCGGTAGACAAGTACTCCGGCTCAATGCGCTTGCCCCGCACTTCTTTTTCAAGCTTCGGTAGCTGACGTTCAAGGGTTTGCATGTCGGCAAGCATGAGCTCAGTTGAGACCGTCTCGATATCGTCCTTGGGCGACACTTTACCGTCGACGTGGACAACATCAGGATCGGCAAACGCGCGCGTTACCTGACAGATCGCGTCGGCCTCACGAATATTAGCGAGGAACTGGTTGCCCAAGCCCTCACCTTCGGAAGCACCCCGCACAATCCCCGCAATATCAACGAAAGACACAGTCGCATTAATGATCTTTTCGGACCCGAAAATGCCGGCAAGCTCTTTCAACCGTTCATCCGGGAGTGGAACCACACCAATATTCGGCTCAATCGTTGCGAATGGGTAGTTCGCTGCTAGAACGGTTGCGCGAGTGAGCGCGTTGAACAACGTCGACTTCCCAACGTTTGGAAGTCCTGCAATACCAATAGTCAAAGCCACGCCTATAGTTTAGGCCACGGGCGTTGATTAAAAAATTGCGAGGCAGGGCGTCCAAAATTTTGTCCGCCCCATCCGGTCTAATAGAACCATGACAACAATTGGCTGGATCATTTCTTTAATACTGCTGGTAGTCGGACTCGTTAGCGGATACTTTGCGGGCCGGTACGCCCAGCCGCGCCCGAGCACCCCCGAGAACGAGGGCGTAGCGCGTGACGCTTTGGCTTACCAGATTTCTAAAGAGCTAGCGCCGCTAAATCAGGCACTACATGCCATTGATGCGCGAGTTGGGCAAATGGATGCGGCGCAAAAGCATCAACTCGACTGGGTCATCTCCGAACTTGGTCTCAGCCAGAAAACCGGGCGCGAGGTTCTTGCCGCCACACAAAAGCTCGATACAGCGCTAAGGTCCTCTCCCACTCGCGGATCTTGGGGTGAGCTCTCCTTGCGCCGCGTGCTTGAAATGTCGGGCCTGACTAACCGCATTGACTTCCTCGAACAAATGCAGGTTGGCCCGGCGCGGCCAGACGTCGTTGTAAATCTACCGGGCGAGGGTGCTCTCGTAATCGACGCGAAAGTTCCCCTGGACGCCTACCTGAAAGCCATTGACGAGGAGGATTCGAGCGCTTTAAGAGCACATGCAAGCGCGGTGCGCTCCCACGTGAACCAGCTGGCAAACCGGCGCTACAGCGAGGTCATTGCTGGCTCTTTGGACCTAGTGGTCCTATACATGCCCTCTGAAGCGCTCATCTCTGCATCACTCGAAGCTGACCCTGCCCTTTTTGACGACGCCCTTCAAAAAGGCATCATTGTCGCTGGCCCCTCCGCCCTCCACACGCTACTGCGAGTGGTTGGATACTCGTGGGCAAAAGATTCCCTAGAGCAGGATGCGCGCGACATCCTTGAGCTTGGACGCACCCTCACCGAACGCATAAATGTGCTTGGCGAACACCTCGGGAAACTAGGCAGCTCCCTCCAATCCGCGGTTGAGAACTACAATCGCACCATCGGATCGTTCGAGAGCCGATTGGGAGTAACAGCAATCAACATCGCCAGCCTAGAGCGCTCCATCAAGCCTGCTCCTCGCCCCATAGACAAGGCCGCGAGAAGCCTGTCCTCATCCCAAGAATAACGGCGGGTAGCCGCGTCAGCAGGTGTGGTCCGGGCCCGGCGTGCGCCTACCCGTTGCGTCCTCCGCGTCAGCACCCTCGCGTTTTAGCGCCTGACGCAAGTTGCGTGGAAGCGCGAACGTGATCGTCTCGGTGCGCGTACGCACTTCCTCAACCTCACCAAACCCAAGTGACTGTAGCCGCTCAATCACTTCGCGCACCAAAATGTCCGGCACCGAAGCACCCGATGTAATACCAACCGTTTCAACGCCTTCCAGCCACGCCAGATCCAGTTCGGCGGCCTCATCGATCCGGTAGGCCGACTTCGCTCCCGCATCCAGTGCCACCTCAACCAAACGCACCGAATTCGAAGAATTTGCCGAGCCCACCACAATCATCAAATCAGCCTGTGGCGCGATAGTCTTTACAACCTCTTGCCGGTTCTGCGTTGCATAACAAATGTCATCCGACGGCGGGTCCATCAAAACCGGGAAGCGCTCGCGCAGCCTGCGCACCGTCTCCATCGTCTCATCGACCGAAAGCGTGGTTTGAGACAGCCACACCACCTTGTTCGGGTCACGCACCGTCACGTTATCCACTTCATCCGGCGTGCCCACAATCTGAATGTGATCCGGAGCCTCACCGTAAGTGCCCTCAACTTCCTCGTGCCCCTCGTGGCCAACAAGAATGATGTCGTAATCCTGCTTCGCGAAGCGTACAGCCTCCTTATGCACCTTCGTAACCAGCGGACACGTTGCATCAATCGTGGAAAGCCCGCGCTGCGCTGCCTCTTCATGCACCTGCGGGGACACGCCGTGCGCGGAAAACACCACGCGCGCCCCCTCGGGCACCTCATGTGTTTCTTCCACAAAAATCGCGCCGCGACGAGACAGGGTCTCTACCACGTAGCGGTTATGCACAATTTCTTTACGCACGTAGATCGGCGGACCGTATAAGTCCAAAGCCTTCTCCACCGCATCTACCGCACGGTCCACGCCCGCGCAGTATCCGCGCGGGGAGGCCAACAAAATTCTTTTACCGAATACGTCACTCACGCCTCTAAGATAGCCGCAAACTGGCGAACTTGCCGCCCGTAACAAACTGAAACAATTTATGTCCCACGTGTTTCGTAAACTAGAAGGTAGCAACACAACTTAGCGCTAGTGGGCGCTCACAGGGGGAAGCATGGAAGTTAGGACCACGCCGGGCCGCGGCGCGGACAAACCAGCGCTTGCAAAAGTAGCGCGCGAAACCACTCGGGAAAACCCGTGGCCTCTCGCCCTGCTCTCTAAGAACATGAAGCAGTACATTGACCGCATGTCCGCCCTGTGGGTTGAAGGCCAAATCGTTCAACTCAACGAGCGCCCCTCCACCCGCATGTCGTTCCTGACCATCAGAGACGTAGATGAGGACGTCTCAATGGATGTAACGGTTTTTGGCGGAGTCCTTCAAAAAACGGGCGGAGCTGTCCAAGCGGGTACACGCGTAGTTGCATACGTAAAACCCACGTTCTGGGAACGCTCTGGGCGGCTCAACCTGCAAGCTAGCGAAATTCACCCGGTTGGAGTTGGCGACCTACTGGCACAGATCGAGCAACTGCGCCAGAAACTGCAAACCGAGGGCCTGTTCAACGCCGAACACAAGAAGCTTCTACCTTTTCTTCCTCGCACCATCGGCCTCATTTGCGGGCGAAACGCGAAAGCTAAAGACGACGTGCTTGTGAACGCTATGGCGCGTTGGCCCGGCGCACGCTTCGAAATCCGCGAAGTACTCGTACAAGGCCCCAACTGTCCTCCCGAAGTTAGTGCAGCCATCGCAGAGCTCGATGCGATTGAAACCGTGGACGTCATCATCGTTGCGCGCGGAGGTGGATCTGTTGAAGACCTGCTTCCCTTTTCCGATGAGCGCATCATCCGAGCCGCATTCAAAGCTAACAAGCCCGTAGTTTCGGCAATCGGGCACGAGGGTGACGCTCCTCTGTTGGACCTCGTTGCAGACGTGCGCGCCTCCACTCCAACCGACGCCGCGCGTAAAGTCGTGCCCGATCTGAAAGAAGAACACGCAAATCTCGCGCACGCGTTGGAAAGCATTCGCTCACGGGCGCAGATGCAGATCAAGCGCGAGAGCGAGTACCTCAACCTGTTAAAAGACAGGCCCGTGTTGAAAGAGCCAACCGGCTCTCTACAGATCTACAAGACTGGGCTAACTCAGGCGGTTACGAACATGCGCCACTTTGTGAGTGCGCGCATCGACCGCGAGCGCGCTGGCCTTGTTGAGGCAGCCGCGACCTTGCGAGCGCTCTCACCGCAGGCCACTTTGGAGCGTGGTTACTCGATTGTTAAAGCTCCCGGCGTTGGCCTTGTTAAAGACTCTGCGAGTGTGAAGAAGGGTGACATTTTGGAAATTATGCTTGCCCGTGGCTCCATGATCGCAACCGTGTTTGGAACCCAGCCCGCGCATGGGGTGGATGAAGCGGACCAGTCTGCAAAATCAGATTCCCCCACAACGAACTAGATACTTCACAAAAGAGGAGAGAGAAAATGGATAAGGAAAAGTTGATTGACCCCGGTCAGCTTTCATACGAACAGGCCCGCGATGAGCTGGTACAGATTGTGAAGATGCTTGAAAGCGGGAAAACTCCGCTGGAGGAGACGCTTACTCTTTGGGAGCGCGGTGAAGCTCTTGCCGCACGCTGTCATGCTGTTTTGAGCGCTGCAGAACAGCGCATTGAACAAGCCCGCGCCGACTCGTCCCCCGCTCATGAAACTACGGCAGAATAGCGAAGGCTCACCACGGTAAGAGCTCAAAACCTCCGGATACCGGGCAGTACCCAACGGTTCCCTCATCTGCGATCGGCATACGTTCAGAGATCGAAAGGGCCAAACCGCGCCCAGGGTGAACATATAAACTGAGATCAAAATCTCGAGAGTATGGAAGTCCAATGATTAATCCAAACGCACTGATAATCGGCGAAGCCCTGGTGGACATTGTTGTTCCCCAGCGCGGTGAGTCAAAAGAAATTCCTGGCGGGTCTCCCGCAAACGTTGCTCTTACACTCGGCCGGCTTGACCGCAATGCTCGCCTACTCACGTGGCTGGGCTCAGATGCGCGCGGCCAGCTCGTGCGCAAGCACCTGGAAGAGTCCAACGTGGTCGTATCAGAAGAGTCGATGCGTGCCGAAAAGACCTCTACCGCTCTAGCCAGGCTCGACGAAACAGGCGCCGCAACCTACACGTTCGACATCGAGTGGAAGCTACCCGAGTGCGAGATCGGTGACGATACCGTGGTTGTACACTCCGGCTCTATTGCCGCAACCCTGGAACCGGGCGGTAGCGATGTCGTGCGGCTTTTGGAAGGAGCGCGCGAAGTAGCCACCGTAACCTACGATCCCAACGCACGGCCTACCATCATGGGAGATCCCGCTAAGGCATACGAACGCATCAAGGAATGCGTCCGCCTGGCTGACGTAGTAAAAATGTCCGACGAAGACGCTGAGTGGCTAACTGGAAACTCCGACATAGACCAGGTGGCCCGCGAATGGTTAGAGCTGGGGCCCGCCCTGGTAGTTGTAACCAGAGGTGGCGAGGGCGTAAGCGCATACTTCGGCGACGAAGCTGTACACCTTCCCGCAGCCGATGTGAAGGTAGTGGACACGGTTGGAGCAGGAGACTCGTTCATGGGCGGACTCATCGATGCGCTCTGGAGCGAAAACCTGCTGGGAGCAAACAATCGTTACGCACTTGCTCACATTGATCGCGAATGCGTTATTCGCATGCTTGGCCGAGCAGGGTCGATATCTGCGATCACGGTGTCACGTGCCGGCGCAAACCCGCCGTGGAAGAAAGAACTCATCTAATCCACCAAGTAGATAGGGCAACACAAAACGGCGGTTCAGATTTGAACCGCCGTTTCCATATGGGTGTATCTGCTCAAATGCAACGAGCTTAAGACCGTTACTGACTGAACTAGTGGGTTTCGATCTCGCGGGAGCGGAACACTTCTCGCGCAGCTTCGGTTTCTTCTGGCGTTGGAGGCTCTACGTCTTCCAACTCGTATTCCATGCCAAGCGCGTCCCACTTGTCTCGCGCCATCTGGTGGAACGGTAGTACCTCAACACGTTCAACATTGGGCCAGCCTGCCACGATGTCCGCCACGGCCTCGATGTTCTCTTTTTTGTCCGTAAGCCCGGGAACTAGCACAAAACGGACCCACACCCTTTTGCCAAGCTCCGCGAGCCTATTGCCAAACGCGATAGTGGGCTCTAGTTGCGCCTTGGTGGTTTTGAAGTATGTCTCTTGATCGCCGGCCTTAACATCCAAAAGCACTAGATCAATATCTGCAAGCATGTCATCCGTGCAGTTCACACCAAGGTTGCCCGACGTGTCAATCGTGGTGTGGATCCCCTCCTCCTTGCACGCGCGAAGCAGGTTAGCAAGGAATGCGGGTTGCATGAGCGGCTCGCCACCGGAAAAGGTTACGCCCCCGCCAGTCACCTTGAAGATCGTCTTGTACCGACGCAAACGATCCATGAGGTCATCAAGCAGAACTGGCGTTCCCTTACGCATGTACAGCGTGTCCGGGTTGTGGCAGTACACGCAACGCAAAGGACAGCCCGAGAAAAACACAGTTGCCCGTGTTCCGGGCCCGTCCATTGCGGTCACAAGCTCCCACGAATGTACTGAGCCCAGCTTGCCTTCACGAACGGCCTGGAAATGTTCAGTTCGTTCCATGTGCGGGGCGACAGCGATACCGTTTAATCCCGCACCTTGCGCTCGGGGAACTTCATATTCCAAAGGATCGGGGCGGTACTCCCCCGTTGAACCTTCCGAGTAACCGGAAGATCCAGCAAGCGAAGCCCGCCCCGAAGTTACGTCACTCAATCTGCTTACATACCCGCGTGGAAGGTACGAGAGAGCACGTCGAGCTGCTGCTCGCGCGTAAGACGCACAAAGTTGACCGCGTAGCCTGACACGCGCACGGTGAGCTGCGGGTACTTCTCTGGGTTCTCCATTGCATCTTCAAGGGTCTCACGGTTCAACACGTTAATGTTGGCGTGGTACAGGCCCTCAACGCCGCCGGTCGCTTCCCGGTTTGCCTTCATCGATGCGAGGCGTTCATCAAAGCTCTTTACAGTCATTTTGTTAGTCCTTCTTGATAAAGCCGGCATCCATGATACCGACGAGGTTCTCAATCTGTTCTTCCAGGTTTCGTCCCAAAGACGAAGGAATGATCGTGTTGGTAAGCGAAATTCCGTCCAACGCGTCGGAGTAGTCGAGCTTGCCAACGGAAAGCATGGAAGCAAGCATTCCGTGTGTGTCTGCACCATTTTCTGGGTTTGCACCCGGCGCGAACGGTGTGCCGGCCTGGTGACCCGACGGGAACGAGCCCGTGGCCTTACCGTAAACCACGTTCGAGGTAATCGTCAGCACCGACTGGGTCGGGATTGCATTGCGGTACATCGGGATGGCCTTGATCTTCTCCATCACGGTGTGAACAATCGTTGCCGCAATGTCATCAGCACGGTCATCGTCATTGCCGTAACGCGGAAACTCGCCCTCGGTTACGTAATCAACTACGAGGCCAGTTTCATCACGCACGGGCGTGACCTTCGCGTACTTGATTGCCGACAGCGAGTCCGCAACGATCGACAGGCCCGCGATACCGCAACCCATCGTGCGGGTGATCTGCGAGTCGTGTAGCGCCATTTCCATAGACTCGTAGGCGTAACGGTCGTGACAGTAGTGGATGATGTTCAACGCCTCAACGTAGGTGCCGACCACCCAATCGAGCATTTGCTCGTACTTTTTCCATACCTCATCAAAATCCAGCGGACCATCGCCCTCAACCGGAGTATGGTCAGGCACAACCAGCTTGCCGGACACCTCGTCGCGGCCTCCGTTAATGGCGTACAGGAGGGCCTTAGCAGAGTTGACGCGAGCGCCAAAGAACTGCATCTGCTTGCCGACCTTCATCGGGGATACACAGCATGCGATAGCTGCGTCATCTCCCCAGCGGTCGCGGATCTGGTGATCCGACTCGTACTGGATCGAGGATGTCTCGATCGAGACCTTCGCACAGAACTTCTTGTACCCCTCGGGAAGCTCGGGGGACCAGAAGATCGTGATGTTCGGCTCGGGAGCCGGGCCGAGGTTCACCAGGGTCTGGAGCAAGCGGAACGAGGTCTTCGTTACGAGCGTGCGTCCGTCCTCGCCAAAACCACCGTCGGACCAGGTTGCCCAGTACGGGTCACCAGAGAAGATCTGATCGTAAGCTTCGGTACGCAGGAAGCGGACAATGCGAAGTTTGATAACAAGCGCGTCAATGATCTCTTGCGCTTCTTCCTCAGTGAGGATGCCGCGAGCGAAATCGCGCTCAAAGTAAACGTCGAAGAAGCCGGACAGGCGACCGAACGACATTGCGGCACCATCCTGCGACTTAACCGATCCGAGGTAGCCGAAGTAGGTCCACTGCACGGCTTCTTTAGCCGTTGAGGCCGGACGCGAAATGTCGAATCCGTACTTCGAAGCCATGCTCTTCAGCTTGTTCAAAGCTTTGATCTGCTCGGAAATCTCTTCGCGATCACGCGCCCAGTCTTCCGAGAAAGGCTGGTCCGCACAGCGGTCTTTGTCAGCCTGCTTCTGGGCGATCAGGTAATCAACGCCGTAAAGCGCTACGCGACGGTAATCACCGATGATGCGGCCGCGACCGTATGCATCGGGCAACCCCGTGATGATATGCGAGGAGCGAGCCGCGCGGATGCGTGGAGTGTAGATGTCGAATACCGCATCGTTATGCGTCTTCCGGTACTTAGTGAAGATCTTCTTGACTTCTTCATTCGGCTCTTTACCGGCTTCCCTGATGGCGGTTTCAACCATGCGCCACCCACCGGCAGGCATCATCGCACGCTTCAGCGGAACATCGGTCTGGAGGCCAACCACTACATCGTCATCCTCGCTGATGTAACCAGCGCCGAAAGCGTCAACGTCCGCAGGAGTTTCAAGATCAACATCGTAAACGCGGCGCTTGCGCTCTTCCGAGAGGTACTTCTCCTCAAGCGTCTGCCATAGACGCAAAGTTTTTTCCGTTGGGCCGGCTAGGAAGTCCGCTTCACCCAGGTAGGGGGTGTAGTTGCGTTGAATGAAGTCTCGGACATCGATTTCCCAGTCCCAGTTTCCGGTGTTGAAACCTTCCCACTCAGCAAAATCGACTTTTTCACGGCCAGCGTGCTCGTCGACGGAGACAAATGACATTAAACACTCCGATTTCGATTATTTGACTTTCTCTTCACCAACAACGATACCTAACGTGATCACTGATTGGTCGGACATATATGTAAACTTGCTCACTTAACCACCCAAGCTCGTATTTTCTGCACAAACGCAACAAAAAATACAGGTAGCCAGCAAAGTGATTTTACTTACCCAGACGGCGTTCGCGCTGCCCGAAGTCGCGGAGTGCGCGCAAGAAATCAACTCGCCTAAAGTCAGGCCAGTATGCCTCGGTGAAATAGAACTCCGAGTGCACTGACTGCCAGAGCAGGAATCCCGAGAGCCGTTGCTCCCCAGACGTTCTGATCACGAGGTCCGGGTCTGGAACACCGGCGGTATATAGGTGGTCAGTAATGTCATCCACGGTTAGGACATCCGCCACCTCGTCAATACTCAAACCCTTTTGCGAGTATGCGCGAAGCAACGCGCGAACAGCGTCGGTAATCTCGTGCCTGCCGCCATAACCGACGGCAATATTCACATCTAAAGACCCCGGTTCTCGGCCTTTTGCACAGGTTAGGCAGTCTTCAAGTTCGTCTCGAATATCATCGGGCAAGAGCGAGAGGTCGCCAACATATTTCAGGTTCCATCGCCCATCATCTGCCAGACGCCTAGCGGCCTCCGCAATGATTTTGAGGAGCGGGCGAAGTTCGGCTTCATCTCTATCTAAGTTATCGGTTGAAAGCATCCAGAGCGTAACGATCTTGATACCAAGCTCATCGGCCCACTCCAAGAACTCGGTGATCTTGTCAGCACCTTTGCGATGCCCGTAGGCGGTTGCATTGCCACCTTCCCGCGCCCATCTGCGATTCCCGTCGAGGATGACGCCCACATGCTTTGGCAAGCGCTCGGGAGTGAGTTCGGATACCAGCCGTTTTTCGTACAGGCTGTATAACAAACGGTTTTCCATCCCTCACTCCTTCAAAAAATGATTTTACGCTTGCCTTACCTCGATAGTAGATGAGGTTTGATCGGGATTGAAGATAATGCCTCCTTGACCACTAACTTACTCTCGCGTAACCTTAAGTTACTACACCGTAAGTTATGGAGCAGAAATGCAGCCTCACCCCCTTAGTGACACCGTCTTATCGGATCCAGATGTGAACTCGTCGCGGTCACTCACACCCCCCTCCATTAAGCCGCTGATGCGCGGTTGGATACACCTTGTCACGGCACCACTGGCGTTCGCCGCCGCCCTCGTCTTGCTAATCCTCGCCCCCACCGCGGGCACGAGGTGGGCATCGGTGGCATACCTCGTGTCTAGCCTGCTCCTATTTGGAATGTCCGCGCTGTATCACCGCGGAAACTGGGGCCCCAAAGCCAATGCTCTTCTGCGCCGGTTTGACCATTCGAATATCTTTCTGCTCATCGCCGGAACCTACACGCCAATCTGTGTGGCATTGCTAAGCCCGGCACAAGCAACCAAGGTGCTGCTAATAGTTTGGATCGGAGCCGCACTAGGCATTGGCACATCAGTATTTTGGCCAAGCGCTCCGCGATGGTTCACAACCCCGATCTACGTACTGCTCGGCTGGGTGGCGCTTTGGTACCTGCCAGACCTATGGCAAGCGGGTGGTCCGGCGGTTGTTTGGCTACTGGTTGCCGGTGGCATCTGCTACACAATCGGCGCCCTCGTGTATGGATTCAAATGGCCCGGGCCAAGCGCACGCGTTTTTGGCTTTCACGAGATATTTCACTCGTTCACGGTTGCAGGATGGGCAACTCATTGCGTTGCCGCGTTTATCGCGGTGCTGTCAGCTACCTAAACACAGGTTTACTTGCTAGAGTGATCACGTCTCGCGCCTGCGACTTGGAACTTCAACTTCCGGGTCGCGGCGTCGTTCGTTTTGTAGGGAGGGCCCAATGGCCGAAAAGACTTGGTTGACGCAGGAAGCATACGACCGGCTCAAGGAAGAGCTCACGCACCGTTCCACGGAGTTGCGCGCTGAGATTGCGCGAAAGATTGACGAGGCACGGCAGGAAGGCGACCTTAAGGAGAACGGCGGCTACCACGCTGCTCGCGACGAGCAGTCGATGAACGAGACGCGCATCCAGCAGCTTGAGAATCTTCTTAAAGAGGCCGAGGTTGGAGAGACGCCGGCTGATGACGGCGTCGTTGAGCTCGGCATGATGGTGACCGCGGAAATCCTGGGCGAGCGCACGGAGTTTCTACTCGGCTCGCGTATGACGGGCACGGGACTAGGGATCGAGGTTTACTCCCCTGATGCTCCTCTTGGCGAAGCCATCATGGGTGCTAAGAAGGGCGACACCGTCTCTTACTACGCGCCCAACGGAAAGGAAATCGCGGTGAAGATCATCGACGCCGTTCCGTACAAGGGCTAATGCGCACATAACGCACACATAAATATGGGCGTTTCTAGAAAATATTCCTAGAACCGCCAATATTTTTATCTGCTAGTCCGCTCTAGATCGCATTTTGACCTGGCGATACTAGGTAAGACGGCGCTCACCTACCTGATAGCACCTCTCTAAAGATAGGAGGACTACTCGGCGGATTCCTCACCATTTTTGGCCGGGGAGTCTTGTAGCACTGCCTTCACAGAATCTGATACTTGCTCGCTAACCTTCGAGTTATCCGCCTCTTCCTCGTCGGCCGTTTCTGCCGGCTCGGCTTCCGGATCGATGCGACGCATATTGGGATCGTAGGAGGTCAAAAGCTGTTCTTCTAAACTTCCGGGAGGCCCGCCCGCACGGTCATTGTCTGTGGCAAGATTCGGGAACTTGTCGTAACCATACAGGTACAGAATCGAAGTGTTGAGGAAGGCCAAAACCGGGACGGCAAATAGCGCGCCCGCAATGCCAAACAGGAACGAACCCGCCGCCACCGCGAGTAGCACCGCAACCGGGTGAAGCGAAACCGCGTTCGACATGAGCCACGGTTGCAACACGTTTCCCTCCAGCTGCTGAACCACCAAGATGACCACCAGCATGAACACGGCGGTCATGAGACCCTGATCAACCAAGGCGACCAACACGGCAATGGTGCCGGTGAGGAATGCACCCACGATCGGAATGAACGAGCCTAGGAAGACCAGAACAGCCAGCGGGATAGCCAGGGGAACACCCAGGAAGAAAGCGCCCAAACCAATACCCGTAGCATCAATAGCGGCCACGAGAATCTGCGCCTTCGCGTACGCACCGAGCGTGGTCCAGCCACGAACCGCAGCTTCGTGAAGCGGCACGCGCGCAGGCTCTGGCATGCAACGCAAGAACCAGATCCAAATCTTGCGTCCATCCTTCAACAGGAAGAACAGGACGAACAGCGCGATCAGGGCACCGGTGAACACATTACCGACCGTGGCCGTGATGGATAATGCCCCCGAAGCAAGACGTTGAGAGTTGTCTTGAACCGCATTTATGATCTCGTCATTAAGCGAATTTAAGTACTTATCAACCGCTTCACTCTCAATGGGAAGCGGCCCCGTCCTAAGCCATTCAGTTAGCCTTGAAAAGCCGTCTGTTGCGCGCGAAACCAGATCGCCAAACTGCGCAATAATTTGCGAGGAAGACAAAGAGATCAGGCCCGCCACAACCCCAATACCAATCAATAGACTGAGCGTGGCACTAGCAGCCTTTGGCATACCGAGCTTGCGGTGAAGCAGTCTATTAATCGGATCAAGCAAGACGGCGAGCAATAGTGCCAATGCCACCGGAATCGCAATGACCGTCACGTACGACAATCCATATGCGACAAGTCCCAGAGCAAAAACAACGATTACCATCCGCCAAGACCATGCGGCCGCAACCTGTAGCGGCCAGCTCACATGATCTTGCACTCGCCTATCCGAATGCGGAGCAGGCTCAATCCTCTCCACTCGTACAGGTTCGGGTTGGATCGACTCGCGAGCCCTCAACAGGGGTTCAGAAAAACGATCAAAAGGATCGCTCACTCGCGTGGCACGACGCTTGGCCATGTGACCTCCAAAGTCTTTATTTTGCCGTCAAGGAAGTATACCGCTTCCGCTGTTTTCAAGCACAAGCGGTCGCGGCATTTACCGCAGACATGTAAGTTGTGACCAGAAGAAAGGTATTCACATGGCTACCCATAGCGGAACTATCGTGGGCAGGACCACACCTGTTGCCTCCCACCTCGGAAATCATCCCGTTTTAAACACTCCCATAGAGGGCCCCTGGGATGAACCACATGAAGTGCTCTATGTAGGCATGGGATGCTTTTGGGGCGCGGAGCGCATCATGTGGCGCCTGCCTGGAGTAATTGCAACAGCTGCTGGCTACATGGGTGGCACCACAGAAAACCCCACGTATGACGAAGTGTGCACGGGACAGACTGGACACGCCGAGATCGTCCGTGTGGTTTACGACCCGCGCAAGATCAGCACCGAACAGATCCTGAAGGTGTTTTGGGAGAACCACGACCCAACTACACTCAATCGGCAGGGCAATGATCGTGGCACGCAGTACCGCTCCGCGATTTACTACACGAATGAGAGCCAACGCGAGGCTGCTCTAGCAACCCGCGACGCGTTCCAAAACGTTCTAGGCGAGCACGGCAAAGGGCAGATCACCACGGAGATTGTTAGTGAGGGCGAGGCCGGCACGTTCTACCTTGCCGAACGCTACCACCAGGCCTACCTGCACCACATTCCAAACGGGTACTGCAACCACGGACCAAACGGAATGAGTTGCCCCATCGGCATCGTTTAAGACGCGTCGCGTAACCAGCCACGCGGGCAAAACAAAGCGGCGGCCCTCGCCCAAAATGGACTGAAGGCCGCCGCTTCACCTATTGGTTTAACTAGCTGACTCGAACGACGTCAGTCACGAACACGAGCGTGTCTCCACCGCCAATGCCGGCTTGCGGAACACCCGCATCGCCGTAACCAAGTTCAGACGGAATCGACAGCACAACACGCGAGCCTTCACGAATACCGATCAGGCCCTCATCCCAACCGCGAATGACCATGCCGATACCAACGGTGAAAGACAGCGGCTCGCCGCGATCATAGGAGTTGTCGAACATGTTGCCGTTCCAAACCTGACCGAGGTAGTGCGCATCGATCTGGTTACCAGGTGTGATGGGAGCCCCCGCCCCCTCGCGAATCACTTCAATATGCAGACCCGCGGGAGGCTCCTCGGTAAGGAACGCAATAGTGGGCTTGCGCAAGAAGTTATCGGATACTTTCAAAAATTCACTCATGGCGTCAGTCTACTTAATCTCCTGCAGCAGAGCGCAATATTGCCAGCAGACGCAGCACCTCAACATAAATCCACACGGCCGTCACGGTGATTCCAAAAGCCACACGCCAGGCGAAAACGGCGGGTACGCCGGCCTCGACGCCACGCTTTGCCACATCAAAATCTCCAATAAGGCTGTATGTGCCAATCACGATCGCGAGACCGCCTACAATCACCCCGAGGGGGATTCCTAGCACCGTGATGGATCCCAGGCCAAACGGCGTGGTTATAGCCCCCGTCCAGACCAAAACCATGTTCACCAGGTTGTATCCCAGCACCGAGAGAAGGCCAATCAACACAAAACGGTTTGTGCGCGAGGTGTAACGCACCTTGCCGGACGCGAACAGCGCGAGAGCCACCCCGATCACCACGAACGTTGCAATAACTGCCTGCAAAACGATACCCGGATACAGGAACTCAAACAGTAGCGAAAACGCGCCCAGCATGAGGCCCTCTGCAACCGCGTAAGCCGCAATCAGACCGGGGCGAATCGTCTTCGAGAAGATGTTCACCATTGCCAGGATGAGGCTGGCGATCATGCCGCCAAACACGAGCGGGACGGCAAGGGAAGGCGACATGCGAATCCCGAACCAAGCCACAACCGCGCCTAGAAGCACGAGGGCAAACATCGAGCCCGTCTTCACAATCACGTCGTCATAGGTCATGCGCCCGGTATTAACCGCGTCCGCGGCCGGAGCCCTGTAGGCGTCCTCAAACTGATCCATGGGCGCGGTACCCGGAGCGGTTTCCTGCGGGCGATGCGCTGTAGCGTGCGGATCAAATCGGCTCGACCCCGCATCTTGCATACCAGGGCGGCCCGGCTCGTAGCCCGGCATCGTTGGATATCCAGCGGGAGTTTTAGAAATCTCCCTATCGAGCTCTACCATCACGGGATTACCGCTCATATGCATCCGCTCCTAAATATAGCTGTCTCGTGAATTGCTATGAATATAACGAACTTTGCACGTGGCCGAAACATTTAACTGCCAACTTGGTACCCCCAGCCGGGCTCGAACCGGCACTCGGTCGATTTTAAGTCGACTGCCTCTACCAATTGGGCTATGGGGGCTCGCGCCCATTCTACGGGCAAAATGCCTGGTTACACCAAACGCGCCTGCCGGCCCCATTTCCAATAAACAACACGAAGCAGGTACAAACTGTTACAAATCGCACGGTTTCGCCCACATTTTAATCTTGTCCACTCATGGGGCGGGCAGATTTATTAGAGTCGAGGATAAGGTGTGTCTCGCGCGAGGCACCTATTAGCTGAAAGAAAGGTGAGCCGTATGTGGTCTGACGGCCGTAGAAGGCCCGGCGTCAACCCTGACCCCAGCATTAAACGCAGGTCAACACACAACCTGCCGGGAAACGTGGGAATGCAACGCCCCTTCGCACTCTCTTCGTCGCAGATTAGGCGAATCGAACGAGAACGCAACGCCGCTAGACCGCACGCGTCAAAGAGCGTCAAGGACCTGCCCAAGTCATTCGTTCGCTTCGTATCGGATGAAACGAAGGCGGGCATGCTCCTGGTGGTTGCGGCATTGCTGGCACTTGCTTGGGCAAACTCACCGATCGGCTTCATTTATGAAACCATGGCTAACTTCACCTTTGGGCCGCAGGCTTGGCACCTACATTTGCCGCTCTCCGCCTGGGCTGCAGATGGCGTTTTGACCATCTTCTTTTTCGTAGTTGGTCTTGAGCTGAAAACCGAGTTCGTAACCGGTGCGCTTCGAGACATTCGCGAAGCAGCTCTTCCCATGCTTGCCGCGGTTTTTGGCATGGTAGGCCCTGCTGTGGTGTACCTGCTGGTACAGATTTTTACAGGTTCCGAGGCGTTCTCGGGCTGGGCAATCCCCGCAGCAACCGATATTGCGTTCGCAGTGGCCCTCCTCGGAGTGTTTGGCAAAGGCATGCCCCCTGCGGCACGCACCTTCCTACTCACCCTGGCCGTGGTTGATGACCTCCTCGCAATCATCATCATTGCCGTGGTTTACTCCACTGATCTGAACTTCATTGCCCTCGGCATTTCGCTGGCACTCATTGCCCTATTCGGCTTCTTGGGCCAACGCCGCTACATGCACTGGTGGCTCCTGATACCGGTAGCAACAGTAGCGTGGGGCTTCATGCACGCATCCGGTGTGCACGCCACGATCGCGGGCGTAGCGATGGGCCTGCTGGTGCCCGCAGTCCGTAGGCGCGGCGAGCCGCAGTGGTCCCACCACCTGGCAGAAAAGATCAACCCGATTTCAGCCGGCCTTGTAGTCCCCTTCTTCGCGTTCTTTGCCGCTGGCGTGAACGTTTCGGAATCCGGCGGCATTGTAGAGACGCTTGCCGACCCGGTAGCAATTGGCGTCTCCCTCGGCCTGCCAATCGGTAAGCTGCTGGGAATCGCGGGTTCCGTTTGGCTACTAACCAAGTTCACGCGTCTGCGCCTGGGTGCCGGCGTGGATATGCCCGACATTGCAGCCATTGCAATGCTTGCCGGCATTGGCTTCACCGTGGCGCTACTGATCGCGGGGCTCGCATTCCCTGCCGATTCGGTTCACATTCCGCACGCCAAGATGGGCGTCATGATGGGTACTGCGATTGCGGCCATCGCGGGTGGTTACGCGGTGCACTACCGTGCTCACCTGCACGCGCGTGGCGCGGCCGCGAACCGCTTGCGCGCGCTCTCCTCGTAATCTGCTTAGAGGATCAACTAGATGATGGACAGCGCTATTCCATCGAGGATGTCGTGCTCCGAAACCCAGTTGCCGCGTAGCTTCGGATTATCCGATGCTGCGCGGCAAACTATTTGCCTCCAAATGAGCGCGCCGCCACTAATGACGTCTTCACGACCAGCCGGCATGTAGGGTAGCCTGGCAAGCTCATCCACGCTCGCATTGATCATGTAGTCGCAGGAATCCACCATCTGCTCAAGACTAAAGCGCGACGCATGCACGGCCTCTGGATCCCATTTTTCAAGCCCCAGGGCGTGGCAGGTAATGGTCGTAACCGTACCAGCAACGCCAACTAGCGAGTTCACCTGAGTGAACGGCACGGCCGCTGCGGCCTCGTCAATCAAGCTGTCAATCCACGCTACGGCCCCGCTAGTATCCGGGTTAGGGGCTACGATTTCGGGGAACTTCTCAGTGACGCGGACCGATCCCATGTTCATAGAGATCGCGCCTAGCACGCCAGCCTTAGCAGCGCCCGCCACGAACTCGGTGGAACCTCCCCCGATATCAATCACCATCACGGGATTTTCAGCTTCGTGCAAGCTCGAGACCGCGCCGGTAAATGAAAGTGCGGCCTCCTCGTTGCCCTCCACAACTTCTGGTTCAATCCCCACTGCGTCTTTAATGGCTGCGCGGAAGTCGTCGCGGTTTTGCGCATCGCGACTCGCAGACGTGGCCACAAATCGCAGTTTATTCACGCCGGCTTCGCGGCAGATCTGGGCATATTCCTTCGCCTGGTTAGCCGTGCGCGTAATCGCCGCCTCAGAGAGGCAGCCGGTGCGATCCACGCCCTCGCCAAGTCGCACGATTTCCATTGTGCGTAGGTCGTCAACAAACGAGCCAGCCTCCATGTGTCCAATCAGAAGCCTGATGGAGTTTGTACCGCAATCAATGGCTGCCACCTTGCCACCCTCGCGCCCCAGAAGCCACGGGAAGTCTTCACTCACGCGTCTGCTCCTTCAAAATCCGCGGGAGTTTGGCCAGGTAGGCAGGAACACTTCTTCTGGTCCCACAGCCCCATCTCCTCTAACTTGGCAAGTGTCCAATCTCCAATCGGATTTACGCCCGGACCAGCGGCAAGCGCGTGGCCAAGCAGGGCATGCAGACACTTCACGCGCTGCGGCATTCCTCCAGCCGAAAAACCACTGATCTCATCGACTTTCTCCACAGCATCGCGCGCCGCAATGTAGGCGAGGTGAGCCGTGGCGTATTCGCTACGCAGCTGCTCATCTTCGCCAAGACGCTCATTCAAATGCTCCATCCACTGATTAGACTCGAGGACGGAACACCCCTTCACAGCCGCAGGGTGAGTCAGGTAAAACATGGTCGGAAAGGGGCTACCATTTTCCAAACGAGGAGCAGTTGCTACCACCAGGGGAGCGCCGCAAACACACCTTGCTGCAATCCCTAAAACACCACGCGGCTCGCGCCCCAACTGAAGCTCAAGAATCTTCAGATCAACATCTTGCGTCTTGTCCAACGCCTACTCCTCGTTTTTCTTTACGCGCACCGACGGGTCAAGGCGAACCGGCTGGTTCATATCATCGGCGGCATCCGCAGTATCAGCCACCACCAGGTACCAAGGTCGAGGCGGACCCTGATCCTCAACGGGCTTGGTATCTGCCATCCCATCCGCAATGCCGGGCGCGTCAAGCACCTGATACTGCGTCTCCCCCGGCTGGACATACTGTAGCCGTGCCCGCGCCTGTGAGGCCACGTACGACTTATCGCCCCATCGGTCCAGCTGATCTTGCAACTCGGCGTTAGTCTGTTTCGCCTGCTCTATTTGGATTAGAACCGAACGGTATTCACGCTGCTGCGACCACCACTGATGTAACGGCTGGGTCACTCCCAAAAGAGCGACCACTAAAGCCAAGGTCAAGGCGAACGCCTTCAGCGACACCTTTCGCTCCGCAGCGGGAGCTTCTGCCACCATGGTGACGCTGTTCTTTCTTGCCCGCGAGCGTGGCCTGCTGCTTGCCGTAGCCGAGTGCGGCCGCGCCCCCTTTCGCGTGATACCGGTGGGCTTGGATTGCGTGGTAGCTTTCTTCGCGCCGCTCCTCATGCCTTTAGGCATGATTGGACGACGAACTCCGCTGACCCTACGCTCACTCATGTCTCTAGTTTTACAAAACTTAAGCGAAGTTGCCTAAACCGCGCCGGCGGCGGGTAAAACAAAAGGGACGGGGCCCGAAGGCCCCGTCCCGATGCTCTATCAGCTAGTGGTTAGACCACTCGCTGCAAAGAGTTAGAAGCTCGCGCGCGGGAAAGCGCTACGGCCAGCGTAAACCGCTGCGTCAGCAAGCTCTTCCTCAATACGCAGAAGCTGGTTGTACTTTGCAACGCGCTCAGAGCGAGCCGGAGCACCGGTCTTAATCTGGCCGGAGTTCGTTGCAACAGCAAGGTCAGCAATCGTGGTGTCCTCGGTCTCGCCGGAGCGGTGCGAAGTCATCGACTTGAAGCCCGCGCGGTGTGCAGCCTCAACGGCGTCGAGCGTCTCGGTTAGGGAACCAATCTGGTTCACCTTCACGAGCAGAGCGTTACCAGCATGCTCCTTGATGCCACGTGCAAGACGAGCCGGGTTGGTTACGAACAGGTCGTCACCAACCAGCTGAACCTTGTTGCCCAGCTCGCTTGTCATCTTGATCCAAGAATCCCACTCATCCTCAGACAGAGGATCCTCAATCGAAACTAGCGGGTACTGTGCAAGTAGCTTCTCGTAGTACTTCACCATGAACTCGGTGTCGCGGCCCTCGCCCTCAAGCATGTACTTGCCATCCTTGAAGAACTCGGTAGAAGCGACGTCAAGAGCAAGAGCGACGTCCTTGCCCGGCGTGTAACCAGACTTCTCGATTGCCTCAATAATGAGGTCAAGTGCAGCAGCGTTTGACTCCAGTGACGGGGCGAAGCCGCCCTCGTCACCAAGACCGGTGGAAAGGCCGCGGCCCTTAATGACGCCCTTGAGGGTGTGATAGACCTCAGCACCCCACTGGAGGGCCTCACGGAACGAGCTTGCACCGATCGGAGCAATCATGAACTCCTGGATGTCAACGTTCGTGTCAGCGTGCGAACCACCGTTGAGGATGTTCATCATCGGAACGGGCAGGACGTGTGCGTTCGGGCCGCCAACGTAACGGTACAGCGGCAGGCCAGCTGACTCTGCAGCAGCCTTGGCAACGGCCAGCGAAACACCAAGAATAGCGTTAGCGCCAAGCTTGCCCTTGTTGTCCGTACCGTCGAGATCAATCATGATCTCATCGATCAGGCGCTGCTCAGTGGCGTCTTCATCGATCAGCTCAGGAGCAATAACGTCAGTTACCGCCTCAACGGCGTCCTTAACACCCTTGCCCATGTAGCGGTTGTCGTCACCATCGCGACGCTCAACGGCTTCAAATGCGCCGGTAGAAGCACCCGACGGAACGGCTGCACGCGAAACGGTGCCGTCGTCAAGCAGAACTTCAACTTCAACAGTCGGGTTGCCACGAGAGTCAAGAATCTCGCGAGCACCAATGGCCTCAATGTGTGCCATGTTTTTCTCCTTCTATAGATCCGGTAATGTCGCGGACTATTTTTAACGAGTTATCGTTCCCTCATTAGGGTTTTGCAGACGGTCTGCATCCCTTCAGGTCTAGGTTGAAGATCAGCGGGGTGTAAGTCCTTCGAGGGCCCTACTGATGCTTCTTAAAACTTACTGTTGTGGCGGAAGCACAACGCCCTGCAAGTTCGGTGCGTACACAGCGTTGTTTTCGTCTAGCTCTCCGTACCTCGGGTTGAGCTCAACGTCCTTGTTCTTCTGTGCCTCAGTCACTTCCTGCGCCAACGCCTGCTGATCCAGATCGCCCTGCAGAAGCACCAAAAGCTGGTTGATGCGCACAACGCCAACGGCAGCCTCATTAACTGGCTCGCCCGGAGACTGCACCGAGGCCAACGCATTACGGGCGTCTTCATCCGAGAACTCAACACCGTGCTGGTCTGCAACCTCACGAACGGCCGCCCCCTGTGCCAACACATAAACCACACCTGCAGTTGGGAACTGCTGTCCGCTGATTTGCGAAAGCTGCTGGGCAGCCTCGCTCACTTCGTCTTCCGTATAGGTGGTTCCGTCGATCTTCAGCGCCACACCGGGCTGGGCAGAACAGGCTGCGAGAGCAACCGTTGCCATCACTGTGCTGGCGCCAACTACAATGCGTTTCCATGTTGACTTAAGTGTCACGGTTACGCGTCCTTTCGTTTTCAACCATCTGGTACAGATTCTACGCTGTTTCCCTTAACATTTTCTTGCCCCTACCTGGGTTAACCTTTAGATTCGGGCGAGTACTCAACAATTGTCTGCAAAAAGTTTTGTGTCCAATCAAGTAGTTCCTGGTCCACAATGGCTGGGCCCCCAAGTTTTTTGGACTTAGGAGCGGGAACCAGAATCTGGCGAACGGCTCCCTTAATTATTGAACCCGGGTACAGCCGCTTCAAACGTAATGCTTGAGAATCGCGCAATTCCACTGGAGAAAATCGAATGTAACGCCCCTGCGCCACAATTTCTTTAATCCCGAGGTCACGCGCATACTCGCGCAATCCAGAGATAGCGAACAACAGCAGGACCTGCTCGGGGATCTTGCCGTAGCGGTCCACGAGCTCTTCGCGCAGGTCATGCGCCTCTTCGGGTGAACGCAACGCCGCAATCTTGGCGTACATTTCGAGGCGAAGTTGCTCGCCCTCAATGTAGTCCGGCGGGATGTGCGCGTCCACGGGGATTTCGATGCGCATCTCTTCACGCTTGGGAGGCTGCCCGTCGCGATAGGTTGCCACGGCGTCAGCAACCATGCGCACGTAAAGGTCGAAGCCCACGCCCGCAATGTGCCCAGACTGTTCGCCACCCAGCAGGTTGCCGGCGCCGCGAATCTCCAAGTCCTTTTGCGCCACCGCGATGCCCGCGCCCAGATCGGTGTTAGCCGCAATCGTTGAAAGTCGCTCGTGTGCGGTCTCGGTCAGTACCTTGTCGGCCGGATATAGGAAGTATGCGTACCCCCTATCGCGTCCGCGTCCAACGCGACCTCGTAGCTGGTGAAGCTGCGACAGTCCCATTGCGTCCGCGCGATCCACAATGAGTGTGTTGGCGTTAGAAATATCCAAGCCGGTTTCAATAATCGTGGTGCAGACGAGGACGTCGAACTCGCGATTCCAAAAGTCCACGATCACCTGCTCCAACTGAGCTTCAGCGAGCTTTCCATGCGCAATACGAACCCGCGCCTCGGGCACGAGCTGTTGAATATGATCGGCGATCTTGCCGATATCTTCCACGCGGTTATGCACGTAGAACACCTGACCATCACGCAGAAGCTCGCGTTTGATTGCGGCACTAACCTGTTGGTCCGAATATGCCCCCACAAACGTTAGGATTGGGTGGCGCTCCTCTGGAGGGGTGGTCAAAAGTGACATTTCGCGAATACCCGTGATTGCCATTTCGAGCGTACGAGGAATAGGCGTGGCTGACATTGACAAGACATCCACGTCCGTGCGCATCTGCTTTAGGGTTTCCTTGTGCTCAACGCCAAAACGCTGCTCCTCATCAATGACGACGAGGCCGAGGTCCTTGAAGCGGACCGAACCTGTAAGCAGGGAATGGGTCCCAATCACAACGTCGATCTGGCCGGTGCGAAGACCCGCGCGAATGCGCTCCCCCTCGGCCGCGCTAGTGAAACGAGATAGGGCCGCAACATCTACGGGGAAGCCCGCGTAACGCTGCTGGAATGTCTCCAGATGCTGCTGAACTAAGAGGGTGGTGGGCACGAGGATAGCCACTTGCTTGCCGTCTTGCACTGCCTTGAATGCGGCTCTAACCGCAATTTCAGTCTTGCCGTAGCCCACATCTCCGCCAAGCAGACGGTCCATAGGGATCGGCTTTTCCATGTCTGCTTTGACCTCGTCGATCACGGTCAGTTGATCCGGCGTCTCCACGTATGGGAAGGCGTCCTCAAGTTCACGCTGCCACGGCGTATCGGGTGAGAACGCGTAGCCCTTCGCGGACTTGCGTGCGGCGTAAAGGCGAACCAGCTCTCCCGCGATTTCCTTAACGGCCTTGCGTGCTCTGGCCTTAGTTTTCGCCCATTCAGCCCCGCCCATCTTGGATAGCTTTGGCTGATCCGAACCCGAATACTTAGAAACCTGATCCAGCTGATCGGTTGGAACGTAGAGGCGGTCCCCAGGCTGGCCGCGCCGGGTGGGCGCGTACTCGATTAGCAAATAGTCGCGCGTCACGGCCTCTTCGCCGCGTCCAATAGTGCGCGAAACCATCTCAACGAACTTGCCAATACCGTGCTGCTCGTGGACGATGAGGTCACCCTTGTGCAGCGTTAGCGGATCAATACCTTTACGCCTACGCGCCGGCATTTTCCGCATTTCCGCGGTCGACGAGCCCGCCTTGCCCGTCATATCCGTCTCGGTAACAACCGCAACCTTCAGTTCCTCAGCTACAAACCCTGGCCCGGATCCAGCAGCCAGCACTTCGATTACGCCCGGCTCTAGCCCTTCGGTTACCGCCTCGACTATCTTTGCAGGTACAAACGCTTCGTTTAGCACCGCCGCAATCCGCTTGGCGGGGCCCGGCCCATCCGTGGTTACAACCAGTTTCCAGTTGTCTTTTTGAAGCTTCCCAAGGTCAGAGGCGGCCTGGTCAATCTTGCCGCGATATGGCTTCACGTCACGAGCGCCCACCTGCATGAGGCTCGGGGTCACAACAATCGGAGCGTGCGCGGATGGTGCGTCGGTAAGCGCGTCAGCCAATTCCATTGGGGCGAGAGCGGAAATCTCTGCCCATCCAAAGCCTCGTTTACGAGCGATCGAGCGCATTTGCGTCAACGTTTTGAACGATGCGTTACCGGCCTGAAGTGGAATCTCACCACCTGCCGCGGCGCCCGTCCATGCGGCCTCCAAGAACTCTTGCGTGGTGGCAACGAGGTCTTCGGTGCGCGATTCAACGCGTTGCGGCTCGACGATAACCACCTGCGAATCGGCCCCAACGAGATCCAGCACGGTTTCCATCCCGCCTACGAGGACGGGGCTGAGCGACTCCATGCCCTCCACGTTGATGCCTTCGCTGATAAGCTCCAACATCTGGCCAGCGCCCGGCAGTTTTGCGACGGCCTCGCGCGCTCGCTTGCGCACATCGTCGGTCAGTAGCAGTTCGCGGGCAGCTGGCGCCCACAGCCCTTCTTTAGCTGCGCCAACCGCGCGCTGATCGGCAACTGAGAAGTAGCGGACGTCGTCAACCTCATCGCCAAACATTTCGATACGCGTCGGGTACGGATCAATGGGTGCAAATACATCTAGGATTCCGCCGCGAACCGCCATTTCGCCGCGCTTTTGCACCACTTCCGTGCGTTCGTAACCCAGATTCATGAGGCGGGTAGTCAGGCTCTCAAAATCAACAGCGTCGCCCACTGTTAGACGCACGGGCTCCAGGTCTCCAAGACCGGAGATAACCGGCTGTAAGAATGCGCGTAGCGGCACAAGCAGAACTCTAATGGCACCGGTTCGTGATCCAACCTCGCCCTCGGGGTGTGCCAAGCGCCGCATTACCGCAACTCGTCTGGCCATCGTGTCCCGCTGCGGGCTGAGTCTCTCGTGCGGCAGCGTTTCCCAGCTGGGCAACACCTCCACGCCATCGATATATCCGCGCAGGTGGGTGGCCAGTTCTTCCGCATCCCGGCCGGTTGCAGTTACAACAACCAGCGGCCTTCCGTCCTCTTGCAGCGCCGTTTTTGCGAGCAGAGGGGCCCGCATACCAGCTGAGGCAATGACCGTGGGGTTGCCCCCTTCGTTCAGGGCGAGGGCGGCAGCGGCAAGCGCTTCGTCACCATCAAGAGCGCTGAGTAGACCGCGCAGTTTTTTCAAAACAGCTCCTTGTGTGCAACCGGACTATCCGGACTAGGCCGTGTGCAGTTTTTGTTGCGCTTGTTCAAAACCGAGGGTAACCACGTCTTCGATCGCATCCGCAGCCAAGCGAACAGTTACAGCCCATTCATCCAGGTCTTTTCTTGGGAAATCCGAAAGCACGAACGCAGCCGCATCCATTCGCCCAGGCGGGCGGCCCACACCAAAGCGCAACCGGTTGTAATCCTTCGTGCCAATCAGCTGCGAGATTGAGCGCAACCCGTTGTGTCCGCCCTCGCCGCCACCTCGTTTAAGACGAAGAACGTGCGGTTCAATGTCGAGCTCGTCGTGCACAACCAGCAGATGGTCCGGCTTTACCCCATAAAACTGCATGAGTTTCGATACCGCGTTGCCCGACAAATTCATGTACGAGTCGGGGTATGCAAGAATCGCGGCCGGCCCTGGCCTGCCTCCCGGAAGCATCCCAATACGCGCATTTGCCACATACGCGCCAGCGCGGTGCTTACTGAACGTCACACCGGCATTGTCAGCTACCGCATGGAGCACAATGCGACCCGCGTTGTGCAGATTGTTTTCGTATTTTGGGCCCGGATTACCCAAGCCAACAATGAGCCACTGCTTTGCTGTTTCTTGCACGCCCCCACTCTACCAACTCACGCGATGCGAGAAATTTACGAGGGGGGGCAGAGCCAAACGAACACACCAATGGTCCGCGTTCCCCTAGTTAGCTGGCGCCGAGGGCCTTGCATGCAGGAAGTGTGGCTGATTAAAGCCTTCCTTCGCGAACCGCTCGGTAATGGCATCCATGACCGCGCCCGCCTGGTGCTTTCGAACCAGCGCAATCGCCGATCCGCCAAAGCCACCGCCCGTCATGCGAGCCCCAACAGCCCCGTTCTCCAGCGCCGTTTCTACCGCGATGTCCAGTTCAGGAACCGTGACCTCGTAGTCATCCCGAAGTGATTCGTGCGATGCCGTCATGAGCGAACCGATCTGATCCAACCGCTCATCCATCAACGCCCCGTCCTCTAGGAGCTCAACGAAGTCCAGCGTGCGTGCCGTTTCAGTGATCACGTGGCGAGCGCGCTTTCGTTCCTCTTCACTGAGGGCAGACAGATCCGCGTCGCGGGGCAGGCTCGCCAGGTGTTCCACGTCGAGCTTCTGAGCCGCAGCCTCGCACGTGGCGCGCCGGTTCGCATACTGGCCATCTGCCAGGCGGTGCGGCGCCCGCGTATCAATGACCAGCATCTCCAGACCAACGGATTCGAGGTCAAATGGAATGTGCCTGATGGAGGCATCTTTTGAATCAAGCAAAATCACTGCGCCGGCGCGGCACCGCATCGACGCAGCCTGATCCATTCCACCGGTTGGGGCGCCAGCAATCTCGTTTTCAGCGCTAATGCAGGCCTCAACAAGTTCTTTACGCCCCTTCTTAGTGGTCATCATTGAAACCCAGTTTTCGGTCTGCGCCATAAGCGCATCCCAGGCAACGGCAACCGCACACTCAAGCGCCGCAGAAGATGAAAGGCCAGCACCAAACGGCACGCAAGAATCGATTGCGAGATCGAGGCCGGGCATCTTGCCCCTCCCTTGTTGCTCAAGGGCCCAGGCAACTCCCACCACGTAGGCCGGCCAGCCCTCAACAGGGTTCTTCGAATTGTGCGTATCGACCTCGTCGAGGTTAACCTCTCGCACGCCCTCCTCCTGTGCGGACACGAGGCGAACAATCCGGTCATCACGCTGACTTACCGCCGCATAGGTGCGGTGAGGAAGGGCCATAGGGAGTGCGAAACCACCGTTGTAATCGGTGTGCTCACCAATCACGTTCACACGCCCAGGTGCCGAGTGGAGGGCCTCCGGACTGTAACCGTAGGCGCGTTCGAACAGCTCCGTGACTTTGCGCGTGCCCTCTTCAAGAGTCCATGACTCCATCACGATGTTGCTCATTTTTCGTAGACCTCCCGTAGACGATCTGCGATTTTCTCCGGCGTAGTGTCAGAAATCCACGCACCCATGCCTGATTCGGAACCGCCCAAATACTTCAGTTTGCCGGGCGCACGCTGGATCGAATGCAGCTGCATGTGCAAGCGCATAAGTTCGCGTTCCTCGCCCACGGGAGCCTGGTGCCAAGACATCACGTACGGAATCTCCAGGTAGGTCTTTTGGCCGTCTTCCTCGACCTCAAAGAACTTGTTCCCCGCCTTCAACATGCGAATGTAAAGGTGGGCGAGCTCCTCACGCTCCTCATCGGTCAGCTCATACAGCGCCTTCACGTCACGCTTGGGCATCAGCTGCATTTCAACCGGCCAACGCGACGCAGCAGGCACATAAAGCACCCAATGCTCAGTTTCGTCGACGATCCTGCGACCGCTACGCAATTCCGCGGCGAGGACGTCGCTCAGCAGATCTTTGCCCGTGTTCTCACGGTACTGCTTGGCCTGACGGATCATAGTTGCCGTGCGAGGCGTGATGTATGGGTAGGCGTAGATTTGCCCGTGCGGGTGATGCAGGGTAACACCGATCGCTTCACCATGGTTCTCAAAGCAGAACACCTGCTTAATGCCATCCATCTTTTCGAGCTCCTGCGTACGGTCTGCCCAAGCTTCGATGACTGTGCGCATGCGGGTTGGCCCCATATCCACGAGATTGCGATTTAGATCGGGACCAAAACAGATAACCTCACATCGACCAGCGGCCGGCGCCACCTTCCAAATGCTCTCTCCATCCAGATCACCAACCTCCATGGTTTCGCCCGGAATCTGCATGAGCGAGGGGAAACGATTTTCAAACACTACGACGTCGTAGTCGGTATCGGGGATCTCACCATCCTGATAGGCGGCACCCGGACGTGCCGGGGCGAGCGGATTCGCATCTGCTGGGGGCAGGAACGTGCGGTTCATGCGGTGAGTTGCGATAACCACCCATTCACCTGTTAGCGGATCCAAACGCATGGTTGGCCCGGTTACCGGTTTCTCGCCTCCCTCCTCATCCTTGACTGGGGCGAACCTATCTTGCAGAGGCCTTGGATCATCCAAACGGCGAGTCTTCTCGCCGCTGACGTAAGGTTCCGAATCATCGAAGTAGAAAAAGTCGCGACCATCAGCCAGCTTCGTAGCAGTTTTACGAACGCGAGCAGTCATCAGCACTCCCAACAGTGTTTTCGTTTTTATCAACCTCCTAAAGCCTACCCCTCGAGAAGCTTTTCTGACACTGTTCCTTGAGCTATCTTTGCCCTTCCGTTTACCTACCAATGCCTTTGCATCGGCGTACTGACACACAAATCGGCTGTTCAACTACCTCTTTGCCATGCAAAAATGAATACCTCCCGCCGCTTGTGATAGTAATAATTCGTTAACAGGCGATTATGCGTGGCAAGGAATAAGCATGTACCTTCCCCCCTGCGGGCCCGACGAGGAACTCATCGGCATACTCGTAGCAGTTCCCGAGCCGCTTGCAGGCAACATTGATGCGCTTCGCAGACGGCTCAACCTAGATACCGCAAGCAGTACCGCACCGCACATCACACTTGTGCCACCCACTCCCGTGAAGCAGGCCGACCGCGAGCGCATTATGCACCAACTCGGAGAAGTTGCCGCGAAACATGCGCCTTTTCGGATTTGTCTACGCGGAGCGGGTTCGTTCCGCCCGGTGTCGCCCGTGTCTTTCATTAATGTCGCTGCTGGCGGCGAGGCTCTAGCCGCCCTCGAGGACGAGATTCACAAGGCCATCGCTCTTCCAACCCCGCGTTTCCCCTTCCACCCGCACGTGACGCTCGCTCACATTGACCATGAGGAGACGTTAGATGAAGCTGAGAAGCTTGCTGCGGATTTCGAGGCGGAGTGGGTTGCAAGCGGTTTCAGATTGGACCGTGTGGGTGCTGACGGCGTGTACCATTCCCAGGCGCTATTTAGTTTTACGGCAGGCTAAATTACCGGGTTGCCCGCCCGCCTCGTGAGCAATTGAGCACATAACCGTGACTGTAAGTGGGTTTGGGAAAGCCGCGGGGCAGATTTTCGGGTAGTTTCGAGCTGTAGACGATTCCGCGCTGGATAGGATAGGCGAAGATATGGCGAAATCCGTGCTTGATCAGCCAGTAGAAGTTTTGGCACCAAGAGCTCCCGATGCTCCAAACCTGTACGGCCCCACTTTGCAAGAAGTGAAAGAGGCAGGCGGGATAGTGGCCAAGGTAATGGGGCTCATGGATTGGTACAACCATTCGCGCGTTGGCCGGGGCATGCGCCGCTACACGTTAAAGCGTGGCAATCTATTGGCCGGCGGCGTCTCTTACACTTCGTTGTTTTCCATTGCCGCGGCACTAACCGTTGGGTGGACCGTGTTCATGTACTTCCTGGGCGGCAACGATGAGCTTCGTGAGGCAGTATTGCACGCCCTCGAATCGGCAATGCCTGGCCTTATCGACACCGGCGATGGCACCGGCATGATCAACCCGGATTCGCTCATTCAAACAAACGTTTGGTCTGTCACCGGCATCGTGGGTCTAGTAGTGCTTGTGTTTTCAGCATCGAAAACCATGGACGCACTGAAAATGTCTCTGTGGTCGATGTTCGGAATCGTGCGCCTGCCAAATGGTGCGGTAGCGATCAAGATCCGCGACTTGTTTGGATTCGCGCTCCTTGGCATTGGCGTGCTTGCCACTGCCGCTCTCGGAATCATGATGAACACGGTCGGCTCGTGGTTTATTGACCTGTTGAATATCGAGGGGGTAGCCGGGCGCATCCTTTTGAACGTGGCTACTCTGCTAGCCGCTTTCGTCGTGGACACTCTTTTGGTGATTGCTCTGGTGCGCGTTACTGCAGGCGTTCGCGTGCCCAGTCGCGATCTGTGGATCGGCGCGGCTGTTGCGGGTGTTGGTTCGGCAGTTTTGCGTTATCTGGGCACTAGCGCGGTTGGTTCCGTAGCCGACAACCCCCTGCTTGCTGCCTCGGCAGCCTTGGCCACCCTCATGCTGTGGATTAACCTCATCGTGCGACTGCTTCTGATGGTTGCCGCGTGGATGGCCAACCCGTTCTACGCGGAGTTCCCGCAGGATCCAAAGTATGTGCACGGTGACAGCACACCTAACTACGTCACCATGACAGAGCCAGATACTCTTGATTGGCCGCATAATCCTCTCACGGGTGACATTGCCTTTGACCCGCGTGAGAATCCGGAATCTTACGAAACCGTCCTGGGGGACGAGGTTTGGCATTCGCCGCGCGCCAAGTGGTTGCGCGTTCGTATTGAGAGCGCTGAGACCAAAGCGCAAAAGTATCGCGACGAGCTTTTGGCTATGGGCCAGCGCCAGCAGGTGGGCGACAAGTAAGGCCAGCTACCGCGCGTGCTAAACAGGACTTCGAAAAAGCCGTACGCGCTGAGATTTTGAAAGTAGGATAATGACCCTCTCGCTAGCTTCGATCAACGTTAATGGGATTCGCGCCGCAGTTAAACGCGGTATGAAAGACTCCCTGGCGGATACTAAGCCCGATGTGATCGCGTTGCAGGAGGTGCGCGCGGCAAGCACGATCACCACCGACCTACTGGAAGAGTGGGAGCTACTAAACTTCGAATGTGAGATTAAGGGGCGCGCCGGTGTAACCATCGGGGTTCGCCGTGACTCCCACGTGAAGCTCCTTCCCGAAACCGTCCGTTTTGGCGCCCACCCGCAGCAAAGTGAGGCGGTGGCTGTAGATACGGGGCGTTGGCTCGAAGTAGACGTGCAGGACGGAGATCAGACTGTACGTATTGTCTCTGCCTACTTGCATTCGGGTGAAGTGGGTACGGAAAAGATGGATCAAAAGTACGCTCACCTCGATCTCGTTACCAGCCGTATGAGCGAACTGCGCGAGCTACCCAACGTGATTATCACGGGCGACCTAAACATCGTTCACACCGAGCTCGACATCAAGAACTGGAAGGGCAACCACAATAAGACAGCCGGCGTGCTTGACTCCGAAATCGCGTATGTGGACCGTTGGATTGAATCGGGATGGGTTGACGTTGCCCGTCAACTAACCGGCCCCGTGCAGGGCCCGTACACGTGGTGGTCATACAGGGGCAAGGCGTTCGACAACGACGCGGGTTGGCGCATTGACTATCATCTGGCCAGCCCTGCGATGGCTCAGCGGGCCAAGAGCGTGAATGTGGACCGCGCGGTCGATTACGCCTCCCGGTACTCCGACCATGCTCCCCTGCGCATCATCTACAGCTAAGCGCCTAAACTGCGCATGAAAAAGTCGCCCCACTTGGGGGCGACTTTTTGGATTTACGAGGACGCTGCCGCCTCCGCGACTATCCGCTAAAGCCTTTCAGCGGCTTCAACCACGTTGGCGAGCAGAAGGGCGCGAGTCATCGGTCCCACTCCTCCAGGATTGGGAGACAGGGCCGAGGCAACCTCATCAACGCCATCTGCAACGTCACCGGCCAGACGCGCTTTGCCATCTACTTCAACGCGGGAAACCCCTACGTCAAGGACCACGGCGCCCGGCTTTACCATGTCCGGGGTAACGATTCCCGCGGCACCGGTGGCGGCCACTACCACGTCAGCTCGGCGGACCTTGTCGGCAAGGTCCTTGGTGCCCGTGTGGCAGAGCGTAACGGTTGCGTTCACATACTTGCGGGTAAGTAACAAGCCGATGGAGCGGCCCACGGTTACGCCGCGCCCCACCACAACTACATCTTTACCTGCCAGATCTATACCGGCGCGTTCAACGAGTTCGATGACTGCCCGCGGCGTGCACGGTAGCGGCGAATCGATTTCTTCCGATACGCGAAGCACCAGGCGTCCCAGGTTCATGGGGTGTAGACCATCTGCATCCTTCGCCGGGTCAATGGCCTCCAAAATCCGGTTGGTATCCACGCCTTTTGGCAGCGGAAGCTGCACGATGTAGCCCGTGCACGAATCGTCAGCATTGAGGCGCTCTACCGCGGCCAGGATGTCGGCCTCAGTAGAATCACCGGGCAAGTCCACGCGGATGGATTCGATCCCCACCTCTTGGCAATCGCGGTGTTTGCCCGCAACGTAGGTTTGCGAGGCCGGGTCATCACCCACCAGGATCGTGCCCAGCCCGGGTACAACGCCGCGAGCGCGCAACGCCTCCACGCGCTCACGCAGTTCAGTTTTGATCTGCGCTGCCGTAGCTTTGCCGTCTAGGACCTTGGCTTGACCGTCCCAGGGCGCCCTCACTTGTCAAGGCCTTCGTATAGCGGGAATGCGTCAGTTAGCGCCTTCACTCGGGCGTGTAGGCCTTCAACGTCTACGTCACCGTCAGATGCGCCCTGTACGAGGGTGGTGGCGATGATGTCTGCAACCTCCTCGAACTCCTTGGCGCCAAAACCGCGGGTGGCAAGCGCGGGAGTGCCGATTCGCAGGCCGGACGTGACTCGCGGAGGGCGCGGGTCAAACGGCACAGCATTGCGGTTCACGGTGATACCGACCGCGTGGAGCAGGTCCTCGCCCTGCTGGCCGTCGAGCTTCGAATCGCGCATGTCAACGAGAACGAGGTGCACGTCGGTACCGCCGGTAACTAGCGAGATACCAGCGTTCTTCACGTCATCTTGGAGCAGTCGATCAGCGAGGATCTTAGCTCCTTCCAGTGTGCGCTGCTGGCGCTCCTTGAACTCTTCGCTCTGCGCGATCTTCATAGCAACGGCCTTGGCAGCAACCACATGCATGAGCGGACCGCCCTGCTGCCCGGGGAACACCGCGGAGTTGATCTTTTTACCAAGTTCCGCATCGCGGGACATAATCATGCCCGAGCGCGGACCGCCAATGGTCTTGTGCACCGTGGTGGATACGACGTCCGCAAACGGAACGGGGTTCGGGTGCAGTCCGGCGGCAACCAGGCCGGCGAAGTGCGCCATGTCTACCCATAGGTATGCTCCGACCTCATCGGCAATCTCGCGGAACTTCGCAAAGTCGAGGACGCGCGGGTACGCGGACCATCCGGCGATGATGACCTTGGGCTTAACCTCGAGCGCGATCTTGCGGACTTCATCCATCTCGATGCGCATGGTCTCTTGATTCACGTGGTAGAAGTGCGGCTCATACAGGCGGCCCGAGAAGTTGATCCTCATGCCGTGAGTCAGGTGACCACCGTGATCCAGTGAGAGGCCAAGAATACGATCGCCAGGCTGGGCGATTGCGGCCAAAACCGCCGCGTTTGCCTGCGAGCCCGCGTGAGGCTGCACGTTCACGTAAGCAGCGCCAAAGACCTCTTTTGCACGTTCAATCGCGAGGTTTTCTGCGACATCTACAAACTCGCAACCCCCGTAGTAGCGGCGGCCGGGATAGCCTTCCGCGTACTTGTTGGTGAGGACGGAACCCTGCGCTTCCAAAACTGCCTTGGGCACAAAGTTCTCAGACGCGATCATTTCTAGGGTTTCGCGCTGGCGCCCCAGTTCATCATCAAGAACTTTTTGGATCTGTGGATCCACCTGCGCTAGGGACTGCAAGAGTTGAGATGTTGCCATGAGTTCTCCTATTTAGGTTTGTCTTCCAAACACCAAGTGTTTTGATGATCCTTGACCCAGGCGGGCGGCCGTTGAATCCCAAAAGACGCTCCCCGGTGGTGGTCCACCTGCGCCAGTCGCGTCGTTTCAAACATAGCGCAAAACGCTCGCGGGCGGGCTGCTCGTTCTCTTTTCGAACACATTTGCAGACAGCCAATTTTGGGGTCAAGGGGCTGGCTAACGCCGCCGATTAATGCGGCGAGCGCGAGGAGGGCGCCCCTACATCACCTTGGTTTTCTCGATCTCTTGTGTCATCTTCTCGATGTTGCCTGCAATGGCATGACGGAACACGAGACCAATGAGCAGGTTGGGGATGATGAACAGCAGGATCATGGCGAGGTTTTGCACAAAGTCGCCCGCGTAAATGCCGGCCACTGCCGAACGCATGAGGTTGATCGCGTAAGTTGCGGGAAGCCACGGGCTGATGTTTTGGAACCACTGGGGTAACAGTTCAAGTGGATACGCTCCCCCGGCAGCAGAGATCTGGAGCACAAGTAGTACTACAGCTATTGCTTTGCCCGCATTAGAAAGCGATATCACCAGCGTATACACGATATTGGTAAAGACCGTAGAGATCACCCATCCGGCCAGCATCAGCAGGAATGGGTGCGCCGGTTCAATCTCAACGATCACGATCAGCCCGCCCATCAGCAAAGTTGATTGAGCCATGCCGATCAGCCAGAACATGACGTAGCGCCCCAAGTATTCTTCCGCTCCCGTGAATGCCCGCTTGCGAGCGTGCTTCACCTTCTTCTTTGCCTTGCCATCTTCGCTCTCGGCCGCCTGGGCTTGCTCCTCCGTATCTTTCTCATCGACCGATTCGCCGTCGCTGGTCTCCGCGGCGGTTTCAGGCTCCTGAAGCTCGTCGCTAACTTCTAGTTCCTCATTTGCCTCTGCGCCATCATCTGAATCGTCAGCATCACTGCTTTCCACGCTTTCTAAGTAGCGTTTGCCCACATTCTTGGAGACGTCCGTACGCAAGAAAACACCAGCCAATAGCGCGCCCACCCACAGTGCGATCACAGTGAATAGAGGCGCCATCCCCACTCCGAAAGACGCCACGGGGAATACCGGCGTGCGATCCACAGCTACGGGAGATGACAACAAGCGGGCAAAACCTTGCGGGTCGGCGCCAAGCGCCTTGGCGATTTGGTTCATATCACCGCCGGAGCGGGCCTCACTAACCTGCTTGTTAGCCTCGTTCAGGCGTTTCACACTCTCGCGCATACTCTGCGCAGTTGCGGAAAGTGATTGCGCCGCGCTATCCATTCCCGCGATGAGGCCACCCGCACTATCTGACAGGTCGGACTTTACTGCCTGCATGTAAGAGCGGAAAACTGCCGCGCTTTCTCCGGCCGATTCGAGGTTGGATCGCAAGCTGTCGATTTGTGGCTGCAGATTCTTTGAAAAGCTATCGTGAGCCGATCTGATCGCACCGGCGGCTTCTTCGATAGCTTTACGCGCAGCCTCTTTGGAATCCGAATCGCTAGACTTACCTGCACGCAGCTCCTTTGAGATCTGACCTAGGCGGTCTGAAAGGCTTTGTTGCCGCGCAATCGCCGTATCAAGATCAGCCAGAAGATCGTCCCCTTCCGGTCCTAAAACTTCGGCAAGCTTGTCCCTCGTCTGCTTGAACCCGTCGATCTGCTTATCAAGCATGACGCGTAGCTGATCAACCGCATCCGCGCTGCTCTGCGCGGCCTCGTCAGCCGAGTTCAGCAAAGTGTCCAGACGAGATTGAACTTTTTCAATACTGGAGGACGCTTGGTTCAGCGAATCACTTAACCCGGCGGAAAGCCCAGCGAACGGATCAGCCGCCCCACTGCTGGAATCGAGCGAAGTGCCGGTGGCCTGGTCAAAAGATTCCTGAACGCCCGCAGCCAAATCGCGAGTTCCAGTAGCCAGCGGGATTGTAGAACCAATCAGCGCAGAAAGGGAATCTACCGTGTCAGCGCCCGAATTTAACTGCGCGGCTAACGACTCCAGGCGATTACCTAACCGATCCAATGTGGCCTGCGTTTGCGCATCATCCAGATACGCAGAGACGTCCTCCGCCATACCAACCGCCACTTCGGCCAGGGCTTGCGAAAACGTGGTGTTGATCTGCGCGGTTACTCCCTGGGCCCCTTGCGTGGTGAGGTTTGCGGAAAGCGGGTTCTTCTTCTCGTTGGTGTATAACGTGATGTTGGCAGGCTTTGCCCCGCCCGCGTAGAAGGTAAACATCGAGGTGGAGAAGTCGTCGGGCAGCACAATTGCCGCATAGTATTCGCCCGACCTCGTGCCCTCAAGCGCCCTGTCCTCACTGGTTAGCACCCAATCAAGCTGATCGTTAGTGGCGAGCTCTTTCATCACGATGTCGCCCACGTTCACGTTCATTCGCAGCACTTCACTGTTGTAACCCTTGTCCGTGCTGGCCACAGCGATTTGAAGGCGATCAGAGTTAGAGAACGGATCCCACGTTGCAAGTACGTTAAACCACGTGAAGAACAGGGGAACGCTAATGAGTATCACCACGAAGATCTTCGCCATCACAGAGGAGTTGATCTGGCGCAGGTCATCGCGCGCAATAAAGAGGATCTGTTTCATCGCCGCGCCTCACCTCCGGTAAACTCGCGCTCCGCCTCACTACGAGGGCGCGCCAGGCTGTCAAACAGTTCATCTTCACTCAGGTGCGACAGGTCGCGTGCACGCTGGAGGGAGCTCCTGAGCCCCTCGGTGGCAACAAGCGCGCCTATGATCACCAGGCCCCAAACAGCGACGAGGCCAAGCAAGGCTGATTTGCTCGCAGCAGTCAGACTCGAAACCAGGCTTAGCGCTACGAATCCGAGGATGCCTACGATGGTTAGACCGTTGATTAGCAGGCGATAATGCGAGTTGAAACGCTCTTGACGATAGGCGATCCGGTTGGCGAATTCCTTGCGGTTTGAGAGTAGCGCAATGATGTTGCTCAGACGGTAAACCGAGCCTTGCAGTTGCACGTCCTCATTGACTACCAGTTCCGTGCGAGCCAGATCGTTGTAAAACAACTGAGTGAAATAACCCAGGTGTCGCCGCCCAAAAAAGCCGAGTAATAGCGCTGAAGCGCTCATGAGCAACAGGATTGCCATTAGGCGCCAGTAGTGCCCGGCGTAGAATCCGCCAATGGTTTCTCGCATGGCGTCGATGCCGTAAGAAAATGGCAAAAGAGGATACAGCGCGCGAAAGAAGCCGGGCATAAGCTCAATGGGATAAATGCCTGAAGCTCCCGGAATCTGCAAGACCACCAATAGAATCGCAAGGGCGCGCCCGACATGGCTGAGCGCCGCGGCAAGCGCATAGATTATGGCAAAGTATGTGGGCCCAATCAGCGTGGCAGTTGCGATGAATGCGGGCACGCTGGCCGTCTGCACGCCGATCATGAGGCTACCGACGCTCACTATCAGCCCCTGCCCCATAGATAGTGCTCCTGAAAGCATGAAGCGCCCCATGTACGCCGAGCGCAAGGGGAGCCAGTCAAAGCCTTCCTTATCGACCTCCACCCGGAAGATAATTACGAGGATGAGGCCGCCAATCCACATCGAGAGGTTGATGAACATCGCGGCCATGCCCGAACCGTAGGAATTAACTTTGAACACGGCCTGCTGGTCGAACTCCACGGGGGACGCCAGGTAGTGCCCGATGTTCTGCGCGTCCAGGCCAATCACCGTTTCGAGTGTGCCCGACTGTATGGCAGTGGCAAGTGTTGCCACATCGGTTTGGGCCACTCGAACAGAGCCCGCGAGGCCATCCAGATTCCCTTTAGCCTGCGTCAGTACCCCTTGGGTGGCACCAATCTGTTCTTCTACCCCGTCAACGAGGGAGAACACCTGGGTAAGCGAAGCTCGCGTGGTGGTGATAGCCGAGTCGATTCCGCCCAGGCGTGCCGAGAGCTCAGTAACCTGTGCAGTCAGTTCACTAACCGCTTGACCAGCAAGTTCTTGCGTTTTGTTAGTAACGCCCTGCGCAGCCGAAAGTGCGTCATTAAAAGATTTGACCAGCTCGTCGAGATCCTTGGCAGCCGCCGTAGCGTCCTTACCGGATTGATTCACCTTATTCAGCAGGTCTTGGACATCATCAAGACGCGCATTCAGCTCTTGCGCCGCGTCTTGCGCAGCCGGGATTTGTTCAAGAATCTCCACGCGTTCACGCACAGCGTCAAGCGAAGCATTTGCACGGTCGATGCCGCCTTGAAGCTGGGGCTGTATCTCATTTAACCGAGCCGTGGCATTAGAGACCGCTGCCGAAGCTGACGCCGAAGACTGGTTTAACGCCTGCTGGGCACTCGCGCTGGCTTTGCCCACGGAGACGGCAAAACTTTGCGCATCCGATACGACGGTTCCCAAAATGGTCTGCGAATCAGACAGCGCGCCTGACATATCGGCAAGAGCCGGATCCGCAGCCGCAAGTGCGCCGCGCACGTTCCCCATGGTTTGCAACGATTCGGTTAGGGATGCGCTGGCCGCGTCGAGGGTTGCCTGCGCGTCTCCAAGGTCTTTCTCCACGCCTCCTAAAGCACCAAGCGCACTGCTTTCTGCACTGTTGATGTCTGTAGAAACTTTGAGGCTCCCGTCGCGCAGTCCCTGCACGATCGCCTGCCCCACCTGCTCGCGGAAAGTGGAGGTTATTTGAATATCGAGTTCGTTAGCACCCACGTCGGTGATTTTCGGCGCGATGGCGCCCTTCTTCTCATTGACCAAATACTCGATTGTGGGTTGGTTGCGTTCACCGTAGAAAATGTCGACGAGGTCGTCGCTAAAGCTGGCCGGGATAATGAACGTGGCGTATACGTCGCCGGCTCTAATACGGTCTGTAGCTGCGGATTCTTCGAGAAACTGCCAACCTAGCTGATCATTCTTCAAAAGCTCTTCAACGATCAGATCGCCAACATTGATCTTCCCGGTGAGTGTAGAGTTGGTCCCCACATCATTATTAACTACCACAATCGGCAGGTTTTGCGTAGCCGTGTATGGGTTCCAAAAAGCCAGGATGTTTAGCCATGAATAGAGAGCTGGCATCACGAGGATACCAATCACGATTATGAGGGAGCGCGGGACAGCAAAAATTCGCTTGATGTCCCTGACGAATACCCGCCAGCTATCGTTCATCCATCCAATAGTAGCCCGGAATCCAGGATGTTGTCGGTTGTGGTAGCGTCTACTCCCTCACCTACGCTGGTCAGATTCTTAGTTGAACACAACCGTGCGAGTGCCGTTCAGTAGCACACGGTGTTCGGAGTGCCACTTCACTGCCTGCGCGAGGACGCGGCGCTCCACATCTTGGCCTTCAGCAACGAGGTCGCGGGTTGATTCACGGTGGGTCACGCGAGTGACGTCCTGCTCGATAATCGGACCTTCGTCAAGGTCCGCAGTCACGTAATGCGCGGTTGCACCAATCAGTTTCACACCGCGGTCGTGAGCTTGCGCGTAGGGCCTCGCCCCTTTGAAAGATGGCAGGAACGAGTGATGAATGTTGATGACATTGCCAGCAAGCTCATTACATAGGCTGTCAGACAGAATCTGCATGTAGCGAGCCAGCACAACCAGTTCAATGTTTTCGGCGCGGACGAGGTTCAAAAGCTCATCCTCTGCAGCAGCCTTTGTGTCTTTCGTAACCGGAATGCACAGGAACGGAATGCCATAGAACTGCGCAACGGGTGCGAGGTCCGGGTGGTTACCAACAATCGCTACGACATCGATAGGAAGGTCAGCGTATCGCTGGCGGTAAAGCAGATCGGTCAGGCAGTGCCCTTCTTTGGAAACCATGATGATCGTGCGAAGAGGGCGGCCGTACAGGTCAAGATTCCAGACTGCGTCAAATCGCTTAGCGAACTCTTTCATCCCCACCTCAATGGGCGCGCGCCCCGCGGGACAGTCGAGTTCTACGCGCATGAAGAACAGGCCCGTGTCCGGGTCGCCAAACTGTTGCGACTGGATGATGTTGCCCTGGTTCTCCACGATTATGTTAGAAACCGCGTGCACGATGCCCGGCCCGTCCGGACATGAGATAGTGAGGATAAGTTTGGTGTCACTTACGTTTTCTTCAGCCATGCGTCCCACTTTAAACCAAAGCCGAAAGGGTTAATAACTTTGCATACCAAAGGCGGCTCGCCGGCCAGACAAAAGGTCTAGCTGCGAGCCGCCTCTAGCGTAATCTGCTTACTTTACGAAGCCGAGGGCGCGCACGGCGTCACGCTCTTCTTCAAGAGCCTTAACGTTGCGTGCGATGCCGGCCTTCTGACGATCGTCAAGCTCGAGGCCCTGAACGATCTCCCACTCGCCACCGGTGGAGGTTACCGGGAAGCCGTAAATGAGGCCTTCGGGTACGCCGTAGGATCCGTCAGATACGGAGCCGGAGGTTACCCAGTCGCCTTCCGGCGTGCCGTTTACCCAGTCGTGCATGTGGTCGATCGCTGCAGAGGCAGCCGATGCTGCCGAGGAAGCGCCACGTGCCTCAATGATGGCCGCGCCGCGCTTTGCGACGGTAGGAACGAAGTATTCGTCCAGCCATGCCTCGTCAACCAAATCCTTAGCGGACTTACCATCAACGCGAGCGTAGGTAACATCCGGGAACTGGTCTGCCGAGTGGTTACCCCAAACAACCATGTCCTTGATGAGGCGCGACGGCACCTGCAGCTTGTGAGAAAGCTGCGACATTGCGCGGTTGTGATCCAGGCGCATCATCGCGGTGAAACGCGAATCCGGTACGTCCGGAGCCGCTGCCGAAGCAATCAGAGCGTTGGTGTTAGCCGGGTTGCCAACCACGAGCACGCGAACGTCATCAGCCGCGTTGTCGTTGATTGCCTTACCCTGCGGGCCGAAGATACCACCGTTTGCCTCGAGCAGGTCAGCGCGCTCCATGCCCTTCGTACGGGGGCGAGCACCAACCAGGAATGCCGCGTTCGTGCCAGCAAACGCCTTGTTAGCGTCATCGAAGATGTCAACGCCTTCGAGGAGCGGGAATGCGGCGTCATCAAGCTCCATCGCGGTGCCTTCAGCGGCCTTCAGCGCCGGCGTGATCTCAAGGAGGTTCAGCTTTACAGGAACATCCTTGCCAAAAACAGCGCCCGAAGCGATGCGGAACAGCAGTGCGTAGCCAATGTTTCCGGCTGCGCCAGTAACGGTTACGATGCGAGCTTCTGTCATAGTGGAAATCTCCTTACGTTTTAGACAGCTAGGGTCAAATGACCCACCTCTCCTATCGTAGCGCGCACACCGCTCAAGAGTTAGCTAACGCCCCCACTTTCGGTGCACCTTTGGGCGCCTAAAGCGAGGGCGTTAGCGCAATTTACCGGTTACTTGTCGCGATGCTCCAGGTAGTAGCTGATTAGCGACCTCGTGGACGGGTCCTGTGCGTCAAGCACTTCACGGTCTCCCGCCACGGCCGGCGTCAGTTCGCGCGCAAGCTCCTTACCAAGCTCAACGCCCCACTGGTCAAACGAGTCAATACCCCAAATGATGCCCTGCACAAACGTGATGTGCTCATACAGTGCAATCAGCTGGCCCAGAACGGATGGGGTGAGCACCGGCGCCATAATCGAGGTCGTCGGCTTGTTACCCTCAAACACGCGGGCCGGAACGATGTGTTCGGGTGTGCCCTGGGCGCGAACCTCGTCCGCCGTCTTACCAAATGCCAAAGCCTTGGTCTGGGCAAAGAAGTTGCCGAGGAACAGGTCATGCATGTCGGCGTCCTCGTCTTGCAACGGCCATGCCGGGTTCGCAAACGCGATGAAGTCAGCCGGCACAAGGCGAGTGCCCTGGTGGATCAACTGGTAGAACGCGTGCTGGCCGTTGGTGCCGGGTTCACCCCAGAACACCTCTCCGGTCTGGTAGTTAACCGGCTTGCCGTCCCACGTGACGCTCTTGCCGTTAGACTCCATCGTGAGCTGCTGCAAGTACGCAGGGAAGCGGTGCAGATACTGCGAGTACGGAAGCACAGCGTGAGTATGGGCGCCGAGGAAGTTCGTGTACCACACGTTCAGCAAAGCCATGAGGACAGGAACATTGGCTCCCCATTCCTCGGTGCGGAAATGCTCATCCATGTCGTGGAAGCCAGCCAGGAACTCCTCGAAAGCTTCCGGGCCGAGCACAATCGCCAGTGACGTACCTACCGCCGAATCAACCGAGTAGCGGCCTCCAACCCAATCCCAAAAACCAAACGCGTTCTGCGGGTCGATGCCAAACTCTTCAACCTTATCCAAGGCCGTGGACACGGCGATGAAGTGCTTGCGCACTGCCTCGGCCTTCGACTTGCCTTCGAGTGCTCCCGACTTTTCGAGGCCATCTAGTAGCCATTTACGCACAACCCGCGCGTTCGTGAGCGTCTCCAGCGTGGTGAACGTCTTCGAAGCAACGATCACGAGCGTAGTTTCCGGATCCAGGTCCTTCGTCTTCTCGCCCGCATCTGTTGGGTCAATATTCGAAATATAGCGCGCCTTGAGGCCTTCCTTCGCATACGGCTTCAGCGCCTCGTAGGCCATGACCGGGCCGAGGTCCGAACCGCCAATACCGATGTTCACAACCGTTTCAATCGGCTTTCCGGTTACGCCAACCCATTCGCCAGAACGTACCTTATTCGCAAAGGCGTACACGCGATCTAGCACCTCGTGTACATCCCGCACAACGTTTTGCCCGTCAATCTCAAGCGAAGCATCCTTAGGCAGGCGCAATGCTGTGTGCAACACCGAACGGTTCTCTGTCACGTTAATGCGCTGTCCACTAAACATGGCTTCAATGCGCTCTTCCAGATTCGTCTGCTCGGCAAGATCCAACAGTGCCTCAACAACCTCGTCGGTTACAAGGTTCTTTGACATGTCAACGCGCAGATCAGCAGCGTCGAACGTGAATCGATCTACGCGGCCAGAATCTTTTGCAAACCAGCCTCGCAGATCCGGGGCAAAATCCTTCGCAATAGCAGAAAGCTCACTCCACGCTTTCGTAGACGTAGGGTTCACTGGAGTTGTCATCGCCATTCCTTCTTTAGGTATAACCTCTTTTGAAATCTAGTATGTCACGACGTGATCGCCGTCTTCGATTGGAATTTCCACGGGAATCACGTCCCCGCGCGGCATCGACACCACCGGGATAACGGTTGCGAGCGAGAGCCACCACTGTTCGAAGGGGCGCCGGTTCTTGGTATCCAAGTGGTCCATCATGCGGCGCACAGGGAATGCTTGCATTTTGCCGCCGGCCTCACCGATGTAGCATGCGTCATCCCCACCGCGTGCAAAAATTTCATCCAGCACCGCGATCGCCTCGTATACGAGGCGCGTTGCAAGAAGCCGGTCAAACGGTGACGGGGCACCACCCTGCTGTAGGTGTCCGAGGGCAGAATGACGCACGTCGTACAGGCCCTCCCCTTCCGATTCAAAAACGCGGGCGAGGAACTCGCGGTTGTACTCGGGATGGGCCTCCTCATTTCGCACTACGAGGAACAGGCGCCGGCCCGCGCGGAACGATTGCTTTAGGTAGGCAACGTCCTTTGAAATGTCCGCGAGCGTAGTGGGTTCTTCATTCAGGTACACTTTTTCGGCGCCGCTCGCAATGGACGCCATGAGGGCCAGGTAACCGCATTTGCGTCCCATCGTTTCTGCAACGAAGCATCGACGCGAGGCGGCGGCAGACTCTTTGATTCGATCCAGCGCCCACACCGCGTTGTTGACCGCTGTGTCCGCACCAATGCTGAGCTCCGCGCCGGGCAGATTGTTATCGATAGTGGCTGGCACCAGAACCATGGGGATGTTGAACGCCGGGTAACGGCCACGCTCTTGGAACATGTCAAAAATCGACAGGTAGGCGTTCATTCCGCCAATCAGAAGCAACGCGTCGATCTTGTGTTCTTCGATGGCGCGCCCGATCGCATAGTACTGGTCAACGGTCGGCATGGTGCGGCGGGTACCAAGCTCGGCCCCACCCTTGAACGCCCAGCCTTCAACGTCAGACCAAGTCAGCTCCCGCACATTGCCATTCATCAAGCCGGTCATGGAGCCCTGCACACCCAGAATCTGCATGCCTTTGTCCAGACCAATACGCACAGCGGCTCGCGCAGCGGTGTTCATGCCCGGAGCTAACCCGCCCATGTGCATAACGGCTACCCGCTTTGCTCCCTCGGGAATCGCGGTATTGCCCGGCGGTTCGGACAGAATCTGGTTGATGCGCGTCATCTTCACAAAAGAGGCACCCCGCGACTCGATGGCCTTATCGAACTCTTTGTTTGCCACAAGTTCGGCAACGTTTCGGGTGGCCTCTACCGATTCAACTAGCGGAATGCGAGTCAACCGGTTCTTGCGCACGCCAATGATGTTAGCTGGCGTATCCGCGGTAGCCTTCAAAATTTCTTGCGCCGCCCCGTAACCCATGAGGGTCGGCATCCACCTGTCGTATGCCGAGGGCGTACCACCGCGCTGAACGTGCCCGAGGATCGTGATACGCGGTTTTTCTCCCAGGCGAGCCTCAATGGCCTCGGCTACCTGCGCCGACGTGATCCGGTTACCTTCCGAGTCTTTTGCCCCCTCGGCAACAATCACGATGGACTCACGCCTGCCCGCCTCGCGGCCCAAACGGAGCTTTTCCGACATGTCCTCTTCCCAGCCGGGCGTGGGTGGATTCTCGGGTGTGAAGACGTAGTCCGCGCCTCCCGCAACCGCTGACATGAGCGGCAGATAACCGCAGTGGCGCCCCATCACCTCGATGACGAACATGCGCTGGTGGGATGCGGCCGTTGACGAGATGTCGTCAATCGCCTCCACAATGCGGTTTAGCGCAGAGTCCGTACCGATCGTCATATCGGTGCCCACCATGTCGTTGTCGATCGAACCGACAATGCCCACAATCATGAGCGCGGGGTGAGCGCTGGCTACCTCTGGGGTGATCTCACCCGCCTCCAACAGGCCCTGGACGTGGCCGGGCCATTCCTTGCGGAACTCGTTAGTGCCGGTCAAAGACCCGTCGCCGCCAATCACAACCAGGCGGTCGATGCCCCTCTCGAGCAGATTCTTGCACGCGCGGCGCCGCCCCTCATACTCGTAGAACTCCGGGCTTCGGGCCGTGCCGATCACGGTTCCGCCCTCGTTCAAAATTGAGGACACGTCGGACCACGCCATTTCTTTGATCCGCTCACCGCCCTCAACGGCGCCCTGCCAGCCTTCCAAAATTGCGTACGGCGTGGCGCCCATCTCGAGGCTGGTGCGCACCACCGCGCGAACAGCCGCATTCATTCCTTGAGCGTCACCTCCCGATGTAAGCACGCCAACGCGTTTCTTCAAATCAGGAGACGGTGTCATCTAGACCTCCAAACTAGGAATAAGACCACTCCTATTATCGACTGTTTGGCACACACTTTGCCAAGTGTTCAGCAAATGTGACTCTCGTGAAGCATTTGCGCAAACGGCAGGGCACAACCCTCAAAGATTGGTTAAACCGGGGAAGGCGTTGTTGCCGCCGATATTGTTAGTGCCAGCCCCGCGATAATCGCGGTCAAGAACAGGGCATCAAACAGGGTGGAACGCGCACGCAGCCACGTGTGATCACGCGCCAAAATGCGGATTAAAAGCAGCACAACAAAAAACGCGACCAAGCCCCACAGCGCCGCCCGCACACTTGCCCACAGCGCAACCACCGTCAGACCCGCAATACAGGCCGCCACAAAAATGATTCCGGCCGCAACCACTGCTTTTTTACTCGACACGCCCTCCATCCTATCGGCTGGAGGGCGCGTCTACATTCGCCGTCTGGATTGTCACTCGATTCTAGTGCGAGAAGTGACGATTACCCGTGAAATACATGGTTATGCCGGCTTCCTGGGCTGCCTCGATCACTTCCTCATCACGAATAGACCCTCCCGGCTGGACCACCGCTTTCACGCCTGCATCGATCAAGAGCTGTAGTCCGTCAGCGAACGGGAAGAACGCGTCCGAGGCGGCTACCGCCCCTTCGCTTCGACGCGGAGCTTGCTCCACCTTGAGGTCCGCATTTGAAGCGCCCCCAACTCCGGCCTCCACCTTCGCGGCGTCACCGGTCTCGCGGCCCCCGAGGGTATTAGCCCGCTCCACTGCCAGACCACACGAGTCCACGCGGTTAACCTGGCCCATACCAACGCCCACCGATGCCTGGTCCTTTACCAGCAAAATCGCGTTTGAGCGCACCGCCCGAACCGTCTTCCACGCGAACTTCAAATCCGCAAGCGTCGCCGCATCGGCAGGAGCCCCTGACACCAGTTGCCAGTTTGCCGGGTCATCGCCGGTGGCATTCACGTCGTCACGATCTTGAGCCACGAGGCCTCCCGTGATCTGCTTAAACTCAACGGTTCCACGCGAAGGCGCCTCAACCGTTAGCAGACGGATGTTCTTCTTCTTAGCGAGGATCTCGAGGGCGCCGTCCTCGAATGACGGAGCCACTACCACCTCGGTGAAAATGGGGGCAACCTGCTTGGCCATCTCTACCGACACCGGGCGGTTTACCGCGATCACGCCGCCGAACGCAGACACCGCGTCACACGCGTGCGCCTTGCGGTGAGCCTGCGCAACGTCCTCACCCACCGCAATACCGCACGGATTGGCGTGCTTGATGATTGCAACACACGGTTCATCGTGATCATATGCCGCACGCAAGGCCGCGTCCGCGTCCGTGTAGTTGTTGTAAGACATGGCCTTGCCATGCAGTTGCTTTGCGCGAGCCAGGCCGCCAGTTTCCGTGCGACCTGCAAAACCAGCACCCGCATTCACATACACAGCGCCACACTGATGCGGGTTCTCGCCGTACCGAAGCGTATCTAAACGCTCCCATGTGCCCGCCAAGAAACCGGGAAGCGGCTCCTCATTACCCTGCTGCGCCTCGTCCTTGTCAATCTGTTGCGCAAACCAGGTGGCAACCGCCGCGTCATAAGTTGCGGTGTGGGCAAACGCTTGCGCGGCTAAGCGGCGACGCTGCTCATCTGTGAAACCACCAGCTTTAACCGCATCAATAACCTCGCCGTAGCGAGACGGATCAATCACCACCGCAACGGAAGCGTGATTCTTCGCCGCCGCGCGCACCATCGTTGGGCCGCCGATATCGATCTGCTCGATAGCCTCTTCAAACGTTGCGCCAAACGCGATCGTTTGTGCAAACGGGTACAGGTTCACAACCACGAGGTCGAACGGGGCAACGCCAAGCTCAGACAATTCATTGACGTGTTCCGGTTTTGTCCGATCAGCCAAAATACCCGCATGAATCCGCGGATGCAGAGTCTTAACGCGGCCGCCCAAGCATTCTGGGAAACCCGTGACCTTCTCAACGGGAGTAACCGCAACTCCAGCGTCTTCGATCAAACGGGCAGTCGAACCCGTAGAAACAACCTCCACGCCATTTTCGGCCAAAGCCTTAGCCAACTCCACCACGTTGGACTTATCAAAAACCGAAACCAGGGCGCGCTTAATTGCAGACATCATTCCTATCCAATCCTGCCCCACACCCAGGCGGGCGGCGTCGAAGGCACTGCTAGGCCGCTCCCCGGTGGTGATCCACCTGCGCCAGTCACGGCCACCCTCAGTGTAATAAACCCACTCTTGCAGGTTAAGGAATGTCCAAAAAGTGAGGCGCTAGCCTACCTCCACCCAGCGGCCTGTCGTAGTCCAACCCTCCCGCATCATTTTGCCCACAGTTTCAACCAGCTGGTGGCGCTCAGCCACCTGAATGCGCTCTAGCAGCTCGGCCAGCGTGTCACCTGCCTCAACGGGAACAACGCACTGGGCAATCACGCGGCCCGTATCCATTCCAGGATCCACAAAAAACAAGGTTGCGCCCGTATATTTAACGCCATAAGCGAGGGCATCTGCCGGACCGCGAATACCTGCAAAGGACGGCAGTAACGAGTTGTGCGTGTTCACGACGCGGCCATCGAAAGTATTTAGAAACTCGGGACCAAGCAGCTTCAAGAAACCAGCCGAAATCACCAGGTCAGGGTCAAAACCCTCTACAACCTCGGTCATAGCGCCGTCCCATTCTTCGCGGCTTGCATAGTCACTAACACGCTCCACGAAGGTGGGAATTCCTGCTTTTTCAGCGCGTTGCAAACCTTTAACTCCCGGACGATCCGAGCCTACGGCAACGACCTCGCACCCGTATCCGGGGTCTTCACACGCGTCGATAAGTGCTTGCAGGTTTGTGCCAGAACCAGAAATGAGGACTACCAAACGCGCAGCTTTCACGCCGGCTGATGACTGCGACGGCGAGTACTGCGTGCCCGCTGCGGGAACGCGCTCCCCCATCTCCTGCACCGACTCAGCCTGGACGTGCGGCGATACTTTGAGACTCGAAGCCGCGATACCCGCCTGCGCCGCGTTCCTGTCCGTGGCGGACATTTTGCTGGGAGATTCTGCGGAAGTCGTCACTGCTGCTCCTTGAACGACGATAATCCGATTACTAGTTTCAAATCCTCACCCGGTTTCGTCAACCTTGGTCTCAATTTGTCTCGCTTTGGTCGAGGGAAACTTCTTGATCTACATCCGGATCAGGCTGCTCCTGATCCCCACTATCTTCCTGCGCAAGATCCGGCTGACCGATCTGATCGTCGCTGGTTGTCTTCCGACTAATCTTCTTGGAGGTCGAGCGCGTGACGTGGGATAAGGCTGCTCCTGCCTGCGCATACTTCGCAAGGAAGAACGGGTGCGCCAGCGCATATACCACCGCCGCGCTCAAACCAACTTCTAGCGCTGCGAACGCTACGGCGTAAACCAGGCGTGGCCCCAAAAGCCCCATTCGTGCGACACCGAGGCTACCCATCGAAAGCCACATCCACGCCGCAACCAGCACCAGGAGGGTTAGCACGTACATTGAGGCATGCACCAGGTGGTCGGCCAGGTTCGCTTCCTGCCTCCACTTCACTGCGGCAACGCCCAGCAAAACACCGAGCACGATAGGAATCAGTACAACCCAAATTCCTACCTCTGTCTGCGGGATAGCTCCCAGGATCGGGATGGCAGGAATCGCGGCTACATCTGCACGCGAAGGCGTGACTATCGCATCCGAAGCGGTGTAAAAGCCTGGCCCCATTAGCCATGACGCGGCCCAACCGGCCACATTAGGAAGGTACAGAGCCTGAGTAATCCAAATGATTACGGAGTCAAAAACCGAGGCGTTAAGTAGATCCGTTATGCCTCTTATGCGGCTCCAGCCGGCAATGATCCCGACGAGGCCGGTCACCATTCCCACCGAAAAGAGTGCGGCGAGAGCAGCTACTGCGTCTTTGATGGCACGCAGGTACGGGCCTACGCCAGGTTTAGATTCCAGATCCAAATCCTGCGGCTCCAGCGACCACACCCACGCCAGGGCCGATACAAAGAGGCTCCCAAGGATCAGCTGGGGTAGCGACGCGCTCGTTTTGTTGAATAATGCCAGCAAAAGCACGACCCCTAGGTATGCCGGTATGAACAGCGCTGAACCACGCCAGCTTGCAACGCTTGCCCGCGCTAATCCGGCTCTGGCCAGCGCCACGTGCATGATTGTTAGCCCCAGCGGAATCATCTTGTAGCTTGCGCCAGCGATCTTCACGCTGGCACCGTATGACATCGCCCAAAAGTCGCTACCCACCGAGATTGCGGAGTTCCAATCGGCCTCCATCATCCACGGATTCGACGCGTTGGCCAGGAAACTAACCAACGCAACTGCGGCGATTAGTGCCCACGAGAAGAACGCAGTTTCGAGGGCTGCGAGCAGTAACTGCGGCCAACCCGCGGGCGGGCGCACCACAATGACCTTGCGCTCCACGGGCGTTCGCGCCACGGTTTGAACAGCATCGGATTGTTCAGCTGGTTCACTCTCGGTCTCTTTCAGGGACTGCGCAGGCTCTTGTTCAACCTGCCCGTCCATATCTTCTTCGATTTCGTCTTGCGAGGGAGTAGCTTCCAGCTCGTCTAGAAGATCTTGTTCGATGAGTGCGCGCTCCACGTTGGTGAGACGCTCGGTTGGAAGTTCGTGTGGTGCGCGCGGATCTGCGGCACGTCGGTTCTGCCGGCTGCGAGCCTGCGCAATGGCCCGGCGCAACTCCTCGGCGTCTCGCCGCGGGTTTGACACACCGGTCTCCTGGTCGCGACGGCGCTGCTCTAAAACGCGCTCGCGAACCTGATCGGCGTGTGCCTTACGAGCTAACTTCCGCTCGCTCGCTTCCCGTTCTTTCTTGCTCGGCCGGTGCGCGCGCTCGCGCTCACTTCGATCCCCTGTGTTTTCTCGCATCATTTCTATCTTGGTTCAAACCGCCGTCTTTATCGCGGCGAATTGCCGGTGTGTCCACCAAACGCGACACTGCTATCGCGTGGGAGCAACACAAAAGGGCGGCCTCCACGATCTGAACTGTCCCCCGGAAGTTGGACTGATTTATTCAGTTTTTCTTCCGGGGGATTTGTATGCATCCGAGATCTACGTTGACTCATGAGCAGCGTGCGGCGCTGGTGGGTTTGTTTGAGCAGGGTTTTGGTTACAAGAGTGCGGCTTGTTGAAGCGTCCTGGGTTTTGTTCCGCTTCTTATATGGGGGTCAGCTCGGCCGCCCGGTGTTGATTGTAGCTGGTGATGGCCTCCTCAGGGGTGGTGTAGTCCAGGGCCTCGTGTAGGCGCTCGTTGTTCCACCAATGGACCCAGTTCAGGGTTGCCCATTCGACTTCGGTACATGACCTCCAGGTTTGGGAGTAGATCAGCTCGGCCTTGTAAAGCCCGTTGACGGTCTCGGCTAGGGCATTGTCGTAGGAATCGCCAACGCTGCCGGTTGAGGGTTTGATTCCGTAGTCAGTGAGTTTCTCGCTGTAGGTGATGCTCGTGTACTGAGATCCATGATCAGAATGGTGAACAAGATTGGATAGGTTTTGTCTGGCGTTCATGATTGCCTGCTCGAGCGCCTCCAACGGTAACGCCTCTGTTGTCATCGAGGTCCGGGTCGCCCAGCCAACGATCTTACGACTGAAAACATCGGTGACGAAGGCCGTGTAGACGAACCCGGACAGGGTACGGACATAGGTGATATCGGCGATCCACAACCGGTTCGGACCCACAGCCTTGAACTGCCGCTGTACTAAGTCGGGGCAAGTATCGGGAACTGGTGCTGGCCGAGTTGTCACAGGTCTACGTCCGCGGCGTATCCCACTAATTCCAGCGATTTTCATGAGCCGAGCCACCTGGTCACGGCCAATATCCCAGCCGGCACGCCTAGCTGCGTGCCAGAGCTTACGCACACCATAAACACTGAAGTTCTTCTGGTGAATCTCACGTAGTACTTCAATCAGGATCTGGTCTCGTATGCTCCTGGTGCTCGCAGGCCGGCTCTTAGCGGCCCGGTACCCCCGAGGAGTGATAAACCCTCCTTCAAGGTGTTCGCAAAGGACCCGGCACACGAACTCGACTGAGTAGTGATCGCGGTACTGGTCAATGAAAGCGATCATTAACTCCCGGGGTGTTCGAGTTCTCGTGCGAAAAAAGCCGAAGCAAGCTTCAAAATCTCGTTCGCCCGCCGTAACTCTGCATTCTCACGTTTAAGCCGTTTAATTTCCTCGTGTTCCTCACGAGTTAAGCCCTGGCGTTGTCCAGAGTCGATCAGAGACTGTTCGTACCAGCGACGCATCGACTCAACTGAAATCCCCAGTCGAGGGGCAATCTCGTTAATTGCTCTCCACTGCGTGCACGACCGGTCATCAGCAAGGCGATCGGCGACCATCCGCACCGCACGGTCCTTAAATTCTTGTGAATACCTCTTCGGCATGTTCCAATCCTCTCAAAAACAGGTAGGAACAAAACCCAGGACGCTTCAGAATATCGGAATCATGCCCTCGTAGCCTAAGAACCCCTACTATTAAACTGTCTAACTTTCAGGGGACAGTTCACTATGGGCGTTGACCATTCTGTCAATTTGGCTCAAGGGATCGCGTCAGGCTTTAAAGACGGACTAGGAAAATAGAAGGAAATTATTCAATGGTTGAGCCGATGAAGTTTGGGCCGGAACAGAATATACCGTCCCCATACACTAAGAACTTGCCGCTCTTGTTGCGGAAGATGAGCAAGTACCCCGAAGAAACACGAGTATTTAACCAGGCACCAATTCTACTGGGTGTGGGAATACCCGGAGCACTCCTAATGACCCTAACAGCACTAGTCATGACACCCGCTTACTTCCGCGGTACCAATGATGACCTCGCCTCGGTTATCGCACCAATACTAATGGCACTCTTTATGTACACCCTGACGGCTATCGGACTGTTCCGCCGCTACGGTGTAGACCAAGACAAAGTCTGGTCAAAATTCGGCAAGATTTACTATAAGGAAGTCCGCTTCGACGAAATCACTGACATCAAACTCAGTGTTGCCAACCAGCGCTACAAGTTCTACAAAGGTGAAAAGAAAATCAACCTGGACTACACGCGCTTCGACTACACGCTGGCTTTCATCCGCCTACTAGAAGAACTCCAACACCGCCGCTTCACACTCTACGGAGTATCACCAGATGACCCCAGCTGGGAAGACGAAGCCCAAATGGCCCGAAATGACGTAGCCTGGAATGCCTATGACAACCACCGCAAATACTACAACTCCCACCCCGAAGAACTCGCCAAACTAAACGCGCTAGTCCAACCACCGGCAACTGCTAAGAGTGCAACCCAGTCCGAGTAGCCAAGCTGGAAGTAGAACTAGGTCCGACCAGCAAGCTTAGATATCTAGTTTTCCCGGGGCTTCACGATTTTCTCAAAAGTCGTGAAGCCCCGACTTGATTGAAATACTGAGATCATGCTGATTTCCAAAATTCGAGAACAGTTCGCTGAAGCCGTTCGTAAACGCGTCGCTGGATCTGACCGAAAGGATCGAGCCGACCTCATTTGGCGCGCCCCCGGAGAACGCTGGTTCACGAACGCGGACCCAATCGTGAAAGTACAGGGTGCTCCCACCATGTACATTGGCGGAATCCGCGCCCTCCTGCTACAAAGTCTGCACCCACTGGCAATGGCGGGCGTGGCTGGACATTCTGGATATCAGGATGACCCGTGGGGACGGTTACAACGCACTGCGGATTACGTTGCGACAACCACGTTCGCGCGAAAAGAAGACGTGGAGAAAATGATCGCCCACGTGCGTCGCATCCACGAACACATAAAGGGCGAGCTGCCGGATGGGCGCCCGTATGCTGCGTCTGATCCTCACCTGTTGACGTGGGTTCACTGCGCGGAAAGCGAGTCGTTCTTAACCGCGTATCAGAACCTCAGTCCACGTCCCTTAACACCCGAGGAATGCGATACATATGTAGCCCAAACTGCGATTTCCGCCAAAATGCTGGGAGTAACAAATCCGCCCCATAGCGTCGATGAACTCTACAAAATGATGGCGTTCTATGGTCCCGAACTCGAGTTTTCACCAGCCGCCGCAGACGTCGTAGACCTCCTGATCGACAACCCACCACTGTCGCCCCCAATGAAATGGGGGTACGACATGTTGAAGAATGGTGCGATCGCTCTGCTACCCGGTTCCGCCAGGATCATGCTCGGGCTTGCAGACTCCAACGACCCGTCACATGTGAGCCTACAAGACGCGCTTTGGCGCCGTCCCATCGCGCGTTTCGCGACCGCGGCACTTCGTCGCACACTGGGGCAAGTGATGCTTCCAAACGAAAATGACGAGGGCGTGGCTCACAACTCCAACAAAAATAGTTCCCACACGCGGGGCGCGCGGCTGGCCCACCGTCACGCCAAACAAGCGGCCATAAGAGTTCCCGCGCACGCGGGGTGCGCGGGAACTATGTCTCGGGCGGTTTTGTGGCCGGATTAGGAGTTGATACGCCTGCTCCAAACGGCGACTCCACCTGCAGCCAAAAGAAGTCCCGCAACTGCAGCCAGGCCAGCAGTGTTAACACCGGTCTTGGCTAGTTCGCCACTCCGCTTTTCGGCGTGCGTTCCCAAGTTGTCAGACTTGGTAGCGTCTGACTTAGACGCTCCAACATTTTGCGAGTCATCCGTGTTGTCACCAGACTCCTCGCCTGCCCCATTCGAGTCTTTATCGCCAGAGCTTATTTCCGGTTCAGTTGGCTCCGTAGGATCGACTGAATCAGTGGGCTTGGGATCGACAGTTCCAGGCCCACCCTCGTCATTCGAACACGAGATCGGGACAGCACGCAACGCAGCTGATTTTTCACCGTCTGCAAAGAACCATGCAAAGCCGGCCCCTTCCTGGCAGTCGGATTCGGCGTAGCCTTCGTTGTTCAGGTTCGGCATGCCGCCGGGACGTTCATAGTGGACAACGCGCGGGCTGTCGGTGCCGTCAAAGAAGATTTCGGCGATAACGCCCTCGTAGCCGTCATCGGACAGGATGCGCAGGGTATTGCGGCTGTAATCAAGCCCCATAGCGCCACCGATGAAGGAGTCGTAGGAGGTCAGCAGGGTCGCGTCCGATCCTGCAACAAATGGTGTAACTTCGCCTTGTTCCTTGAGAGAGAAGGCATAAACGTGGCCGTTATCTTCCAGTGCGACTACAAAGACGCCGTCAGCGACCGCGTTCGGGTAGTTTGCGGGATCGTAAGCTTCGCCCGTGTTCTCGTCGAATAGGCGGCCCTTGGCTTCGGCGTTCGGGATCCACTCGATAGCTTCGATACCCATGTTTGCGCTGACTTCAGGAAGCAGGTCGGTGATGTGCCACTCGGCGGATGCGACCACGTCCGGGCCTTCCGCGTCCTTGATGAAGCGGGCGCGCTTGCCGTCTTCCCAGCCGTCTGCAAACTGAACGGTTCCGTCGGCCTGCGGGACGAGCTTCCAGAACTTACCCGTTCCGTTATCTACCGCCCACAGGAATCCGTCGGCGTAGTCAAGGCCGGAGGAGTCCTCCAGGAACGTTGGAGCCTCATCAACTACGACCGGCGGCTCACCAGTCGAGTAGTACTGAAGCAGATCCGGAATACCATCACAGGCGTTTCGTTCACCCGGCGTGGCTTCACGCGTCTGCGCAAAGTCATCAGTCATGTCCGGGCAGCGACCGTAGGTGTGGTCTGCGTGTTCGGTCCAGCTGTACTCTTCAACCAGCATGTCACCGTCAAAGACTCGCACGGAATCCGCGCCACCCAGACCGAAACCGGGGTCGCCACAGGCGTTGAGCTGCCCCTTCGTGGTGATTGCGACGTCAACGAACTCGCCGGTGCCGTCAGGGCAGCGAGACCAGTTTTCGTTGGCGTTAACTTCGTAGGTGTAGGAATCGACAAGCTCTTCACCGTTGAATAGGCGGGCCGTGTCGCCCTTGCCGAATCCGAACGTGAAGTCGGTGCCTTCAACTAGGACCTTGAATTCACCGGGAGCGATCGAACCGCTCAGGTCCGCCTCGCCCGGGCGATCCTTGTCATCATGGAGTGACCAGCCGGTCAGGTCCACAGTTTCGGTTCCAGCGTTGTACAGCTCAATGGAGTCGTTAGCTCCAGGAACCAGCGCGTCTCCGTAAACAATCTCGTTGATGACAACCATGCAACAGTGATGCCCTAGGAAGGAGAAAGTTAAAACGACGTTAACGTTAGCTATCCGGAAGCCTCCAACCACCTTTGCGGCGAATTTTCATCCTCGAGGGCGAGGCTGGGATGCTCTACGGAACGGAATCTAACAAGAAATTGGGTTTCTGCGATGAATTGTTAATAAAGCACCCTCTTAATCTGTCAAGGAATGTCCCAATACGCAATTCATTGTTAGATTAGAGGAGTGCTAATCTAACAATTCTGTCAGGTAGGTTGCTATGACTCCGACATTAGAAGGTTTTGATCATCGTCGAACCGAATTGAACTCATCTATCGACTCAATCTTGTCGACCGCTCGCGATGGCCGCGTGACGAAGACGAAAGAAACCCAAAGCATCGACTTCAAAGAAGAAGCTGGACGCCGAAACGGACCTTCAATAGAACCAGGCCAAAACAAGAATTCAGATGCTGCAACTAAGCTTGCCGATGAAGTCGCGTGCATGGCGAATTCGCCGGAAGGCGGCGTGCTACTCCTTGGCATAGAAGACCGTAGCGGAATGATCATTGGAACGGAGCTAGACATTGATTGGCTCCGACAGAGCATTTACAGCAGGGTTGACATTGCTCCCGACATCATTGAGAAGAGGGCCGAAGGACAAAGGATTCTTGCAGTTTTTGTAGCTCCTTCGCCCGAACCTGTGGAAGACACAAGCGGACGTCTCAGATGGAGAGTTGGTGACGCGTGCGAGCCTGTGGACAGATCTGAATGGTGGCAATATCAACGCTCACAAGCGGCGTACGACCCTATGGCAAAGTCAACCACCATTTCGATCGATCAGGTCAGGGATGGGGCTATAGCCTACGTAAGACGTCAAGATACCGAGTTCGCAGAATACACAAAAGAGGACCTTCTACGCAGAATCGGAGCCGTCGACGCTACAGGAAAGCTGTCCCAAGCCGGTGTCTTATTATTCACCAGTCTCAGGCAAACCGTGGTTGAGTTTACCGTTTTCGATGTTCACGGTGGTCAGGTGCGCAACCGTGTGGTTCCTGCTCCGGAAGGATCAGGATTGGAACAGCTTGAACAAATTGAGAATGCACTATCGGTTATTAACAAAAACCACACCGTGTCGACGGGATTATCGGATCAGCCTGTCTCCGAGATTCCTCGCTCCGCTGTTCGCGAATCACTACTAAACGCAATGATTCACCGCGACTGGAATCGCAGTGAGCCTATTGACATCCGCTGGATCGAACTTGACTCAACTATGATCTTGCGTAGTCCTGGCGGATTCCCTCCCAATATCAACTCCGGTAACGTACTAAGCAATCGAGCTGCCCGTTATCCTGCATTAGCTGACCTTTACCGCGCGATTAGGCTTGTTGATAAACAAGGTGTTGGTGTTGACCGCATGTACCAGTCAATGATTGCAATTGGTCATCGGCCTCCCACAATTGAGGAGGTTGCCGGTCCGTTTGTAGAAACCACCTTGGTCGGTGGCAAGCCGGTAATCCCTGTATTGGAGTTGATGAGCAAGATTGTCCCACTAGGCCGGCAACGGGATTACCGGATCGCAATTATCCTGTACCTGCTGTTCAGGAGGCCATTTGTCACCGTAGACACAGTGGCAAAAGGTCTCCAATCTGGAAATGATGCCGCCATATCTGCGCTTGAAGCGTCACTTCAAACGACAGTGGATGGGTTACCCCTAATCACCGAGCACAATGGTTCGTGGATTCTTGGTGAAAGTGCGAGAGCCATTCTTAAGCAGACGCCTACTTCCGTTACAAGACCCGCGTCATATCTCTCGACTGACCCCGTAGAGATGGAGAACGCTGCTCTCCTTTGGCTTGATGAGATGGGAAGCATCGCAACCAGTGATCTGATGGCACTCACAGGCGTTTCGCGAGGAACGGCAAAGAATCGCTTAGACGACATGGCATCACGAGAAATCATTCGTACAGTTGGAGCTGGAAGGTCGACGCATTATCGCCCTAAAGACTTGAAGAAATCTGTCAAGAAATCAGCAACTACCAATAAATTGTTAGATTAGAGGGGTGCTAATCTAACAATTTTTCCCGAAAGCCGGATTCCTTGACAGTTTCGCGCGCTCTGAAGTAGCAAATCAGCGTTAACCACCACTATTTCCGCGACGACCGAAACCGGGACGGCCGAAATCAGTCGTAGACGCACGCGGTCCTAAAGGATTTCTTGAATTGTTTGAGGCCGGAGGGGACCACCCTCCGGCCTCAAAGCTTCCGCGTTCGCGGAGTTATGCCTTCATGCGCCTGACTACAAGAACAGATCCAGCGATTAGCATCGCAAGTGCTGCGCCTGCGAGCGCGAAGATGTCACTTGAACCGGTCTTGGCGAGGTTACCACCTTCACCGTTGGTCGGCGTCTCGGTAGGTTCCTCAGCACCGCCCTCGGCAGCGGAAGTGGAAACGGACCAGTTTTCTTCAAAGAACGTTGAAGGATCGACGGTTCCGTTTTCCTGTGCCCATTCGATCATGAGGTCGCGGATTGCCTTCTGTTCGTCGTAAATGACCGGGGCGGTCTTTACGTGCGGGTAGGCGGATCCACCCGACTGGCGGTAGTTGTTGAGGGCGAGGATGAGCTCGTCCTCAGGCTGTATCGGCGTTCCGTCAGGGAAGGTGAGCAGATCAATGCGCTCGCCGACGGGCTAACGTTTTCGCACGAAAACGATTCGGATCTGCGTTTTATTGGGGCGGGGGCGCCCTGGGTTTTGACGCTGTTTGGTCGCGATTCGCTGATCACTGCGGGCTTCTTGAACAGTGTTGATCCTGCGTTGGCAATGGAGACGCTCAAGCTACTTGCAAGCTTGCAGGGCAAGGAAGTTCGCGTGGAAACCGCGGAGCAGCCGGGCAAGATTTTGCATGAGGTGCGCAGCGAACCTTTGAATCTCGAGACCTCTTCCGGACCGCTGGTTTTGCCGCCGGTTTATTACGGAACGATCGATGCGACTCCGCTGTGGATTAGCACGCTACATGATGCGTGGAAGGCGGGCGCCAACGAGGGGGACGTAGCTGAGCTTCTGCCGAATTTGCGCTTGGCGCTGGCCTGGATGCGCGATTACGGAGAGGCCGACGGTGACGGGTTCCTGGAGTATCTAGATGAGACCGGCCGCGGCCTCGCAAATCAGGGCTGGAAGGACAGCGGGGATTCGGTGCGCTGGCACGACGGATCTTTGGCGGACGGTCCGATCGCGCTGTGTGAGGTGCAGGGTTACGCGCATCGTGCGGCCTTAGATGGTGCGGAAATTTTGGAGGTGTTCGGCGAAGATGGTGAGTCCTGGCGCGCTTGGGCGGCTGATTTTAAGACCCGTTTCCGCGAGCAGTTCTGGGTTGAAAATGACGGCTTCCGTTATCCTGCGATCGCGTTGGATGCGTCGAAGAGGACGGTGGATTCGCTGACTTCGAATATTGGGCACCTGCTTGGGTCGGGTCTGCTAGATGAGCGCGAAGTGGATGACGTGATGAGGACGTTGATGAGTCCGGAAATGTTCTCTGGGTATGGCATTCACACGGCGTCCACGACGAATGCCGGTTTCTGGCCGTACAGGTACCACGTGGGGTCGGTGTGGCCGCATGACACGGCGATGATTATCCGCGGAATGTGGCGTGAAGGTCGCAAGGAGGAAGCGCAGGAAGTTGCGCGCGGATTGATGGAGGCCGCCCGTCGCTTCGACTGGCGGCTGCCGGAACTGTTTGCCGGAGTCAAGCGGGACGCTTACGCGAAGCCACTCCCCTACCCGGCGTCTTGCAGGCCGCAGGCGTGGGCGGCGGCTTCGGCTGTTGTCGTTGCTCAGGTTTTGACGGGTAACTAACGCTTCCATCTAGTGCAAAACTAAGGAATAAATCCTGGGTTGCCCTGACGAAGGCTCAGGCAACTCAGGATTTTTGTAGGTCTACATTCCGGGGAGAGGTCGATTCACTCCGTCCGGCACGCCAAAATCTTGGTCGAATGAGACGTTGTTTGGTGGGTCTTCAATGATGAGGCGAATTCCAGTCTCTTGGAGCATCGTGAAAGTGTCAGTAACCTTCACGCCCATTGCTTTGCAAGCGTCCGGAATCATGACTCTCTTCTTTGATTGTGGTGCTGATTTTTCGTGGGTGACCACGACAAGATCATGTGCCGCGGCATAAGCAACGAGCATGAAATCAGTCGGATTATTCTGGACTACCTGGAGTGCCTCCTGGGGATAGCCATGTGTTACCGCCCAATTGTTTACCTCACCAAACTTTTCTAGAGTGACCGATTCACTAGTTGATCGAAAATACTGTTTGCGTTCCCTGACCCAAAGCGAAAGATCGTCTTCACGACCAATGAGTTCGTCTCTCACATCTTGGATGCTAAGAATACGACCACTCTTGAAATGAAAATCTAACCACGCCCAGAACCCAGGTGCGAAATCGAATCCGTAATATCGATCCTTCGCCTCGATAAATACATTTGAATCCAAGAGGAACATCAGGATCCCTCGATCATATTGGCGAAGTTCTCAAACGTAGAGTGTCTCTTTATTCCGAGTAACTCATATGCGTCTCGGTAGGGTAGGTATCCAGAGCGCGCGCTTTGCACAACCGCACTGGAAAATCGCTCGCCCAAACGACCGCGTTGGGTGTAGTAATAATTTCCGTCTGAGCTCTTGCTCCTTTTCTCTTCCATAAACGCCTGGAGGCGTTCCATCTCATTGGCGTAGCGTTCTTGAAAATGTTCCCAGGATAGCAAGTCGGCGTCGTAGAGACGTTTTAGAACTACCAGGGTGCTAACTTTGAATTTCTTAGCCAGACGGTCTTGTTCTTCTTCGGAAACAATTCCCTTGAACTCCTGCTTTAGAGTGTCCATAGGCACGAGAACTTCAGCAGCGACTCGGTTGCACCACAATTCTTCATCAGTACTGGTATCCGCTGTGATTGAAGCATCAGATACTGCGCTGTGTCCGAGCCAGATATGTGCAAGTTCGTGAATGAGCGTAAATATTTGTGCAGACTTCGTGTCCGCACCGTTAACGAAAATTAGTGGTGCAATCGGATCGGCGATTGCGAATCCGCGGAATTCCTCCGGGTCGAGGCTCCGGCTTGTGTTGCTGCCAACGATTCCGCTGACCATGACCAATACGCCCAGATCTTCAATCTTTCTTACGAGGGCACGAAAAGCCTCAGACCAAGTCACATAGGCAGAACGTGCTTGCATGTCGAAGTCCAAGATTTCACGGATCTGTCGCACGATTTTTTCGGGTCGGGTAGACAGTCTCGCTGTGCCAACAAATGAGAGCTCTGGGAAGCCTGCGTCTACTGCGTAGTCCTTGTACCAGCCTTGTCGATTCTGGCATATGTAGATGGTGTCGAGGAGATTTGCGGACGGCCTGGGAACTTTCTTGTTCCCCGTAGTTCGCATGTCTGGAAGTGGCAAGGATTCTTTCGGTGGCTCAGACAAGAACAAAGATCCCAGAGGCGTATAGGTAGCGCCGGCAAATTTCTGAATTTGATTGAAGGTTGGTTTAGTTTCCTGTGCTACCCATTCATAGAAGTATGGAGCGCGTTCCTCAATTTCTTCTTCGCTCCACCCAGCACGTTCGACAGCCCAGAAGAACAGCTCAGGGGCTATATCCACTCCAGCTGTCATTGTCCCCACCTCCTTCGGACAGGACCGTGCTTTATGGCTGAACAATATCAATCGAACCTGGGAATGAAGCAGTTTCCACAGGTGGGGCGAAAACAAATATAACAGTCCATGATCAACTAACGATACCGGCACGGGTGTAGATAAGAAGATTGTTCGAAGAAGATAATCGATCCAAAAAAATTTGGATGTTTGGACGTCGGATTTGATAAGGGTCTCGCTGGCTGCTCACCCGTGTTTACTAGGATTTTTGTGCTTTCTGAGCGAGGTTGTCCCGCCCAGAGCCCTCGATTAAACGGTTTCACTGGCGTATCACCGCGAGCCTGTCGTCCTTGCTGTCGTGGCTGAGGGGGGGGCGCCCGGCGGGTTGCGTTGGTGTGTTCGGAGTCAGGGGGTCTACATCTCCAAGAAAACATGAACATACCTGGGTCTACCGCAAGTACAAGTGACATTCTTATACAAACTAGGGCCTCGCCGCCCTGACCGCTGTTTCAGACTCTATTAGTGTGCCGTCACTGCAGTGTTCTTGTTGTTGTGGCGGAGCACGGCAGTAATGGACCCTCCACAGCTGTTCCACCTCTTGATGTTTAGCACGCCGACACTGTAGTGGGAGGCGATACAACGATACGACCGACTTAACATCATTTCCAGCAGGTATCAGCGCAGTCTGGCAGGCATGTCTATTAGGGCAGGCGTTTTGTGATCCATTCGAGGATGCGTATTTGAGAAGACGTTGCTCCAGACCACGTGCCGGCATGATCGGCACCCGGGCGGATTTCCAACTCTATGTGCGATCCAGTTTCGCGCATACGGTCAACCCATTCTAAAGCATGTCGGTTATTGACTTTGTTATCCAGTTCATTGAGAGCTAAAAAGGCGTCTGGCATCCTAACGGGAGGAACGTTTTCAACCGGCGAGTAGCCCGCAATATACTTCCTAATATTGAGATCAGAAATGGGGTTACCGTACTCTTTCCAATCAGTAATAGTCAGCGGTTCATCGGGGTCCATGAGAGCACGAAGCGGCGAGACGAACGGAGCGACCAGTATGAGACTATCGAAAAGATCAGGCGACATATTCGCGGCTGCTGCTACCAACCCCCCCCCGGCACTAGCCCCTAGCGCAAACAATTTATAGTCTGGGTTTAGACTAGTTCCGTTGGTCTTAATATATTCACAGACATCAAGAAAATCCCCGATAGAGTCAAGTTTATGCAACCTCGTTCCCTGTTGGTGCCACTCAACACCAAATTCTCCGCCGCCTCGAACGTGCGCGAGTGCGATATCAACGCCGCGTTCAAGCATCATTGCGTACAGTGGATTGAAGCTACGGGGTAATGACCGTCCATAGGCTCCGTAACCGACAACTAGGCAACCCTTTGCCGGCTGCATACTAGCGCTCGACGAGGCCATTGTTAACCCTGCGGACGAGTTGCCATCCAAGCGACTTAGAGTGCGAACGACGCCGTATCTACTCTCCTTCATTTTTGGTAGTACATCAAAAAGATAGGAGGATGGAGATTGGCGATTACACAATCTTCTGTTGAGGGGGGGATTCGCAACAGCTCCGGTGGTGCGACTAAGCTCGAAATAGCTATATCGACATAAGGCTGCCACCAGTCCATCGGGCGCATTAGCGCTGAATTCACATGCGATGGCAGGTGAAGAGTCGATCGAACCTCCAAAGTTATTCCACCATTACCGCAGTATGTGTAAGAAAAGACAACTACATCTACAGATAGCCCATCGGGGAGGAAGGCGACAAGGCTTTCTTTTCCTAGGTAAACCGAGGTCGCACACGTCAAAGACCGGTTCGCTTCTCCGTTAATTGAGCACCTTACCCCTATGGCACGTCCGTCGTTGAGCCTAAAACTACTCAGGTAGCCCCAGAGGCCGCACCACTGTGCTCGATGAGAAATGCGAAGTCTATCCCTTCGCACTCTAAATGCTCGAATGTATAATGTTTGGAAGCTAATCCTGTCGCAACTTCGATGCCGGAGTGTATCTGGGTAGTATCGAGATCAATGAGAGTAAACACGCGACGCGAGCTAGATGTATGTATTACTTTCAGAAATCTTTGTCATGTGGTGCGGCTTACGCTGAGGTTGTCGCCGCTATGTCCGGCAAAAAGACATATTGGATGCTGCGCTTTACGGCTATCAGCTATAATGGCCCACAGTGATTTAGAATGATGTGACGAGGAGGGGCAGGTGAAGTAAATTCCTTCACCGTTTTTCGACAGATATATTCGGTCTAGCATCCATCCGCGAAGAGATTTGCTGAAAACTATGCGCTGAGACTTAGCCTCACGAACATCAAGTCGAATTATATCGTCAGATGGTGAACGTGTAGCCGAACAGGTACAGTTGCCGTCCCTTGAAATATCTTGACTTATGACTTCTGAGTATTCCGTTTGATTATGGTGAAACACAGGATGTGCAGAGGGGCGCAACCGCTGCATGTTGTGCTCATCAAGATCCCAGTCGTCCGGATCGCTGATCGGAACGCGCATTAAGAGACCAGTGGCGCTATCCGAGTAGTACCACCATTCTCCGTGTCTCGCCCATTTGGTTTGTGCCGCCGTATTAGTGAGGGCAGCAAGATTCTCGAACTGGCTAATCAGAGTTGGCTTCATGGGGGCTGTTCCCGTTGTTCAGCATGTTGAGGGTCTCAAAGACCTCACGGGGTGAAGGATGTTCCAATATGCTGTTAACGCGGCCGTCGTAGAGCACCAACACCCGATCTGACTGTGCCGCGAGTTCAATGTCATGTGTCACGATCACCACTGTGGAGCCCGCACGAGCTGCTTCTCGAAGGAGATTGGCAATGACTTTGCTGGCTTGAGAATCGAGTGCGCCAGTGGGTTCATCTGCAAAAACAATTTTCGATTGATTGAAAAGAATACGAGCAACTGCAACACGTTGCTGTTCGCCCCCTGAGAGGGTCTGCGGTTTCGCGTTGATTTGATTCGATAGGCCGAGTTTATTTAGCAGTGCTTTCGCGGCAGCGGGATCAGCGTCAGCGCCCGACAACTGGGCAGGTAACATCACATTCTCAATCGACGTCAAAGACTGAATGAGGTTGTAATCTTGGAAGACGAAACCGACGTTATCGCGCCTCAGCCGCGAGATATCTGGAAGGCTTAGCTGGGTAATATCGACACCACAAAGCTCAACTTTGCCATCATCGCACGACTCAAGTCCGGAAAGACAGTACAGTAAGGTACTCTTACCACTACCTGAGGGTCCCACAACAGAAACCAACTCGCCGTCACACGCCTGGAAGGACACATCCTGAAGAACCTGCCTTGTTAGCCCCTCACGCCCTGGGACGACATAACTCTTATTGAGGCTCTGACAACACACCCGAGCCGTTGTTTCTCGTGTCATGATTTCATCACCTTTCATCTCGCGATCTAAATTACCCGCGATCCCCTACTTGATATCTCCCGACTGAACATAATCAAGCCTGCGATGTGTAGACAATGAGCTCACTAAGAAAATTCCCAGTCCAAGCAGCGCTAATACGAACGGAGTCAGACTAGGCCATATGAAAGTTGCGTCAGGAATCGGGCCGTATCGGACAGCGAGATAGAAACCCAATCCGTTGACGAAATACACCATGAGCGAAATCAGCAATGCAGTCCCTACAAGCATGACTGACTCAAAAACCAATTTAGAATAAAGTTGCCTTTTGGTTGCCCCTAGGACGAACAGCATACTTGCGTCCCTGCGCTTCTTAGCGCCGGTGGCAATGGCGATTCCTCCGGCATTTATCAAAGAAATGAGAACCGGAAGACCGAGGAGCTGCACAAGACCACCGATGTCGATTCCCTTTCCAGCAAAGGCAACACCAAACGCTCTCGCCGCATCCTGTGCCTGCCCAACATAACCAAAGACTCCGGTTACCAGGACAAGGGAGACTGTCAACGGAATGACAAGAGCAGTTGAAATCTCTAAGTCATGTTCGGACTGGCGGCTGGCCAAAAACCAAGACTTTGACCATCGTTTGGGCACAACTGCCGTCCACACACGCAGGAAGCGACCGACAAAATACTTGCCTACTGAACCCACAAGCACAGCATATGCCAACGCCGTTCCCAAATAAATAAAAGTCGTCTTCTGCGTTATATCGGTAATACTGCTGTGGGGTGACGTGCGATTCGCCAAGAAGAGAAGATGTCCAATAAGGTACAGCGCAAGTCCTCCGACTAACCAACTGCCCCAGCTAAATCGCCGCACCGCCACAGAATCAGATTTCAGCACCAATACAGGTCGGACATTCGCAGCTTGCCGACCTGCCTTCATGCCACCCAAAACCGCAGTGACGCTAAGGGCAAAGACAACAATAGGAAACACCGCAAGCGGCGGAACACCTAGCGTCAGCGCATAAGGCATATCCGCAGCGTGTAACACAAGTCTCCAGATGGGCCAAAGCCCGAAAGCGCCAGCTGCGCCGACAAGTGTACCCACCGCAGTAGCAATCGAAATCTCAACCAGCGCAACGATCTTAGCCTGCTGCTCACTAACCCCAGCAAGTCGCCAGACGACAATATCCCTGCGCTGTAGCGTGACTGCAACTCGTGAACTGGATGAGATCGCAAATACCGAAACCAGGATTAACAGCACAATACCGGTAGAACCGGATTCAACGTAAGCCTGTCCGATCTGACCATCAAACCCGCTCCCTCGGACCAGGCTGCCGATGTAAAATGACACGCCCATGGCGGTAAAGGCTGATGTAAACGCGAGTGCTATCCAGGGAGCGAGATCTTTGGCTAGTTCTTTGCGAGCAAGTCGAACAAGGGGCCAATCTGTGCTCCGCATTTTCCGAAAACATAGACGAGTATGCACGCTAAACCCCACTCCCCACGTTGATATACATCAATATACCCGCAATTCCTATCAAACTAACCACCCACCTGAGTCAATTGCCGGTAGAGGGAGCAACGGCTGCGGACGGCCTCAAGCGATCCTGAGTCCACCAGTCGCCCCTTGTCGAAAACAATGACATTATCCGCTGCTTCAATCAGCGCGGGTCAATGAGCGATCATAAGTACCGTTTTATTCATTACGTAACCTTTAAGAAAGGAGGCTATCTTTTTCTGAGCAATCTCGTCGACGTTAGACGTCGACTCATCAAGTAGCAATATATCTTTATCGGAAAGCAGCGTGCGAGCCAATGCAAGCCGCTGCCTTTCGCCTCCGCTTAACAAAACGCCATGCTCGCCGACATACGCATCTATGTCGCGGCCAAGATCATCTGCCAGATGATCCAGTCCAACTACTTCGAGTGCTCTCGCACATTCCTCTCGTGTTACCTCGGAAAGTCCGAGACAGAGGTTGTCCTGAACAGTGCCAGATAGAAGGGGTGCATTTTGCTCGACGTACGCAAAATGCGATCGAACTTCTTCTATTGTCATTGAAGTTAATGGCTGACCCATTATGTAGATCTGCCCATACCTTAAGGGATAGAAGCATTCCAAAAGGGAAAAACGGTACTCTTGCCAGCTCCGGATGGGCCGATAATTGAAGCGTCCTGGGTTTTGTTCCTACCTGTTTTTGAGAGGATTAGGAACATGGCGAAGAGGTATTCACCAGAGTTTAAGGATCGCGCGGTGCGGATGGTTGCGGATCGTCTAGGCGATGATCCGAGCGTGACGCAGTGGCAGGCGGTTCAAAAGATCGCCCCGAAGCTTGGGGTATCGAATGAGTCGTTGCGGCGCTGGTATGACCAGCACCTGATTGATTCGGGTAAGAAAGGCGGAATAACGCGTGAAGAACACGAAGAGATCAAACGGTTAAAACGCGAGAATGCGGAATTACGGCGGGCGAACGAGATTTTGAAACTCGCGTCAGCTTTTTTCGCACGAGAACTCGACCACCCCGGGAGCAAATGATCGCGTTCATTGACGAATATCGCGAGCGTTTCTCGGTCGAGCTCATCTGCCGGGTACTAGGCGAGCATACGATTGGCAGGTTTATTACCTCCCGTGGCTACCGGCTAGCTAAAAGTCGGCCTGCCAGCGCTAGGAGCATACGAGACCGGATGCTGATCGACGAGCTAAAGAAGATCCATGCTCGCAATTATGGCGTGTATGGGATACGCAAGATGTGGCACGCTGCCAGGCGTGCAGGGTGGAATATCGGTCGTGACCAGGTCGCCAGGCTTATGAAGATCGCCGGTATTAGCGGTGTTCGCCGCGGCCGGGTGCCTGTGACCATCCGGCCAGCACCAGTCCCAGATACTCGCCCGGATCTAGTGAGCCGGGAGTTCAAGGCCAGCAGGCCTAACGAGCTATGGGTCGCTGATATGACCTACATTCGCACCTTGTCAGGGTTCGTCTACACGGCCTTTGTCACCGACGTGTACTCCAGGAAGATCGTGGGATGGTCTACCAGATCGACCATGACCACCGAGGCTCTTCCACTGGAGGCACTTGAGCAGGCCATCATGGGCGCAAAAGAGGGTCTTGATGGTCTGGTTCATCATGCTGATCACGGCTCGCAATACACATCGATTGCCTACAGCGATAAGCTCGCTGACTACGGGATTAAGTCTTCGACCGGTTCGGTTGGTGACTCTTACGATAACGCGCTAGCTGAGACAGTCAACGGACTGTACAAGAGCGAGTTGATTTACTCCCAGTCCTGGAGTTCATGTACCGAGGTCGAATGGGCTACCTTGAACTGGGTCCATTGGTGGAACACTGAACGGCTCCACGAATCGCTCAACTACACCACCCCCGAAGAGGTCATCACAAGATACAATCAAACCCGGTCAGCCAAGCTGACCCCCGTATAAGAAGCGGAACAAAACTCAGTACGCTTCACAGCCAGGACCGGGCATGATCATGCATACGGATCAAGGATTCCAATACCAACACCACAGTTGGAAAGCCCTACTAGCCAACTACAACGCTACTCAATCCATGTCCAGAAAAGGTAACTGCCATGACAACGCAATGGCAGAAAACTTCTTCGCTCACCTCAAAGCAGAACTGTTCTACCAACAAGCGTTCACCAACACCGAAGACCTAGCCAATCAAATACAGGACTACATCCACTGGTACAACAACCAACGCATCCAACAACGACTCGAGGGCATGACCCCGAACGAATATCGGAATCATGCCCTCGTAGCCTAAGAACCCCTACTATTAAACTGTCTAACTTTCAGGGGACAGTTCACAACGACGTGGGGCCGCCCTTAGCGCTTATCGATTAGCCCAGGAGGATTTCGCGAGCGAGGTTAGCGGTTTCGGTAGGTGTCTTGCCTACGCGCACGCCCACTGCCTCGAGCGCTTCCTTCTTGGCGTCCGCAGTACCGGACGAGCCGGTGACGATCGCACCGGCATGCCCCATGGTTTTGCCCTCCGGAGCGGTAAAGCCCGCAACGTAGCCAACTACGGGCTTGGTTACGTGTGCCTTGATGTACTCGGCTGCGCGTTCTTCCGCGTCGCCACCTATCTCGCCAATCATGACGATCAGTTCGGTGTCAGGATCTTCTTCAAAGGCCTTAAGAGCATCGATGTGCGTAGTTCCGATGACCGGGTCGCCACCGATACCAATGCAGGTGGTGAAGCCAATGTCGGAAAGCTCGTACATCATCTGGTAGGTGAGCGTGCCAGACTTAGAGACTAGGCCGATGCGGCCGGGACCCGTGATATCGGCAGGCGTGATACCCACGTTGGACTTTGCGGGCGAGATGATGCCGGGGCAGTTCGGGCCGATCAACTGAACGCCTTTAGCTTCAGCTGCTTGGCGGAACTCAACGGAGTCCTGAACGGGGATTCCCTCCGTGATTACCACGACTAGGCGCATACCCGCCTCTACGGCCTCGAGGACGGCGCCCTTGGCAAAACGTGGGGGCACGAAAACTACGGAGACCTCCGCCCCAGTTGCTTCCTTAGCCTCAGCAACGGTTCCAAAAACAGAGACCTCTACCTGGCCAGCCTCAACCTTGTCGGCCATGGGGCCGTATGGCGTGACGTCGAATGTCTGAGTTTGTCCAGCCTTGCGCGGGTTCACGCCGCCCACCACCTTGGTGCCAGCAGATAGCATACGCGTGGTGTGCTTGGTGCCTTCTGACCCCGTCATGCCTTGGACGATAATCAGATCATTTTCATCTAGAAAGATAGCCATCTTTTCGGTCCTTTCAGGCTTTCGCGAGTTCAGCGGCCTTGGCGGCAGCGCCGTCCATGGTCTCAATCATGGTTACGAGGGGGTGGTTGGCTTCGGCCAAAATAGCGCGGCCTTCTTCAACCTTGTTGCCGTCCAGGCGCACCACAATCGGCTTCGTTGCAGCGTCGCCTAGCAGCTCGAGGGCGCCGATGATGCCTTTGGCAACCTCATCGCACGCGGTGATGCCACCGAAAACGTTTACGAGGCAGGAACGCACCTGCTCGTCACCAAGGATGACGTCGAGTCCCTTGGCCATAACCTCTGCGGAAGCACCGCCACCGATGTCGAGGAAGTTCGCGGGGCGCGTACCGTATTTCTCGCCGGCGTATGCGACGACGTCAAGGGTAGACATGACGAGGCCTGCGCCGTTTCCAATAATGCCAACCTCACCTTCGAGGCGAACGTAGTTCAGGCCCTCTGCCTTGGCCCTGGCCTCGCGCGGGTCCTGCACCGAAGTGTCCTTCAAGGCCTCGTGTTCAGGGTGCCGGAATGCGGCATTGTCATCGAGCGAGACCTTACCATCGAGGGCAATGATCGAGCCGCTTTCAACCTTGACCAGCGGGTTCACCTCAACGAGCGTTGCATCTTCGCCCTTGTAAACGTCCCAAAGTTTCACGAGGACGGGAGCAAGCGCATCAAGTTCATCAGCAGTAAAGCCGGCCTCGGTAAGGATTTCACGCGCTTTCGCATCATCGATACCAACCGTGGCGTCCAAGCCCACTTTGGCGAGGGCTTCGGGACGCTCTTTCGCGAGGGTCTCGATGTCCATGCCGCCTTCGCGCGAGCACATGGCCAGGTGGCGCCGGTTGGCACGGTCAAGAAGGATGGAAAAGTAGTACTCTTCCTTGATCGCGGCGCCCTCGGCGATCATAACGCGGTGGACGGTGTGGCCCTTGATATCCATACCGAGGATTTCCTCAGCTTTCTCACGGGCCTCAGCGGGCGAATGCGCGAGCTTAACGCCGCCTGCCTTACCACGGCCGCCAACCTTGACCTGGGCTTTGACAACTACGGTGCCGCCTCCCAGTTCGGTAGCTGCCGCTTCTGCTTCATCTGGGGTGGTGGCGACGATGCCACGGAGAACTGGTACACCGTGCGCTTCAAAGAGGTCGCGCGCCTGGTATTCGTATAGATCCACGCCCTTGCCTTTCGTCTGGATCGTATGGTCCTCGGTTACGAAATCTGAAGAAGAGCTCCCATCAAAAGAAGCTCGACATCGAGACATCTTGATATCAGGTTAGCCTCTTGCCGCAAAAAATGCGTCACTAATGGCGCGAATCTCACTTTCGTATATCAAGTTTGAGATTTACGCCATTAGCTCGCCAAGAAATGCTTAGAGCTTCTTTAGCGGAGCGTAACGAAGCAGTAATCTGCGCGGTTTCCCTTCACCAAAATCGACGTGCGCCACCTGCGACGCTCCGTCTCCCTCCAAGCGGATCACCACTCCCTCACCGTACGAGGCATGTTTAACCCGATCACCCGCGTCCAGCTGAATCGCGGGGGCGGAACTCTTCTTCGCCTTGCCTTGCCCGAGTTTGGTGGGTTTAAACTTCTCGCCGACCTCCCTCACGCGGCTGACAGCGTCACTGTCAAAACGCGAGGTGACGCGCGACGATCGCTTCCCAGAGTGGGAGCCCCGGTAGCGGCCCGACCCAAAGGCGGGGCTGAAGTCAGAATCGGAATAGCCCGAACCGGAACTGTATTTGGACCCGTAGCCAGATCCATAACCACCGGAGCGGTAACTGTCCATTTGGGTATGCTCACGCCTGATTTCCAACACCTCGCCAGGAATGTCGTCCAGGAAACGCGAAGGGGGCAAATCCACGGGCGTTCCCCATGCAGACCGCACTGCGGCGCGCGTTAGGTACAGGCGCTTCCGGGCGCGCGTGATCGCAACGTATGCGAGGCGACGCTCTTCGGATAGTTCGCTTTCGTCGGTGAGGCTGCGCTGGTGCGGGAACGTTCCATCCTCGAGGCCGGTTACAAACACGATGGGAAATTCCAGGCCCTTAGCGGTATGCACGGTCATCAAGGTCACTTCCCCACTGCTCACGCCGCCCGCAAGGTCCGCGGAGTCTGGAACCTGGTCGGCATCTGCTACGAGGGATACCCGTTCAAGGAAGTCCACTAGCCCGCCCTCGGGATTCACCTGGGCAAAGTCCTCGGCCACGGAGTGCAGTTCCGCCAGATTCTCAACGCGGGAGGCATCTTGCGGATCGTTAGATTCGCGTAGCTCTTTGAGGTAGCCGGTGACTTCCATGACGTCGTCGAGCACAGAGCTAATGGTCGCTCCTGCTTCTACTGCGCATCGCATGGTTTCGAGCAGACCCCAGAAACCGGCGGCCGCGTTGAGCGCCCTCGGGCTAGCCCCTGTAACCAGGTTGCCGCCGCCTTCTGCACGCACTTTGTCTATGTGCGCTTCCCATGCCCCCTCGGGCAGGTCTACGCCCTCACCTTCCCCGCGCGGGCAGTCTTTTGCAATCCAGTTTTCGCGTAGCGCCCCTCCAAAATTTGTGGCATACATGTCGGCATGGGCGATGAACGCCCCCTCTGCTTTGTCGCCAATGCCACGCCGGGGCGTATTGATAATGCGGCGCAACGAAACCGTGTCGTCAGGGTTTGCGATGGCCTGCAGATAGGCAATCGCGTCCTTGATTTCTTTGCGCTCATAGAACTTGGTGCCGCCCACAACGCGGTATGGAATGCCGGCTCGGACAAGCGATTCTTCTAGGGCGCGCGATTGGGCGTTGGTGCGGTAGAAGATCGCCATGTCGCCGTACTTGTAGGTGCCGATCAGGTTGTCGATTTCACCGATGATGAAGCGCGCCTCGTCGTGTTCAGATTCTGCGGCGTCGTAGACAATGTTGTCTCCAGCGCCCAGGTCAGTCCACAGGGCCTTCGCGCGCCGCCCGGAGTTTTTTGAGATGACGGCGTTTGCGGCCGACAAAATGTTTTGAGTGGACCGGTAGTTTTGTTCTAGGACCACGGTGTGCGCGTTCTGGAAGTCTTTTTCGAACTCTTCGATGTTGCGAATGGTGGCGCCCCGGAATGCGTAAATCGACTGGTCCGAGTCACCAACTACCGTCAGTTCGCCCTGCGGAACATCGGCGCCATCTCCAATTAGTTCACGGATGAGCACGTATTGCGCGTGGTTCGTGTCTTGATATTCGTCAACGAGGATGTGGCGGAATCTCCTGTGATAATGCTCCGCAACGGCCCTATTCTCTTTGAGAAGCTGAACGGTGCGCATGATGAGGTCGTCAAAATCGAGAGCGTTCGATTCGCGCAAGCGCTTCTGGTAGTCGCGGTAGACGTTTGCAACGGTTTGCGAAACCGGATCGTTTGGCGCGATCTCAGCGTATTTACTGGGCGTGATGAGGTCGTTCTTGAGGTCAGAAATACGCGCCTGAAGCATTTTGGCACTAAACCGTTTGGTGTCGATGTTTTGGGCGCGTGCAACCATGGTGACGAGACGGTTGGAGTCCTGCTGGTCGTAAATGGTGAACGAGGAGCGCAGACCCGCCGCCTGGTATTGCTCGCGCAGAATGCGTACGCACGCGGAGTGGAAAGTGAATACCCACATACGGCGCGCTTCGGGGCCGATGAGACCGGCAACCCGCTCCCGCATCTCGGCCGCAGCTTTGTTGGTAAATGTGATTGCGAGGATCTCGCTGGCGCGCGCCCTCCCCGTGCGGAGCAGGTATGCAATGCGATGAGTGAGCACGCGCGTCTTTCCAGATCCCGCTCCGGCCACCACGAGTAGCGGCCCACCCTCGTATACAACGGCTTCATGCTGCTGCGGATTGAGGCCGTTTGTGAGGTCACTGGTGTCAACAGACGCTGGTTCATCCCACAGCGTGCCCGGCGTATCCCACGATACTTCCGGCTCGTCTCCTTGCGCCGCCAGTGGAGGCAGGCCAGGTAGTGCGGTGTAGGAGTGTGCAGGTTCGTTAAAGCTTCGCATCGCGCTTTCCAACTTGTCGACTATTCGGGCAGGTTAGCCGCCCGCATCAACTGTACACACTGCCACGGACATGAAGTTAGTGGGGCCCTCACACGATATTTCTTGCGGCAGCCCAACGCGCGAGTTCATTGCGGTTTGACAGCTGTAGTTTGCGCAGTACAGATGAAACGTGGGTTTCTACCGTTTTGACCGAGATGAAAAGTTCGCCCGCTACTTCTTTGTAGGTGAATCCACGAGCGATTAGCCGCATAACTTCACGTTCGCGCGCGGAGAGCAAGTCGAGTTCCTCATCGGTGGTGGCGATTTCACGAGTTCCAAAGGCGTCGAGAACGAATCCGGCGAGGCGCGGCGAGAAGGCGGCGTCACCGGCACCAACACGGATGATCGCTCCCACGAGGTCCTTAGTGGAAATCGATTTAGTGACGTACCCGCGAGCGCCTGCGCGTATGGTTGCAACCACGTCTTCGGGCGAGTCCGACACGGAGAGGGCCAGGTAGCGCACGTTGGGAAGGTCAGCGGTTGTGCGCGGAATTTCAGCGCCGCCTCCGCCTCTTCCACCGGGTAGATGCACGTCTAGCAAGACTACGTCTGGCTGGAGTTCGCGAACGAGGGCAATACCGGTATCTACATCTTCGGCTTCCCCAATAACACGGACTTCTTCAGGGTATTTTGACAGCTCGTGACGCACGCCTGCACGCACGAGGGGGTGATCGTCAATGATTATTACGTTTAGTGTCACGGTTTAATCTTTTCACTTCGAGGAACGCTGATGTGAATTTCGGTTCCGGGGTTTAGGGTCCGGATTTCTGCGCGGCCGCCGGCGCGTTCGGTTCTAGCGATGATGGAGTCGCGCACGCCGTGCCTGTCTGGAGGCATGTTTGAAAGGTCGAAGCCGGGGCCCGCGTCTTTGATGTAAATGTCGTATTGGTCGCCAATTTCTGCGTAGATTTGGATGGGCGGCGCTCCGTGGCGTGCGGCGTTCTTGGCGGCTTCTGTGGCGGCCGCGATGGCAGCCTGCTCGTTGGAGCCGGGCGCGCCGTCACCAACGGTTACAGTTTCGATTTCCACGCCGTAAAGTTCTTCAACCGCCTCAATTGACGTTTCGAGTAGGCGCCGGGCTGACGCGCTTGTTCGTTCCGCTCCCGTGTAGAGCCACGCTCTTAATTCACGTTCTTGTTTGAGGGCAAGAGAGCGCACGCTCGTGGGATTGTCCGCATTGTTCTTAATTAGAGTGAGGGTTTGGAGGACGGAGTCGTGCAGGTGCGCGGCAATGTCAGCACGTTCGGTTTCTCGGGCACGAGCCACCTGGTTTGCGGAGAGCTCTTTGGTCATGCGCATAACTAGGGGCGAGAATGCGAGCGCGAGAACGAGGATGAGGGCCAGGCCTAGGATCAGGCCGGGAAGCAGGCCGGATCCTCCCCCGAGTAGTAGCAGGGTGACGCCGCCGAGGACGGCAACTACACCTGTTCCGGTTAGACCAAGCACCATGGGGTTTCTCCAGTCTTGGACGCTGGAGGATTGCACCCAGATGAGGGCGATGCCGGCAAGTAGGAGGGCGGTTGCGATCCAGTCTTTGCTGAGGTAGATCCACCCGGATTGCACAGCCCAGAAGATCGCGGCAGCTAGAAGGAGGGCAATGGCAAAGGCGATGCCGTTGCGGGCGGTGCCGGCTGGCACGTCTCGGTGCTCTTTAACGGGCCGGGCAATGCGGGCCGAGCGGTATCTGCGTTCTTCACTCACCTTCGGCGTGAGTGCCCACAACCACACGTAGAGGATTGGGCTCCCAAGCGGCACAAGCACCAAAAAGGCTACGCGTAGCACGGTGACGGACACGCGCAAATGTACGGACAGCCCGGATACGACACCTGCCAGCCACGGCTTAGGCCTACCATCCGCTCCTCGCGGAGTGCGTTCGAGCGGCGGCCTTACTGCGGCCAGCCAATTCTGTTGTTGCGCGCTATTCACACTCTCATAGTGCCAAAAAATAACCTCGCTTGTACTTCCCCTACCCCAGATTCAGGGTGAAATCAGGGCCTTCCCTGATACCGCAAGACGGCGGCGCGGGTGATTATTGAATCATGAGTTACAACTATCAGCCTCCGCGCCCGCCCTACGAGCCAGATGAGCGGGGTCGGCAGAGCTTTTTCAATTCGATCCGCAGTTGGCGTATTCGCCGCGAACCCGATCGTTGGATCGGCGGCGTGGCTTCCGGCGCCGCAGTTATCACAGGCCTTGACGCCAACCTGATTCGCGGCCTGATGTTCATTTTCGCGATTTTGAACCCGCGCGTGATGCTGTTCGCATATGCGGCGCTCTGGGCGCTCGTTCCAGAACGCACGGATAACCGAATCCATCTTGAAGAGTTCATTCAGGCGCGTTTCGATATCGCGCACTTGGGTGTGGCAGCGTTCGCTATTTTCGGATTCTTCTGGCCCATTTCTATCGAGTACAAGACGGGCGATGGCTGGATTGGAGGGTTGTATGGGGCGGGAGGTACCGTCGCAACATTCTTCTTGGTCGCAGCGGCTGTGCTGATCATTATTCTGATGAGTAAACGCAAACAGCGTGAGGAGCTTGAAAGCCAGTTCAGTCCGCGCCCGCCCTATGGTGAGGCACCCCAATCTCACGGCAACGCATTTCCTCCCCGCCAGAACGACTTCAGGTTTGACGAAACTGGCAACGCGGTCCAGCCCGGTGAGACTTCCCTGCCTAACCAAAACCAGCAGGAACCAAATGCCCCGGCTTGGAATGTCTCGGACGCTACACCGGAACACGAGGAAAGTGTAGTTGGTCCCGCTCCAACGAATGCCGCGTTCAGGACCGATCAAACAGCATGGAACTCGAACCAACCGGCGCCCCCCTTGCGTGGCCCTGAGCCGAGGCCAGTTCCCTACGCCCCGTATGGGCAACCCGCACCACTACCGCCTTATCCGGTGAGGACACGCCCGCAGGGACCTGGCGTGTCTGCATTCCTTGGCATTACGGGTTCACTGTTCCTCGTTACGGCCCTGACTTGGTTACTGTGGCGGATGGACTTCTTTGCGAATCCGGGCATTATCGCTACCTCGGTGGTTGGCGTTGCGTTCATAATCACCGGAATGGTTTTGGGCGTGCGCGCGCTGCAGGGCAAGCAGGGCACGTGGCTCACCGCGCTGTCGATTGCAGTGACGGTGCTGGTCCCAGGATTCATGATGGTTGTTGGCAGCGCATCGGCCTTTTTAGCTTTTTAGGAGTGAATCATGACGGAAAATAAGAACATTCCTGACGAAGATAAGACCACCTCGTTTGAGGTGGACAGCACCGCCCAAATGCCGATGGGCGAGGGAGAGGACTCCGGCGCAACCGAGCTTCTTCCAGAGCTTAACTTTGACCCAGCGGACCAGCCCAGCGCGTTTGATCCGCGCGTTACAGGCGAGTCCGACGCGACTGAAACGGAGAACATCGCGGCAGAGCCTGAAGTCTTCGCAACCGCGTCTTCGCAAAATGAGCCAGCGCAGGCCGGGCATGTCCCCAACGAAACGCCTGGCCCCGCTTCCTCCTTCGAAGACTCGCGCCGCCAGGAAGACCCGTTTGCAGATACCGGCTTTGCTCCGCAACGTCCCGCTTTTCAGCCTCCCCTAGAGAATGAAGACGAGGATCGTTCGGTTAAGTTCGGCCTGCTGACTTGGGCACTCACTCTAATTGCCATCGGAGCGCTTATCATCTCGATGCCGTGGTGGCACATGTTCAACTGGCCTCTGATCGGAACGGCGGGTCTAACGGTGATGGGCCTCATCATGCTGATCACTGCGGCTATAGCAAGCGTAAAGGAGAAGAAGTCCAAGATGTGGTGATTTTCCACTCGATTAACTCCCTCTCGAGAATACCCCCACGGGTACACGATATGATCGGTCGTAAACCCGTGGGGGTATCTTTCGTATAGATTGCAGGTTGTAAAAATGGCTTCAGTTCAAGTAAGCGAAAAAGATCGCCGCGCGGTTCGAAACCGCCTCTCTCGGGCACGCGGTCAAATAGATGCCATTATCCGCCAGCTTGAGGAAGACAAGCCGTGCCTAGAGGTTTTGCCGCAAATGATCGCGGCATCGAAGGCGGTGGACAGGGCTACGTACGCGATGGTTTTGGCGGCCATCCAGTCTTGTGCGGCCAGTGAAGGCAGCGGGGTGGATGATCATCCCGACGCTGAGGAACTTCGCAAAATCTTCTTGTCCCTTGCGTAGTTTGCGCAGCTGTTCGGTTTTAGGAGTGTCATGAAGCTTGTAGTTATTGGTGGCGTTGCCGGCGGCATGTCCGCGGCGGCGAGGGCTCGCCGTATCGATGAGCACGCCGAGATTGTAGTTTTTGAGGCCGGGGAGTACGTCTCGTTTGCCAATTGCGGCCTCCCGTATCATTTAGCCGGGGAGATCGAGGAACGAGATGCGCTTTTGTTGCACACTCCCGAGTCGCTGGCTCGCCGCTCGAACTTGGACGTGCGTATTGAAACTCGGGTGACCCGGATCAATCGCGATGCGAAAACGGTGACGGTCGCGGGCCCGAAGGGCGAGTATGAAGAGGCTTACGACAAGCTGATTCTAGCCCCCGGTTCGCTAGCGACCACTCCCCCGATTGAGGGCATTGACCATCCGGCTGTCTCAACGCTGCGCACTATCCCCGAGATGGATAAGGTCATCAGCTTGGCCGAGGCGGGCCTTGCAAAATCGAATGAGAACCGCGCGGCCAAAGCGATTGTGATTGGCGCGGGCTTCATTGGTTTAGAAGCAGTAGAGGCGCTGGTCCACCGCGGGTTCGAGGTTGAACTGGTGGAGTTCGCCAGCCACGTCCTGCCCATGATGGACGGTGATCTGGCAGTGGTGCTACATCGCGAGCTTCGCGCAAACGGGGTTGGCCTGCATCTTGGTGTGGGAGCTTCGAAGTTTGAGGACGGCGATGGCTACCCTGTGAAGATCACTTTGTCTGATGGCAAGCAACTGCAGGCTGACGTGGTGGTAACCGCAATGGGTGTGCGCCCCAACTCTCAGCTGGCTAAGGACGCGGGCCTCGAGCTCGGTGAGCGCGGCGGCATCTTAACTGATGCGAACCAGATAACTTCGGATCCGGACATTCTTGCAGTTGGTGACGCCGTCGAGGTGCAGTGGGCAGACGGCAGCGTGGCTCCGGTAATGCTGGCGGGCCCGGCAAACCGGCAGGGCAGGCGCGCGGCAGACGTGGCTTTGGGCCGCAAGCCAATTAGGCAGGCTCCGGTGCTCGGGACCGCTGGCATTCGCCTTTTTAACTACGTTGCGGCGTTCACGGGTGCAAGCTCAGAAAAGCTTGACCGAATGGGCATAGAGCACACCACGATTCGTATCCATGCAGCCAACCACGCGGGATACTACCCCGGCTCAACACCAATCCATTTGAATGCTAACTTCGCTCCCGATGGGCGCCTGCTGGGCGCCGCAGCTGTGAGTAAGGACGGAGCGGAGCGCCGCATTGACGTCCTTGCCACCGCGATCCGCGCGGGAATGACCGCCGAGGACCTTGCGGAGCTGGAACTCACCTACGCTCCCCCCATTGGCGCAGCTAAGGATCCGATCAACATTCTTGGTTTCGTTGCACGCAACACGCTTGAGGGGAACGCGCCGATCTGGGACTTCTCCGATTTTGAGCAGGTGAAGGCGGACGAGGTCATTTTGGATGTTCGCCCTACTCACACGATTGCCCCGGATCGCGTGATCCGCGAGGCTGTGGCTATCCCGATTTTCGAGCTTCGTGGCCGCCTTGACGAGTTGCGCGAAATTGCGGCCGATCGAGCGATCGCTGTGCATTGCAAGACGGGCCTGAACGCCTACTTGGCTGAGCGTATCCTTTCGCAGGAGGGTTTCAAGGTTCGCAATCTGACGGGCGGCTATGACTCGTTTGATCTAGCGAACGAGGCGGCTCAGTCCAGCAAGTAGTCTGCTCGGGCTCCCGTTAAATGCGGGGCTATTTCAAAACGGTAGAAGTATGGGTGCGGGTCCTGCTTTCCAGGATTCGCACCCATACTTTTAGGTCTTTGCGGCTCTTCGTCTACTTATCGGTTAGGCTGGCGTAGCGTTCAAGTTCTTCTTCAATGACGGAGTCATCAAGCTTTTGGAACACGGGCTTTGGCTTACCTATCACCGTGCCGGGTACCACGTCGTGGCGCTTCCACTCGGGGAAGCCACTGTAGTCGCCGGTAATGATCGGATAGTGCAGATCCGAGCCGTCCTCGGCCTTAACGTCAAGGTCCGTTACCTCTTCGATGCGCGGCATTGGCGCGATTTCGCCTTTACCACCCATAACCGCGTCAACAGCGTTTGCGGAGGTCGGTAGGAACGGCGAAAGCATGAGGTTCAGGTCAGCAACCGCTTGCGCTAGCGTCCACAAAATCGCGCGTAGGCGCGGCATTTGCTCTTCGGACTTCAGCTTGAAGGGTTCGGTGTCCGCAACGTACTTGTTAGCTTCCCCAACGAGAGCCATGATTTCACGGATCGCAGCCTTTTGGTGGTGGCGGCTAATCTTATCCCCAACAGTTTTGAATCCGGCCTCGATCTTGCCGAGGAGGTCGCGGTCGATCTGCTCCAGTTCACCCGGCTGTGGGATCTCACCGAAGCGTTTGGCAATCATGGAGGCCGTGCGGTTAACTAGATTGCCCCAGCCGGCTACGAGTTCAGAGTTGGTGCGGCGCACGAACTCCGCCCACGTAAAGTCAGCGTCGGAGGTTTCTGGCCCGGCCGCGCTGATGAAGTAGCGCAGGGCGTCCGCCTGATAGCGCTGTAGCATGTCGCGCACGTAGATCACGATGCCGCGCGAGGAGGCAAACTTCTTGCCTTCCATCGTGAGGAACTCGGAAGATACCACCTCGGTGGGTAGGTTAAGCTTGCCAAGTTCGCCGGGTTGACCACCCTTATCGCCGGCACCGTTGTAGCCGAGCAGTTCGGCTGGCCAAATCTGCGAGTGGAACACGATGTTGTCTTTGCCCATGAAGTAGTAAGACAGCGCTTCGGGGTCGTTCCACCATTTGCGCCAAGCGTCAGGATCGCCAATGCGGCGCGCCCACTCGATCGATGCCGACAGGTAGCCAACTACCGCGTCAAACCAAACGTAAAGGCGTTTGGAGGGCTGGTCTTCCCAACCTGGCACGGGAATACCCCAGTCGATGTCGCGAGTCATGGCGCGCGGGCGGATGTCTTCAAGGAAGTTCTGCGAGAACTTAATGACGTTAGGACGCCAGCGTCCCGATTCTTCACGATCATCCAGCCACGCCGACAGCGCTTTGGCGAGAGCGGGAAGATCGAGGAAGTAGTGGTCGGTTTCCACGAACTTTGGGGTTTCCCCATTGATTCGCGACTTCGGATCGATGAGGTCGGTGGGATCCAGCTGATTGCCGCAGTTGTCGCACTGGTCGCCGCGAGCACCGGGGTCACCGCAAATCGGGCAGGTGCCTTCAATGTAGCGGTCAGGTAGCGTGCGCCCCGTGGATGGCGACACTGCACCGTGCGTGCGTTGGACAAGCATGTAGCCGTTGTCGCGCACTACTTCGAACATGGATTGCACCACCTGGTAATGGTTACCGGTGGTGGTACGTGTGAAGAGATCATATGACAGGCCGAGGGCCACTAGGTCTTCAACGATCAGGCGGTTGTTCTTATCGGCTAGTTCGCGTGGGGTCATGCCCTGCTCATCAGCGGCAACGAGGATGGGCGTACCATGTTCATCGGTACCTGAGACCATGAGCACCTCGTGGCCCCGCATCCGCATGTAGCGAGAGAATACGTCGGAGGGCACCCCGAAGCCTGCTACGTGTCCGATGTGACGAGGGCCGTTTGCATACGGCCATGCTACTGCTGACAGAATTCGACTCATGGCTCTACTTTAGTGCTTTTGCAGGACGTGGTTCCACCTACTCCCCTCGCTGACGTTCTTTTGTCAATAAAGGAAACCGCTTCAATTCGGAGCTTCTAGGTTGCCAGGGGTTTGAACTTCTTAAATTTCAGTGGAGAAGATCTTTAAGCGCCGCATTTCCCACACTGAGATCGAATGGCTACTACTCGGGTTTACGAGCGAGCGCCGCCCGGTACAGCTCGTTTTTACGAACTCCAGTTTCTTCCGATACGAGTTTGGCAGCGGCTTTCAGTTTCATTCCGCCTTCGGCTAGGGCAATGACTTTAGCAACGTAGTCTTCAGCATTCTTTTCGCGCGGATCCGCACCTGCTACGACAAGCGTTAGTTCACCTTTGACGTCGTCGCGGGTTGCGTAGATTAAATGGTTGAGGTCGCCGCGAATAATCTCTTCATGGATCTTGGTAAGTTCTCGGCAGAGCACTGCTTTGCGTGCCCCTCCGAATACGTTGGCCATGTCTGTGAGGTTCTCGTGAATCCGCTTTGGGGAGTCAAAAAACACCATGGTACGCGGCTCTTCTTTAAGATCTTCGAGGCGGCGTTCGCGCTCCCCAGGTTTACGGGGGATGAAGCCTTCAAAGCAGAACCTGTCGGTGGGTAGGCCCGAGACACTGAGGGCGGTAAGTACTGCGGACGGGCCGGGGAGGGCGGAGACTGGGATGCCTCGTTTCGCTGCTTCGCTGACCACCCGATAGCCGGGATCGGAAATCGTGGGCATGCCAGCGTCGGAGACGATGAGGACTCGTTCGCCATCGTCAGCTCGGTGCAAGATCGTGTCTACTCGCTCGTTCTCATTGTGCTCGTGAAGGGATTTGATGTCGCCGTTGATGCGTACACCCAGACGTGAGGCGAGCTTTAGAAGCCTGCGAGTATCTTCCGCGGCCACCAAGTCTGCTTCTGCGAGGGCACGAATGAGTTTAGGAGACGCATCATTAGTATCTCCAATGGGTGTGGCTGCTAGAAGAATAGAGCCTGATCTTTGTACGGGAGTGTTGTCTGTGTCCACGTTTCCATAATTGCAGAGTTTTGGCCTGTAGGCATATTTCGTCGAGGGAGCTTTTGAGTAAGCGAGCCTGTATTCGGCGGGTAAACTGTTTTGGGTTTATATATAAGTTTGGCCGGGCGCAAAAGCACCCGGCCAAACTTCTAGCTCTGGTTAGTCTCCGCGTGGCGGAGTTAAACTAGTGATTAGAGAGAGCGACGCCTGGTTACGAGGAGTGCGCCACCGCCTGCAAGTGCGGCTGCCGCGCCACCGAGGAGAGCGACGGAAGCACCGGTCTTAGCAAGCTTCTTCTCGCCAGCAGCGACCTTGGACTCGCTGGGCTTCTCCGTAGCAGCAACGGTGGTTTCACTGGTCTTCTCGGTCTGCGAAGGATCGGTGATATCCTCAGAAGCCGTGGGGTCCTGCTCGGTGGCAGAGGTCTCCGGCGTGGTCGGACGGAGCGTGTTCAGACGATCGGTAGCCTCCGCGCACTTGACCATGTCATAGTACTCGGTGCCCTCAGCACAGAACCAGGTGACGTCCAACTCGGCGTCCTTGATCTTCGCATCCTCAATCTCGCCGCGAATCTGGCCACACTTAATGTGATCAAAGTATTCGGTGCCTTCTGCACAGAAGTACTGTTCGTCCAGCTCCTTGTCAGCAATCTCTTGCTTCACCGAATCGCCGGCAGGTGCCTGCTCTTCTTCAGCAGGCGCCTGCGGCTCCTCCAGCAAAGCCTTAAGGGCCGCCTCAGCATCTGCACACGCGGCCATGTCGAACGTTTCGGTTCCTTCGGTACAGAACCAATCGACGTCTGCTTGCGCGGCATTAATGGCGTCAGTATCGGCTGCAAGTGCAGGGGCGAAAGCAACACCAGCGCCAAGCACGGCAGCGCCAGCAACAGCTAGAATCCGCTTCATTTCTTTCATCTCCTAAATGGACGCAACTGTCCTGATGTAGTGGATACGCTTCAGTACGATACATGTCCCCCCCCCGCGTCAAATATTTTCCAGCACGCGGGTACTATCACGGGCGTGTCGCCGCTGTTTAAACGTTCTTCTCATGAAAAAGTAGAACTTTAGCACCATATCTCAGAGGAATTTGTAGCTACATCAGCTCAAATTATGATTCAAGATTGCATTGAAGTGGATTCCAGCTGTCATTGTTTGGCTCAATGCATTTTGACCGGTGGAATCATCGATCCGAACGGTAATTAACCGCTGCTGTTGAAGTGTCCTGGGTTTGCTTCCTAGGCGTTTGCCCTAGTTTTTATTTTCATTGATACGTCGGTGAGGTGCCAGTACTCGTTCTCGACCTCGACCGGTGTGCGGTAGTCAAGGGCTTGGTGGAGACAGATCCGGTTCCACCAGTTCACCCACTCGAAGGTAGCGATCTCAACCTCAAGAACATCTTTCCATCAATGGATATTGATCAACTCGTTCTTATTCGAGCCGTTGACGTTCTCGGCCAACGCATTGTCGTAAGAATCCCCAACGCTCCCGGTCCAGGGAGTGATCCCCGCATCAGTGAGCCTATCGTTATACACAATCGAGACATACTGACTCCCATGATCGCTGTGGTGAACCAGCTCATTGGTCTCCTTCGCGCTGGTGATGGCCTGGTTCAACGCCTGTAGCGGTAATGCTTCAGTGCACATGGAATCGGAAAGCGCCCAGCTCACGATCTTACGGCTGAACACGTCTGTCACAAACGCTGCATACACGAAGCCTGCTCGAGTGCGAACATAAGTAATATCCGCAATCCACAACCGATTCGGCCCAGGGCACGAAAATCGCGATGAACCAAATCCGCTCTGGTATCTTCCCGCCTCGCTTTGCGTGTCGTGAGTGGGCAACGTCCCTTCCCCCTTCCCGGATACTCCTGCCAGGCGCATAAGCCTAGCGGTTTGTTCCCGGCCGATCTGAAGGCCGCAGCGGGTAAGTGCGTGCCACATTTTCCGAACCCCATACACGCCATAGTTTGCGGCGTGTATCTGGCAAGTCTTGGCCACGAGGTCACGGTCCCGGATACTCCTGGCGCTTGGCGTGCCGTATTTAGCGTTGCGGTAGCCGCGGGAGGTAATGAAACCTCCCTGGCGCTGCCGGTTTAACGTCCCACAGATGAACACAGGCCGAGAAACGATCACGATATGTATCGATAAACCCGATCATTTCCGACGCTGGGGGTCGAGTTCTTTGGCGAAAAAAGCCGAGGCGACTTTCAACAACTCGTTCATATCACGTAGTTCTTGGTTCTCCCGGCGTAGCCGAGCGTTCTCAGCAACCACGTCTTCCTCAGCTCGCGTGACCTGGCCGGTTTTGCGTGCTTGCTGTAACCATTGCCGGGCAGTATGCCACGAGACTCCCAGTTTGGGTGCGACCGTCTGACACGCGTCTTGAATCGACAACCCCTCCGCATGGATACGATCCTCCACCAACCGGACAACCCGGCCCTTCGCTTCCTAATCAAATTTCTTCCGCATAATCCAGATTTCCCCATCCACTTAAACCGAAGAAAACCTAAGGCACTTCAGGCTACTTTTTTCAGGTCGCGATAATCTCCTCGCGAAAACTAGCTAAGTACCAGCTGAGCGCCGGTTGAACGGAACAATGTAAAGGTGTCGCAATATTTTACGCCCAACGCTTTACAAACGTCAGGAATTTTTACTGATCTTCGAGAGTGAGGATCTGAGCGCTCATTAGTTACTACCGTATATCCGTGGGCTGCAGCGAAGGCGATTAAAAATGGATCTGCACAGTCCGCAAATTTTTGTATCGCTGAATATTTATAATTCTGACCTCGTGCCCAAATTGTAATTTGATTGACAAAATCATATATAGCTTGATCACCATCGATAGCAGTAAAAATACCTTTATGCGACTTCAGCTTTACCCAATCTGCAAGTTCGTCATCCCCGGTAGTTAGTTCATCATAAACCGGTTTAATACTGCAGATTTTCCCGGTCATGTAGACACGCTCTAGCCATTCCCAAAATCCCGGAGCGATATCGAATCCGTAATACCGGTTTTTGGCTTCGATAAAAACATTACTATCCAGCACATACATTTAACCCACCGCCAGCTTTTCAGCCAAGTTGCGGAAAGTTTGAGGCTTTTTTGTGCCCAGCATCCGAAAGGCATCCCGATAAAGAGTAGTCCCCTCCAAGGTAGAGACAATCACAGCGCGGGTAAAAGTAGGAGAGTTGCGCAGAGGCAAAGTTTTATAAAAATCTCCGCCCCCGGCCTGCTTCCCCTTGCTTTCTCTTTCAGCTATCGCGCTCAGCTCCCGACCATATAGTTCCTGATAGTGACTCCAGCTAAGAAAGTTGGCATCAAAAAGGCTGTGCAGCGCCACCAAGACGCTGCAGCCAGCTTCTCGCGCAAGTTTAGTAACAGATTCTTCGGTGACCTTGGTAGCGCGCATACCCTCAAGAACATCCTTAGGAAGTAGGATCTCTCCCGCGAGTTGGTTACACCAGCGCTCCTCAGATTTTGCGCTATTGGAATCGTTGAGAGATAAATCCGCATCGGACAACGCGCTATGACCAAGCCAGATATGCCCTAGTTCATGTAAAAGGGTAAAGATTCTCGCAGAATAACCGTCGGCTCCATTGACAAAAATAAGAGGCGCAATCTCATCGCTTAAAGAGAAACCCCGAAACTCCTCGACATGTAGTTTTCTATGAGTATTGTTTCCTACCACTCCGTTAGTAAGCACCAGGATTCCGAGTTCTTCGATCTTGTCGACCAAGTAGCGATACAAACTGGACATATTGCCAATTCGTTTTCGAGAATCAAACCCAAAATCAAGGAGATCGCTGATTTCAGCTGCTACTTCGCTCACGTTATTATTCACGCCTACGGAACCCACAAAAGACAACTTTTCTGCCCCGTTGCTTAGGGCATAGTCGCGATACCAATCCTGGGTGCGTTGCGCATTGTAAATAGTGTCGAGCAAATCCCCGGAAGGCTGGCGAATCGAAGAGTCTTTAAGCGTACGCATATCGGCTATAGGCAGGTCTTCTTCAGGAGGAGTATCAAGAAGAAGAAAAGCGAAAGGCGTATGGGTTTTGGCAGCGAATTTTTCTGCATCCGTAAAAGTAGGAACGCTAACCCCAGATATCCATTCAGGCAATTTTGGAAAACTTTTCTCGAGGTCAGTGACGGTTTTCCTACTGCGCGCCAACGCCCACTCGTAAAGAGGAGGCGCTATACGCAGTTTCGCAGACATTACGCTTCTCCCCCGCAACTTCGAAAATGAACAATACACACCAGACAGTTTCTATTTTACTAGCAACAGAGCATAACTGAAGGCATTTTCCATCGTGGTGACCAAACTTGTTGCCCCCCCCCAGTTTCTATCTTCCTCTCTATGCCAGACCCAGTAATATGCCTATTCACTTTCATAAACAGCAGCACAGATGCCAGCAACTAACTCTCAAAAGGTAAGCACTATGCCTCATGAGCTTCAACTAGTTCAGCAATCCTGTCAAAGCACTTGTTTCGAATAACCTTGTTCCATTTACAGCGATCTTTTGGTGATTGAACAATCTCATCAACAAGGTCAGTTAGTTCATTCTTGGGCACAGCACCCGACACCTCTGACATCCAGAAAATAAGCTCTCCGCACTGTATTCGCTTCGTGAATCGTGCATCCGGTTTGGAAAGGTCTGACCATGAGTGGATTAAGTGCCAGTACTGCGAGGGATTATTTACGCCGCATTCCTTGGCAAAATCTATGTAACCACCGTTTTTCTGCTGGTAACCACCCGAAATAAGTCTATTAGTTAACGGAGCAGCTACGCGTTCCTTATCAATAAAAGCTCGTCTAACCTGATAGTTCCTCATTTGCAACACACCCTTTATTGAAGCGTCCTGGGTTTTGTTCCGCTTCTTATATGGGGGTCAGCTCGGCCGCCCGGTGTTGATTGTAGCTGGTGATGGCCTCCTCAGGGGTGGTGTAGTCCAGGGCCTCGTGTAGGCGCTCGTTGTTCCACCAATGGACCCAGTTCAGGGTTGCCCATTCGACTTCGGTACATGACCTCCAGGTTTGGGAGTAGATCAGCTCGGCCTTGTAAAGCCCGTTGACGGTCTCGGCTAGGGCATTGTCGTAGGAATCGCCAACGCTGCCGGTTGAGGGTTTGATTCCGTAGTCAGTGAGTTTCTCGCTGTAGGTGATGCTCGTGTACTGAGATCCATGATCAGAATGGTGAACAAGATTGGATAGGTTTTGTCTGGCGTTCATGATTGCCTGCTCGAGCGCCTCCAACGGTAACGCCTCTGTTGTCATCGAGGTCCGGGTCGCCCAGCCAACGATCTTACGACTGAAAACATCGGTGACGAAGGCCGTGTAGACGAACCCGGACAGGGTACGGACATAGGTGATATCGGCGATCCACAACCGGTTCGGACCCACAGCCTTGAACTGCCGCTGTACTAAGTCGGGGCAAGTATCGGGAACTGGTGCTGGCCGAGTTGTCACAGGTCTACGTCCGCGGCGTATCCCACTAATTCCAGCGATTTTCATGAGCCGAGCCACCTGGTCACGGCCAATATCCCAGCCGGCACGCCTAGCTGCGTGCCAGAGCTTACGCACACCATAAACACTGAAGTTCTTCTGGTGAATCTCACGTAGTACTTCAATCAGGATCTGGTCTCGTATGCTCCTGGTGCTCGCAGGCCGGCTCTTAGCGGCCCGGTACCCCCGAGGAGTGATAAACCCTCCTTCAAGGTGTTCGCAAAGGACCCGGCACACGAACTCGACTGAGTAGTGATCGCGGTACTGGTCAATGAAAGCGATCATTAACTCCCGGGGTGTTCGAGTTCTCGTGCGAAAAAAGCCGAAGCAAGCTTCAAAATCTCGTTCGCCCGCCGTAACTCTGCATTCTCACGTTTAAGCCGTTTAATTTCCTCGTGTTCCTCACGAGTTAAGCCCTGGCGTTGTCCAGAGTCGATCAGAGACTGTTCGTACCAGCGACGCATCGACTCAACTGAAATCCCCAGTCGAGGGGCAATCTCGTTAATTGCTCTCCACTGCG